>CACYGL010000023.1 GCA_902773995.1 uncultured Coriobacteriaceae bacterium | reverse complement strand
GCAACCGTGCGGTGGGAGTGGCTGATGGAACGACCGGCAACGGCGTGCTTGCCGCAGATATCACAAACCTTCGACATGACCTTGACCTCCAAAGTGCGGCGCTCGCGCGCCCGTTAATCAACAAGCCTTGCAAATATACCACTTGGATGACTTCTCGCAAGTGATACACACAACTTCTTGGTATTGCCTACAGCTGGACCCCTCGATGATGGGATGCCACCCACCGAGCATACTCGCACACCGGGCCACCATCCAGTCCAAATGCCAGCAGCGGATGGCCACTTCGTTGGCCCTCCCTTTCTGTTGTCATGTGGTGGGGTCGCGTGTGCGCGCTGCCCTGCGCTATAATCGCTAGGACTTATGTCAGTAACAATGCCTCCGTCCTGCGGGGGCTTTGAGAGGAGACCCCATGGCCGGTGTCGTTCCGGGAACGCTCAAGGTGTCTAACGACTGCATCGCAGACCTGGCTGGCTACGCCGCGCTGGAGTGCTACGGCGTCGTTGGCATGGCGGCCATCGACGAGCAGGCCGGCGTCGCGCAGCTCCTTCCCACCAACCGCCTCCGTCGTGGCATCGACGTCGACGTCACGCCAGATGGGCACCTCTCGGTCGACCTCCACGTCATTGTCGAGCAGGGCGTCAACATGGCGTCCGTCGTAAACAACCTCACCAGCTCGGTCAAGTTCATCCTGAAGCAGATCGCCGAGCTCGATGACGTCAAGGTCACTGTCCACATCGAGGGCCTCCGCTCCAATCGCTAGGCCGCCGCAGAGAAAGAACAGAGGTCCAATAAGATGATCGCGTCAGTCATCCGCACGTGCTTCCCCGTGGCGGCGAACGTCGTTGCCGAGCGAGCCGAGGAGATCAACAAGCTCAACGTCTTCCCCGTCCCTGATGGAGACACCGGCACCAACATGTCGCTCACCCTGGGGACCGTCGTCAAGGAGGTGGAGGCGCTCCCGCAGGACGCCACCATCGAGGACATCGCCAAGGCAATCACCCACGGCTCGCTCATGGGCGCGCGCGGCAACTCCGGTGTCATCACCTCCCAGATCCTGCGCGGCCTCGCCGAGGGGCTCTGCGATGCCAAGGACCAGGACAACCCCACGGCCGCCGACATCGCGCACGCGTTCCACCGCTCGGTGAAGGTTGCCTTCAAGGCCGTGCGCAAGCCCGTCGAGGGCACCATCCTCACCGTCTTGCGTGACATGTCCACCCGCGCCGACCAGCTCGAGAAGGCTCACATCACGGCCACCGAGATGCTCGATGCGCTGGTCATCGAGGCCTACGAGTCCGTTGCCCGCACGCCCGAGCTCCTGCCCGTCCTCAAGGAGAACGGCGTTGTCGACTCCGGCGCCTTTGGCTTCGCCACCTTCTTCGAGGCCTTCGTGAACGCCGTTGAGGGCAAGGCGGGCGAGGTCTCGGACTTCAAGACCACCGTTGACTCCGCAGATGCCAAGGCTGCCGTCTCCTCCAAGGTGGCCATCGAGCTCAACGACGACTGGGAGGGCTCGCAGTACCGCTACTGCAACGAGTTCCTCTTCCACGCTAACGACGAGTCCTTCGACCGTGACGCTGCGCTCGCGTTTCTCGCCACGATGGGTGACTGCGAGCTGCTCGTGGGCGAGTACCCAGACTTCAAGGTGCACGTGCACTCCAACACGCCCGATAAGGTCCTTGCCTACATGCTCGAGCGTGGCCAAATCTTCGAGGTCTTCATTCACAACATGGACCTCGAGGCCCACGAGCGTACGGCAAAGATTGCTGCCGACAAGGCTGCCGAGGAGAAGGCCCCCAAGAAGCCGCTGGGCTTTGTCGCGGTGGCTGCGGGTTCGGGCGAGGCGTCGATTCTCACCTCGCTCGGCGTCGACGTGGTTGTCTCCGGAGGGCAGACCATGAACCCCTCCACGGCAGACATCCTCGCTGCGGTCGAGAAGACCAACGCGGAGAACGTGATTGTGCTTCCTGACAACGGCAACATCCGTATGGCCGCCGAGGCCGCCGCCTCCGCCTGCGAGGACGCCCACGTTGCCGTGGTTCCCACCAAGACCGTCCCGCAGGCTTTCTCGGCAATGTTCGTGGCAGATCCCGAGGGCACCCTCGAAGACAACGTCGAGGCCATGACCGATGCCGTCTCCGAGGTTCGTGGTGGAGAGGTCACGCGTGCCGTGCGCGACTCCCAGGCCGCAGACGGCTCGCCCATCCACGCCGGTGACGTCATGGGTATCGAGGACGGTGCCATCACGGTGGTGGGTTCCTCGGTGAAGGACGTCACCGTCGAGCTCATCCGCCGCATGCAGGAGGCCGAGGAGGGCGACACCCTCACCATCCTTGCCGGCAAGGACCTCGACGATGCCTCCTTCCAGGAGATCCTCGACGCCGTCTCGGAGGCCGAGCCCTCGCTCGAGATCGACTCCCACCGCGGCGAGCAGCCCCTCTATCCCATCGTCTTCTCCATCGAGTAGCGGCTCATGGGTGTTCCGCAGCAGGCGCCCGTGGGCACTGCCCCGAGCGTCGGGGCCGCTGCGGGACGCATCGACAGGACGCTCGCCCTCACAGACGGCGTGTCGCGCTTGCGCTACGTCTCGTCGCGGGGGGCGTCCTCGCGGCTTGACGCACTGGAGCGCTTGGGCATCCATCGCGTGCGCGACCTCTTCCTGCATATCCCGCACCGCTACGTTGACTACTCCCACGTGGTTCCCATAAGCCATGCAGACGTGGGCAGCGAGGTCACCGTCGTGGGTACCGTCGACAAGGTCGAGCTCAAGCGACCAAGGCCGCGCCTCACGGTGGTCGAGCTCTACGTGTTCGACCAGACGGGTGTGCTCTCGGCGAGCTTCTTCGGGCAGCCCTGGCTGGCCGAGCAGGTCAAGCGCGGCGACAAGGTGGCGCTCTCGGGCAAGGTCGAGTTTGCCTACGGCTTCAAGCGGATGCGGGCGCCCTTCCACGAGGTTCTCGATTCTGACGCCAGCGCCTCGGCCTACAGGCGCGTTCTGCCCGTGCATCCTGTGGGGGAGGGTATCACCACCTCCTGGATGCGCCGCATTGTCTCGTGCGCCCTTGCCGACGTGGGGGACGTGGCAGACTGGCTGCCGGCCCCGCTCGCCGCGCGCCACGGGCTCATGACGCTCGCGCGTGCTATCCGCGAGGTCCACTTTCCGCAGACCCTTGCCACGGCCGAGCAGGCTAGAAGGCGCCTTGCCTACGACGAGCTCCTCTGCCTCCAGGTGGCCCTTCTCAGCCGCCAGGCCATCGAGCTGGGCGACGTCCGCGCTACCACGCACAAGGTATCCGGTCCCCACATGGATGCCCTGCTTGCCGCGCTGCCCTTCTCGCTTACGGACGAGCAGCGCGCTGCCGCGGACCGGATTCTTGCGGACATGGCAGCCCCCCGCATCATGAACCGCCTGCTCCTGGGCGACGTTGGCACGGGCAAGACGGCCGTCGCAGCCGTGGCGCTTGCCGCCGTGGCAGATACGGGCACCCAGGCCGCCGTCATGGCCCCCACCTCGGTCCTTGCGCGCCAGTATGCCGAGAAGCTCGGGCCCGTGCTCGACGCGGCGGGCATCACCTGGGCGCTTGTCACGGGGGCGACGCCCGCTGCCGAGCGCGCGGAGACGGCCAGGCGCACGGCGGCTGGCGAGCTCTGCGTGACCTTTGGCACCACGGCGCTCCTCTCGGACGACATCGCATTCGCTCGTCTCACGTTTGTGGTCATTGACGAGCAGCATCGCTTTGGCGTGGACCAGCGCGCTTCACTGCGCCGCAAGGGGGCAGGGGCGGACCTTCTCACCATGACGGCAACGCCCATTCCGCGCACGCTCGCGCTCTCCATCTACGGTGACGTGTCGCTTTCGTGCATACGCAGGCGCCCCAGGGCCACCGCCGGCGTCACCACGCGCGTCATCACGCCCGAGAACCTCGACCTCGCCTACGGCTCCATCCGCAGCGCCGTGGAGGCGGGTCACCAGGCCTACGTGATCTGCCCCCTGGTAGATGATGCTGACACCGGCGACAGCCTAGGGACGGACCTCGACGACGTCCCAGAGTCGCAGCGCAGTCGGAGCGCCCACGTGCGCTCCGCCACCTCGACCGTGGCCGAGCTCTCGGAGCGCATCTTCCCGGACCTTGCCTGCGCGCTGCTCACCGGCCGTATGTCTGCTGCCGAGAAGGACGCGGTCATGGAGGACTTTCGTGCCGGGAAGGTGAACGTGCTGGTCTCAACCACAGTGGTCGAGGTGGGCGTTGACGTGCCCAACGCCACGGTGATGCTCGTGCACGACGCAGACCGCTTTGGACTGGCGACCCTGCACCAGCTGCGCGGCCGCGTGGGTCGTGGCGACTGGCCGGGCGAGGTATGGCTCTCCTGTGCGGCCAAGCAGGGCACGCCGGCGCGCAAGCGCCTCTCGGCACTGGAGCACACCGCCGACGGCTTCGAGCTGGCACGGCTTGACCTCAAGCTGCGGCGCGAGGGCGAGGTCCTGGGGTATCGCCAGCACGGTGGCATCACGCTGCGCGTGAGTGACCTTGCGGCCGACGAGGATCTTGTGGTGGCCGCACACGAGGACGCACAGGAGATCTTTGCCAAGGACCCCTCCCTTACCAGCCCGGCCTTGAGGCCCATGGCGCTGGAGGCCAGGGACCGCTTTGGCGCCTACTTCGAGGAGCTGGACAAGGCATGAGGGTTGTTGGTGGAAAGTGGGGCGGCGTGCCCCTGGAGTCCCCGGAGGGCCGTGGCGTCACACGTCCCACGACAGACCGCAATCGCGAGGCAATGGCATCGATGATCCTCTCGGCGCGCGGGCTAAACATAGAGGGATCCTCGGTGCTCGACGCATTCGCGGGCTCCGGTGCCATGGGCATCGAGCTGCTCTCGCGCGGGGCGGCTCGCTGCACCTTCATCGACCAGGACGCGCGCGCTGCTGCCCGGGTTCGCCGCAACCTTGCCAAGGTTGGCGCCGAGAAGGACGCCTATGCCGTGCTTCGCGGTGACGCCTGCCAGCTTGCCGAGCGCGGCCGCATTGCCGGGGCGCCCTTCGACGTTGTCTTTCTCGACCCGCCCTATGCGCTCTCGGCGGACGTCGTGAGTGCTATGCTCGAACACCTTGTCGCACAGGGCGCGCTGCGCCCGGGAGCGACCGTGGTCTACGAGCGCTCCGCACAGGCGCCGGGGCTTGGCGTGCCGGGGCTCACCCCCGTGCGCACCAAGCGCTATGGCATCACCTGCGTGGACCTTCTCGAGAAAGGACAGGACGTTGACTAGCGAGCTCTGCACCCACGTGGTGGTGCCCGGTACCTTCGACCCGGTGACTCTGGGCCACATGGACGTGATCCGCCGTGCCCGCAAGCTCTTCCCACAGGTGACGGTAGCCGTGGCGGAGTCGCGCCACAAGCGCGGCACGGGCACCGAGTTCACGCTCGAGGAGCGCGTGGACATGCTCAAGCGCGCCCTGCGCGACGAGAACATGACCGACGGCATCGAGGTGGTGCCGTTCTGTGGCCTTCTCGTTGAGTTCTGC
Source organism: uncultured Coriobacteriaceae bacterium (assembly GCA_902773995.1). GTDB lineage: Bacteria > Actinomycetota > Coriobacteriia > Coriobacteriales > Atopobiaceae > Tractidigestivibacter. The sequence goes on along the minus strand of CACYGL010000023.1, from coordinate 45,339 downwards.
AAGGAGCGCGGGGCAGGCGGCGTTGTCAAGGGACTGCGTGCCACGACAGACTTCGAGTACGAGCTCCAGCAGGCAGACCTCAACACCTACATGGCGCCTGACCTGGAGTCGATCTTCGTGATGTCGAGCCCCAAGTACGGCTACGTCTCCTCGTCCATCGTGCGCGAGATCGCTGCGATGGGCGGCGACGTGGATTTCCTCGTTCCGCCCAACGTGGCCGAGCGGCTCCGTGCGCACTATGCGTGAGCTTTGGCTCGCTTGGAGACTTGCAGCGCTTTTCTGCTACCATCAAAGTGATATGCCCCTCGGGCAGCGCACGGGAACGCCCGAGCAGTGGCCCACACTCGAAAGGAGACCTGGATGCAGCCGGGTGAGGAAATAGAGAGCCTGGTCGACGAGCTCGAGCAGCTAGTGAACGAGGCGAAGTCCCCGCTTACCGGCGGCGGCCAGAAGAAGATTGTCGACGCACAGGACGTGTACGAGATTCTCGACGAGATCCGCAGGGTCTTCCCGCAGGAGTTCCAGGACGCGCGCCGCATCCTCAAGGAGGAGCAGGAGACGCTGGACCGCGCCCAGCAGCAGGCCGACAGCATCATTGCCGACGCCCAGCAGCAGGCCATGATTCTTGCCGGCGACCAGGAGGTCGTCCGTCTCGCCCAGCAACAGGCAGACAGCATCAAGGACCAGGCGGCCCAGTACGAGCGTGACACCCGCTACAACGCCGAGGAGTACGCGGACACTGTGCTCGCGCACCTCGAGGAAAACCTCAAGTCGCTCACCAACTCGGTCTCCCGCGTCCGCCAGACGCTCGACGAGAACTCCGGCCCGCGCAACACTTCGAACAACGTTCCCTGGTAAGCGCCATGCAGCCTGTGATTCTTGCACTTGACGCGCGCCTGGGGGAGGCAGGTGACACCCTGCCCCTGAAGGGCCACCTCGACGAGACGTCCTACACCCTTGGCGAGCGCGAGTTCTCGCTGCCCTCCGGCATCGACTACGACCTCATGCTCACCAACGCGGGCGAGGGAATCCTCGCCACGGGCATCCTCACCACGCACGTGGTGGGCACCTGCGACCGCTGCCTCAGCCCCGCGGAGTTCGACGTGAGCGGCGAGGTCGATGAGTACTACCTCTTCGAGGAGCCTGAGGACACGGGCGACGACGATGACGACGAGCTGGACTTCTCGCTCGTCTCGGCTGACAACACCATCGACCTCTCGGGCGCGCTCCTCTCGGCGCTTGTCATGGAGACGCCCTTTGTGGTGCTGTGCCGTCCGGATTGCAAGGGCCTCTGCCCCGTCTGCGGCGCCAATCTCAACGAGGAGGACTGTGGCCACGCAGCCCAGATCGAGGAGGACCGTCTGAAGGCAAGCCCGTTCGCGGTTCTCGCCTCGCTCGACCTGGACCACGATGAGGACGAGAAGGGCGATGCGCCCGTCCCCGGCGAGCAGTCCAAAGACGACAAACCGGATGCAGAGTGAAGATATTGCCGCATCTGGCGCATATGCCCAATTGCGTGGTATAGTCATCTACGCATGATTTTTGGTCAAGTTGCCCCGCGTCTCCACGAGGGGCGCGGTGTAAGAGCAAGAGAGGTTCAAGATGGCAGTTCCTAAGCAGAAAAAGGGCCGTGGAGCCACGCACACCCGTCGTTCGGCCAACAGCAAGGTCGCCACTCCGGCTCGTTCCGTGTGCCCGCGTTGCGGAGCCCGGCTACTACAAGGACCGCGAGGTCGTTGTCACCGAGTAGCCCCATGCCTGCAACATGGCCTGGGAGGTCGGTCCCTTCTGGGGTCGGCCTCCTTTTTTAATCTTGCGCGCGAGCGCCCCACAGCAACCTTGGAGGATAGATGACCACCATCTGCGTTGACGTCATGGGCTCCGACCGCGAGCCTTCCGTGCTGCTCGAAGGCGTTGCCAAGGCCCTCGAGCTCGACCCCGAGCTCAAGGTTCTTGTGGCGGGCGACGCTTCTGTGGTCGAGCCCTTCGCGCGCGACCACGAGCGCGCGGAGGCCCTCGTGACCACCGAGGTCATCGCCATGGACGAGCATCCCGCCTCCGCCGTGCGCAAGAAGAAGGATGCAAGCATCGTTCGCGCCGCCTCAGCGGTGCGCGCCGGCCAGGCGGACGGCCTCTTCTCCGCTGGCTCCACCGGCGCCGTGCTCACCGCCGCGACCTTTGGCATTGGGCGCATCAAGGGCATTCGCCGGCCGGCGCTCACGCTTGCCGCCCCCGGTATCTCGGGCAAGAAGACGGTCCTTCTCGACTGCGGCGCCAACGCGGACGTACAGCCGGACGTGATTGTGCAGTTTGCGCACATGGGCCGCGCCTATGCGCAGGTAGTCTTGGACGTAGACGAGCCCCGCGTGGCGCTTCTCTGCAACGGCTCGGAGGACACCAAGGGCTCCGAGCTCGCGCTGTCCTACCACAAGGCGCTGGCAGAGGGCAACTGCGGCTTTGTGGGCAACGCCGAGGGTACAGACCTTCTCGCGGGTACTTTTGACGTTATCGTGGCAGATGGCTTCACGGGCAACGTTGCCCTGAAGACCATTGAGGGCACGGCAAAGTTCATCGTGTCGCGCGTCAAGGCCGCTGCCGGCGAGTCCAAGCGTGCGGGCCTGGGTGCCCTCATGCTCAAGCCGGCGCTTAAGACCGTTGCGGGCGAGCTCTCTGGTGATGAGATGGGCGGTGCCGTCCTTCTCGGCCTGCGCGCTCCTGTGGTCAAGGGACACGGCAGCACCAGCGCCGAGGCCGTGGCCAGCGGCACACTTGCCTGCGCCCGCGCCGCCCGCGGACAGCTCTGCGAACGTATTGCCAAGGCCTGCGAGAAGGCCGAGTAACGGGTACCATAGGCTCGTGTGTGCGGGCCTTCTCGGCCCGCGCGAACCGGCAATGTCAATCCGCTAGGAGGAACCCATGGACCATGACGCCATTCTCGAGAAGGTCATCTCGGTTGTGAACGACACCCTCGATGTCCCGGCAGACGTCGAGCTCACCGAGGAGACCGCCTTCAAGGACCTCGGCGCAGACTCCTTCGACCTGCTCGAGCTGGTCACCGCCCTCGAGGATGAGTTCGACCTCACCTTTGACGACGAGGCCCTCGAGAAGATCGCCACCGTGGGCGACGCCGTGAGCGCCATCGAGGCCGCTCAATAAGCTTTTGTAAGGAGAGCTCTCTCACTTGAACACGCATGAAAAGGTCAGCGAGGTGGAGCGCATCTGCGGCCACCACTTCACCGACAAAAGGCTCATAACATCTGCCATCACACACCCCTCGGCGGTGGAGGGAAAGCCCGTCTCGGCCTCCTACGAGAGGCTCGAGTTCTTGGGCGACTCCATCCTTGGGGCCATCGTCGCCACCGAGCTCTTCGAGCGCTTTCCCGGCCTCGACGAGGGCGCGCTCACAAGGCTCAAGATCTCGCTCGTCTCGGGCGAGACGCTCTCTGAGGTGTCGGGTGACCTTGGCATTGCGCCGCTCATCGTGGTGGGCGAGTCCGAGAAGGGCACGCACGCGCGCGGCATGCACTCCGCCCTCGAGAACGTCTACGAGTCCATCGTGGGCGCCCTCTACCTCGATGCCGGCTACGAGGACACGCGCAGGTTCGTGCTCGACACGCTTTCCTCGCACTTCACGCCTGAGCTTGTCGACCGTCTCTCCGAGCGACCGATAAACCCCAAGTCGCGCCTGCAGGAGATCACCCAGCGCGACCTGCGCCTTGCTCCAGAGTACAAGCTCGTGGGCGAGGAGGGCCCCGCGCACGACCCCACCTTCACCTCCGTTGTGCTGGTCGACGGCAAGCGCGTGGGCAGGGGTTCCGGCCCCTCCAAGAAGAGCTCCGAGAACGCCGCCGCCGCGGACGCGCTCGAGCGCATGGGACAGGGCGGCGACAAGGGGGCAGACGCCAGCGTCGCCCCCGCTGACGCCGACGAGCACTAGCCCGAGAAGCGAGAGGACCACCCTTGTATCTGAAGTCGCTCACACTCAAGGGCTTCAAGTCCTTCGCCGACAGGACATCCATGTCCTTCGACCCCGGCCTCAACGTGGTTGTGGGTCCCAACGGCTCGGGCAAGTCGAACGTCTCTGACGCCATTCTCTGGGTCCTGGGCGAGCAGAGCGCCAAAATGCTCCGCGGCCAGGCCATGGAGGACGTGATCTTCTCAGGCAGCTCCGCAAGGCCAGCCGTGGGTGTGGCCGAGGTCACGCTGGTACTCGACAACTCAGATCACACGCTGCCCATCGACTTCTCCGAGGTGGGCATCACGCGTCGGATGTATCGCTCGGGCGAGTCCGAGTACCTCATCAACGGCGCGCCCGCGCGCCTCATGGACGTGCAGGACATCCTCCACGACTCCGGCCTGGGCAAGGACACCCACTCGATCATCAGCCAGGGAAAGCTTGACTCCATCCTCCAGAGCCGCCCTGAGGAGCGCCGCGAGCTCATCGAGGAGGCGGCAGACATCTCCAAGCACCGCAGGCGCAAGGAGCGCAGCCTTCGAAAACTCTCCTCGATGGACGATAACCTTGCGCGCGCCAAGGTGGTCGAGCGTGAGATTAACCGCCAGCTCAAGCCCCTCGAGCGCCAGGTCGACAAGGCAAAGCGCGCCCACGACATCACCGAGCGCCTGACCGAGCTGCGCACGCAGCTCGCGGTTGACGACCTGCGCCGCCTGCAGGCCTCCTACGGCACGCTCTCGGCCCGCGGCCGCGAGGCCGACGCCGCCGTCGAGCTTGCCCAGTACCGCCTGGACGAGAAGTCCGCAGAGCTCGAGAAGTACCAGTCGCTCCTCGAGCAGAAGGGCCTCTTTGTGGGCGACCTCGGCGAGCAGCGCCGCCGCATGCAGGACATCCTCGGCCGCATGGACTCGGACATGCGCCTCCTGGAGGAGAAGGGCAAGAACATGGTCTCGCGCCTCTCCGAGATGCGCATGCAGATCTCGACCATGCGCAAGCAGCGCGCGGACGTGACCGAGGAGCACGAGCGCGTGGCCGGGGACCTCTCTGATGCCCGCGTGCGCCAGCGCGAGCTCGAGGAGGGCATGGAGGCGCTCTCGAAGGCGTCGCGGGACGCCGTGGCGCATCGGCGCGAGCTGGAGGACGCCCTCAACAAGCGCCAGGCCGACGAGCGCCAGGCACGCGCCGAGGCAGATAGGGAGACCCTCGCCTTTGCCAAGCTCGAGGACCAGATCTCGAACGCTGAGGTCGAGGACGGCATGTACAAGAGCCGCCTCGAGCAGGTGGCCGAGACCCTCGCCACAACCGAGGAGGCGCTGGCCGAGAGGGGAGAGCGCAAGGCTCGCGTGGAGGCCCAGCTTGCCGACGCCCGTGCCAAGGCGGAGGAGCTTGCCGGCACCATTGCCGAGGCCCAGGCCGCGCTCAAGCACGCCCGTGACGAGGAGCGCTCTGCTCGCACCAAGCTCTCGTCCTCCGAGGCCACCCTCTCGGCGCTGCATTCCGTTGACGCCAACGTGGAGAAGGCAAGCCCGCTTGTTGAGGCCGTCTCCAAGGGGAAGGCGGCGGACCTTGTCGAGTGCCGCCTGGCAGATCTCATCGACGCCGACGAGGCAACGGAGTCCCTGGTAGAGCGCCTGCTCGGTGATGACCTTGCTGCCTTCGTGGTGGCAAGCGCCACGGACGCGGGCACGCTCGCGGCCTCCGCGCTCTCGCAGGGGCGCGCCGAGGGCAGGGCGACCGTGGTCTTCCGCGAGGCCGCACCCGCTGCGGTGGCGGCGGAGGGCGCCCCCGGCGAGGCGCTCATCTCGCACCTGCGCGTCTCTGACGCCGCGCGTCCGCTCCTCACGGCGCTTCTCGGCGACATCAGGCTCGTGGGAAGTGCCGAGGAGGCCATCCGTGCGCACCAGGCCATGCCGGCGCTCACCTATGTCACGCAGGACGGCGTCACCGTCACGCCCGATGGTCGCTGCGTGGTTGGCACTGCGCCCTCGACCGAGGCGGGCGCCCTCGAGCGCAAGCGCCGCATTCGAGCCCTCGAGGAGGGCATGGGGGAGCTGCGCGCATCGCTCGGGGCAGCGACGGAGGCCGTGAGTGCGGCAGAGGCTGCGCTTGCCGCGTCGCGCGACGGTGCCGCGGCCGCAAAAGGCGACGTCGCGCGACTCTCGGGTGAGCTCTCCTCAGTCACGTCCGAGATGGGGCGCCTGGACGCGCAGCGCCAGCGCGCGGCAGACGAGCAACGCCAGGTCACGCGCCAGCGAGACGCTGCATCCGAGCGCGCGGCAGACGCCCGCTCGCACATCGAGGAGCACAAGGCAGCCGCCGCAGCGGCACGCGCCAAGGCGGAGGAGCTGGCCGGTGGCCTGGGCGACCTGCGCACGCAGCACGACGAGGCCGTGCGCGCCCAGGGCAAGGCGTCCCACGAGCTCTCTGACGCGCGTCTGGAGCTTGCGATGGCCAAGGAGCGCGCCAAGAACCTCGCGTCGCGCGAGCGCGAGCTTGCCAACCGCAAGCACGACCTTGACGCGCGCATCGTGGCTACCGAGGAGGGCTCGCGTGCCCTCGAGGTCGTGCGCCTGCGCGTGGACCCGCTCCATGACCGCTACGACGCCATCCGCGCCCGCGCACTCGACTGGGCGGCGCGTCTCAAGGACCGCGCCTCGCTCGCGGAGGCAGACTCAGACTCCCTGAAGCGCACCATCGGCGACGCAAAGACCGCCGTGAATGACGCCACCGCCGAGCTCACCCGCGCCCGCGACGCCGCCTCTGCGGTCAAGGTCGACCTTGGCCGTCTGGAGGTTCAGGTCCAAAATGCCATCGATGCCATCCAGGCAACGGGAGCCGTTCTCGACGAGGCGCTCTCGCTCCCCGCGCCGGACGACCGCGAGGCCGCCGAGCGCGAGGCGGACCAGCTCGAGGGCCAGCTCGCCTCCATCGGCCCCGTGAACGAGGTCGCGATGGACGAGTACATCCGCCTGAAGCAGCGTGCGGACTACATTGGCGAGCAGGTCGCAGACCTCGAGGCAGCCCGCGTGGCGCTCAAGAAGATCAACGCTGCCATCGACCGCAAGATGCGCAACAGGTTCCTCGTGGTCTTTGACAAGGTGAACGAGAACTTCTCAGAAATCTTCTCGATGCTCTTCCCTGGCGGCCACGCCCACATCGAGATGACCGACCCGGACAACCTTTCCGAGACGGGCATCGAGATCGTGGCGCAGCCCAGGGGCAAGCGCATCACCAAGATGTCGCTCATGTCCGGTGGCGAGAAGTCCCTCACGGCGCTGGCGCTGCTCTTTGCCGTCTACAAGACACGCACGGTGCCCTTCTATGTGTTCGACGAGGTGGAGGCTGCGCTCGACGACTCCAACCTCTCCAAGCTCCTTGACGCCATCGAGCAGCTCAAGGACTCGACGCAGCTCATCGTCATCTCGCACCAGAGAAGGACGATGGAGCAGGCCGACGTCCTCTATGGCGTCTCCATGCAGGCCGACGGCGTGAGCCACGTCGTCTCTCAGCGCCTCGACAAGGCGACTGGAAAGGTGGTCGATGCCTGATGGGTTTCTTCGACAGGCTGAAAAGCGGCCTCTCGCGCTCGCGCGAGGCCATCAACGAGATCTTCTACATGGGCGGCGAGGTCGACGAGGACTTCTGGGAGGACCTCGAGGACACGCTCGTGATGGGCGACATGGGCGGCGAGCTTGCCATGCGCGTGACCGATGACCTGCGCGAGCAGGCCGCGCGCGAGAACCTCACCCGCGCGGACCAGCTGCGCGACGCCCTCGCCAAGCGCCTTGCCCAGGAGTTCCGCACGGCAGACCGCGACCCCTTCGAGGACGTGCCCTCGTGCGTCCTCTTTGTGGGCATCAACGGCGCTGGCAAGACCACCACGGTGGGCAAGCTTGCCGGACGCGCCCGCGGCGAGGGCAAGAGCTGCCTTATCGGCGGTGCCGACACCTTCCGCGCCGCAGCCATCGAGCAGCTCGAGGTGTGGGGCACGCGCGCCGGCGTGGACGTCATCACCCGCGAGCGCGGGGCGGACCCGGCGAGTGTCTGCTACGACGTGGTCGAGGAGGCCGAGAAGCGCGGCTCGCAGCTGGTGCTCATCGACACCGCAGGGCGCCTGCACACCTCGTCCGACCTCATGCGCGAGCTTGCGAAGGTGGTCAACGTCACCCGCAAGCGCTGCACCTCCATGCCGGTCACCGTTGTCCTCGTGATTGACGCCACCACCGGCCAGAACGGCCTTGCGCAGGCCAAGGAGTTCAACGACGCCCTTGACCTCGACGGGCTTATCGTCACCAAGCTTGACGGCACCGCCAAGGGCGGCATCGCGCTTGCGATCTCTGACCAGCTGGGGCTTCCCATCTACCGCATTGGCGTGGGAGAGTCCATCGACGACCTTGAGACCTTCGACGCGCTCGACTTCTGCCGTGCGCTCGTTGGGGAAGGAAAGTAGCCATGTTCAACAGCCTCTCCGAACGCCTCCAGGACACCTTTGACAAGCTCCGCGGCAAGGGCAAGCTCACCGAGGCCGACATCAACGTAGCCATGCGCGAGATCCGCATGGCCCTGCTCGAGGCCGACGTCAACTTCCGCGTGGTCAAGGACTTTGTCGCCTCCTGCAAGGAGAAGTGCCTCACGGCCGAGGTCCTGGACTCGCTCACGCCCGCGCAGAACGTGGTGCGCATCGTGCTCGACCAGCTCACCGAGCTTCTCGGCACCACCGAGTCCAAGCTCGTGCTGGCGCAGAACCGCACGCCCAACGTGATCATGCTCGTGGGCCTGCAGGGCTCGGGCAAGACCACGGCCGCGGCCAAGCTCGCCTATCTCTTGAAGGGCCAGGGCCACTCTCCGCTGCTTGCCGCCTGCGACACGCACCGTCCCGCAGCTGCCGACCAGCTTGCCACCCTCGGTACCGAGATTGGCGTGTCGGTCTATCGCGGTGACGGCAAGGACGCGGTCAAGGTTGCCTCCGAGTCCATCCACGAGGCAGTCAATCACCTGAACGACATCGTGATTGTGGATACCGCTGGCCGCCTTCAGATTGACGAGGAGATGATGCAGGAGGCGGTCGCCATCAAGCAGGCCGTCAAGCCCGACCAGATCCTCATGGTGGTCGACGCCATGACCGGCCAGGACATCGTGAACGTGGTCCAAACCTTCGCCGAGCGCGTGGACTTCGATGGCGTCATCATGTCCAAGCTCGACGGCGACGCCCGTGGTGGCGGCGCGCTCTCCGTCCGTGCGGTGACGGGCAAGCCCATCAAGTTTGTCTCGATGGGCGAGAAGCCCGACTCGCTCGAGGTCTTCCACCCTGACCGCATGGCCAAGCGCATCCTGGGCATGGGCGACGTCTACGGCATCATCGAGCAGGCCCAGAAGGTGGCCGACCAGGAGCAGATCGACGCCGCCGAGCGCATGCTGCGCGAGGGCTTCACGATGGATGACCTTCTCAACCAGATGCAGCAGATCAGGAAGATGGGAGGCCTAGCCAAGATCATCTCGGCGCTGCCCGGCGGCGAACGTGCGATGGCGCAGCAGGGTGGTATCGACGAGAGCTCGCTCTCGCGCATCGAGGCCATGATTCACTCCATGACCAAGGAGGAGCGCGCGCGGCCAAAGATCATCAACGGCCAGCGCAGGAAGCGCATTGCGGCGGGCTCCGGGCGCAGCGTTCAGGAGGTCAACCAGCTCCTCAAGCAGTGGGGCGAGATGAACAAGATGATGAGTAAGATGCGCGCTGCCACCCAGGGCGGCAGCAAAAAGCAGCGCCGCCAGATGCAGTCGATGATGCGCAACATGGGCATGGGCGGTGGCATGCCCGGCGGCATGGGCGGTCGCGGCTGGGGTATGTAGCAGCGGCTTTGTACGCACTTGCTGCGGAAAGGGGTCTTCGGGCGTCAAAAAAGGCGCCGAAGGCCCCTTTTTGCAGGACCCCCGGCGCCGTTTGCTACACCAAATCCGTGCTACTCGTGGATGATAACCACATCGCCCACGTTGCACAGCGAGTAGAGCTTCTCCGCGTCGTCGTAGGAGAGGTTGATGCAGCCGTGGCTGCCGTTGGTGAGGTAGATGTCACCACCAAAGGCGGAACGCCACGGTGCGTTGTGGAAGCCCATAAGGTTGCCCACGACACCCATCCAGAAGTCAACATGGCTCACCCACTGGGGATTGCCCGACTCGTCATTGGGGCCCACGAGCGTGGAGGGGCTCTGCTTGTTCGTGATGGTCCAGGTGCCCTGCGTGGTGCTGCGGTTGAGGTTGGGCTGGCCGGTCACAACTTCGGCCTCCCAGATGACGGAGCCGTCCGAGTCGAAGAAGATGGCGTGCTGGTCGGAGATGTCCACGTCGATGAAGCGCGTGGACCAGTCCTGGCCGCCAGGGTTGTACGTTGCCGCTGAGGAGTAGCAGGGCAGCTCGAGCGTGGTGGGGGAGCCAGCCATGATGTCGTTGTAGATGTCCTGTGCGGCCTCGGCTCCGTTGATGGACCAGCCGTAGACGCCGCCTGCAACAACGGACTCCTGCACGCCGTCGGGACGCGTGTAGGTGCGCGCCGTGCCCACGGAGTCGGTCTTTGTGGAGAGGTCACCCTTGGCCCAGGTGGTGATGGCGTCCTGGTTAAGGGTCACCGAGAGGTCATCGCCAATGGTGATCCACTGGGAGATGAGGTCGGCGTCGACGGTTGTGACCTCGGTGCCGCCAAGCGTGAGCGTGACGGTTGCGGCGAGCATGGCGTTCGCCGTCTTGATGGCGTCGTCCACGGACTCTCCCGCCTGGAGCGACTCGTCGCCGAGCTCGATGGAGGTCGCGAGGGTCTTGGCCTGCTCGGCGATGGCCTGGGTGGCAGCGTTCTGGTCTATGCGACTGGCCTGCGCGCTGTCTGACGCGGTATAGGCCTTCTTCTCGGAGTCGTAGGTGATGTCAGCGTTGCCGGAGCCCGCGCTTGCGGAGGATGCGGCGTTCACGGCGTTTGCAACGGCACTTGAGATGGCATCTGAGTCGAGCGAAACGTAGGCAGAGACGTCGCCCGTCGAGAGGCTCTGCTGGGCGCCCTGCGCAAGCTCGATGGGCCAGGCCCAAGGGTGCTGCTGAGCAATGGCGGCACGGGCGGCGCTCTCGCCGTCATATGCCAGCGAGATGTCTGCAGCGGCAAGCTCGAACGAGACGCCGTCGCCAGAAACGCTTGCCTTCCAGCCAGACGTCTTTGCGGCCGTGAGCGAGGTTGCGACGTCCTCTACGTTCATGAGCGAGACGTCCTGGCCGTCGACACTGGTAGACGGCATGAAGAAGAAGTTGAAGTACGCCACGCCACCCAGGTAAATAGCAACAACAACGGCGAGCAGGACGAGAAGTGCAATGATGGGGCCGCGGTTTGTGTGCTTCTTCTCTGACGCGCTGGCGAAGTGTCCGCCCCGTGAGGATTGTTCCATGGTTATGGCTGGTCTCCCTCGGTGTAGGGTGAGTGTTCATCTCAGAGTGTTGACATGTTTGACTATAGTAACCCAGGGTGGTGGACGGCCGCCCACAGATTGACCTACGAGAAAAAGCTCCAAAGGCCAAGGTAGCTTGAAGGCAACGCGGGGCGTGACGGGAAGGCGAGTGGTGTGGGCTTGCAGACGGTACGCATAGAGAGCGCGGATGACCCGCGGCTTGACACCTACGTGCGGCTCACCGACCACCAGCTGAGAAACAAGCTCGAGCCCGAGAAGGGCGTGCTTATAGCTGAGTCCAGGCTGGTCGTGGAGGTCGCCCTGGATGCAGGTCTTGCGCCCCTCTCGTTTCTGGTCGATGACGCCAGGCTGGAGTCATGCGCCGACCTCATCGAGCGCGCCGGCTGCGTTGCCTACGTGCTGCCGCACGACCAAATGGAGCGTCTCACCGGCTTCAACGTGAACCGGGGCCTGCTCTGCGCCATGCGCCGGCCGCGTCCGCAAGCGGTCGAGCAGGTGCTTCTCAGCGCTCGCCACGTTGCCGTTCTCGAAGACCTTGTCGACGTGACCAACGTGGGAGCGGTCTTCCGCTCGGCGGCAGCCCTGGGTGCAGATGCCGTGCTTCTCTCGCCACGCTGCGCAGACCCCTTGGGCAGGCGTGCGGTGCGTGTTTCCATGGGGACGGTCTTTCAGGTGCCGTGGGCGCGCGTCGACGCCAGTGCCTGGCCGGAGGGCATCGTGGCAGACCTCCGCGGCCAGGGATTTACGTGCCTCTCCATGGCGCTCGAGGAGGGAGCCGTGCTCATCGACGACCCGAGGCTGGCGTCTGCCGAGAAGGTCGCGCTCTTCTTTGGCTGCGAGGGCTACGGCCTTACGCGCGCAACGCTTGACGCCGTTGGCCGCTCCGTCATCATCCCCATGTCAAACGGGGTCGACTCCCTGAACGTTGCCGCGTCCTCCGCCGTCGCATTCTGGGAGCTCTTCGCGCGCAGGCGGTAGAGGCAACGCATTTTTGACGCAGGCCCCATGTGGGTGACGAGCCTCTCTCACGTAGGCGGAAAGGGAACTGGGCAACAAGGCCGAGAAATTATTGCGCGATTTTCCTACCAAACAAATTGTTTGCCCAGTTGGAGAAGAATTTCTCAGGAATAACGTTCAATAATTGCCGTCCCGGGCGCCCAAAGCGGCGCGGGCCCCTCTGCTCCGGGCGGCTCGGGCGCCCAAAGTGGCGCGGGGCCGTCTGCCCCAGACTGCCCAACCAAAGGCGCCTCGCCGAAATCACGCCGTTGCCCTCCGTGCCCCGGTGCAGACTAGAGCGATGCAACCGTCTGAGGGAGACCGCCACATGCAGGAGAAAGACCCCAACCAGCTCAAGTACCTCGAGCTTCTCTCCGAGAAGTTCCCTACCACACAGGCAGCGTTCACCGAGATCATCAATCTTGAGGCCATCCTCAACCTGCCCAAGGGCACCGAGCACTTTGTCTCGGACGTCCACGGCGAGTACGAGGCCTTCGAGCACATCCTCAACAACTGCTCGGGCGTCATCCGCGAGCGCGTGGAGGAGATCTTCAACCTCGAGCTCACGGCAAGCGAGCAGGCCGACCTCTGCACGCTCGTCTACTACCCCGCCGAGAAGCTCCGACGCCTGCGCGAGGAGGGCACGGCCACCAGCGAGTGGTACGCCATCACGCTCATGAGGCTCGTTCGTCTCGCGCGGCGGCTCTCCGGCTCTTACACCCGCTCCAAGGTGCGCAAGGCCATGCCCGTGGCGTACGCCTACATCATCGACGAGCTCCTGCATATCTCGCCCGACGAGCGAGAGGCCCGCCTTGCCTACCACCAGCGCATCATCGACACGATCATCGACACCGGCTCGGCAGACGACTTCATCTGCTCGCTTTCGGCGCTCATCAAGCGTCTGGCCGTGGACCACATGCACCTGGTAGGCGACATCTTTGACCGAGGACCACATGCCGACAAGATCTGCGACCGCCTCATGGGCTACCACTCCATCGACGTCGAGTGGGGCAACCACGACATCGTGTGGATGGGCGCGGCCTCTGGCTCGGCCGCGTGCCTGGCGGCCGTGATTCGCAACAACATCCACTACGAGAGCCTCTCGATCCTCGAGAGCGCCTATGGTGTGAGCCTGCGCGAGCTGGCGCTCTTCTCGGAGGCAACCTACACGCAGGACGACGGCATGACGCCCATGGAGAAGGCCATCTCGGTCATTCTCTTCAAGCTCGAGGGGCAGGTCATCATGCGCCATCCCAACTGGCACATGGAGGACAGGCTGCTTCTGGAACACGTTGATCCCGCCCGGGGCGTGCTCGACCTCAACGGCACCGCATACGAGATGCGCACGCGAGACTTCCCCACGCTCGACCCGGCGCATCCCTACGAGCTCTCGGCGGACGAGAGGCGCGTCATGGACGGCCTCATGGACGCCGTGCGCTCCTCGGACAAGCTGCGCGCCCACATTGGCTTCCTCTACGACCACGGCTCCGCCTACCTGGTGCGCAACGGAAACGCCATCTTCCACGCCTGCGTGCCCATGAACGAGGACGGCACCTTCTGCGCCGTGCGCCACCAGGACCAGGTCCTTGCCGGCCGCGAGTACTACGACTACGCCGATCGCCTTGCCCGCCAGGCCTGGCACGAGCATGACCAGGTCTCGCTCGACTGGATGTGGTACCTCTGGTGCGGGCGCTACTCGCCGCTTTCGGGGCGCGTGGTGAAGACGTTCGAGCGCACCTACCTCACCGACCGCTCCACCTGGCAGGAGCCGCGTGACCCCTACTTCAGGCTCACTGAGAAGCCCGAGGTGGCGCGGCGCATTCTCATGGAGTTTGGTGCAGACCCGGTGCATGGCCACATCATCAACGGCCACACTCCCGTTCACGCCGCGGACGGGGAGAGCCCCGTCAAGGCGGGTGGCCTGCTCGTTGTTATCGACGGGGGCTTCTGCCAGGCCTACCACAGGACCACGGGGATAGCGGGCTACACCCTCATCTCTGACCCCCGGGGCATGCGCATCAAGGCGCACCGTCCGTTTGGCACCATTGCCGACGTGCTCGATCTCAATGCCGACATCATGAGCGATGACGACCGCTTCGAGATTTACCCCAGCCCCAAGACGATTGGCGACACGGATACGGGCACCCAGATTCGGGGGCAGGTTGCGGACCTGAGGGCGCTTCTCGACGCATATCGCACCGGCCTTCTGCCCGAGAGAGGATAGGCCAGCCCGCCACGTCTGGGCCGGAGCCCGCAACGTGCGGTACCCGTGAATGGTTGATACACGTTACTAATGGAGACCCGGCAAATGGGTACGCTAGAGCCAGGTTCATGCACGGCACCGGACGAAAGGGTCCACAAATGGACATGGATGACAACAAGAGACGCAGATCGATGCTGATCTACGTGCTCATCGCGATTGTGGTGTACCTCGCGGTGAGCCAGACGCTCTACCCCAACCTGGTGAGCTCCCAGGTGACTGAGACCAGCTACTCTCAGTTCCTCGAGGACGTCGACAACAACAAGGTTGTCTCGGCCGAGATCGACACCAGCAACAACGAGATTAAGTACACCGAGGGCACGGGCGACTCCCAGAAGATCTACAAGACCACCGCCTGGCCCAACGATGACACCCTTGCCACCACGCTCAAGGACCACGGCGTTGACATGACGGCGTCGATCCCGGACACCTCCGGCGACCTGTGGCTCTACATGCTCATTGCGTACGGCCTGCCGCTCGTTGGTCTGTTCCTGCTCGGCTGGTGGGCAAACCGCCAGATGAAGAAGCAGATGGGCGACGACGGTCCGTCGATGAACTTTGGCGGCGGTGGCTTTGGCATGGGCGGCGGCCTCGGCGTCACCTTCAAGGACGTCGCCGGCCAGGACGAGGCCAAGGAGTCGCTCCAGGAGATCGTCCACTTCCTCAAGAACCCCGGCAAGTACAACGAGATCGGCGCCAAGTGCCCCCGCGGCGCGCTGCTCGTTGGCCCTCCGGGCACGGGCAAGACTCTGCTTGCCAAGGCCGTTGCAGGCGAGGCGGGCGTGCCGTTCTTCCAGATCTCCGGCTCCGAGTTCGTCGAGATGTTCGTGGGCCGCGGCGCCGCCAAGGTGCGCGACCTCTTCAAGCAGGCCAAGGAGAAGGCCCCTTGCATCGTCTTCATCGACGAGATCGATGCCGTGGGCAAGAAGCGCGACATGTCCATCAACTCCAACGACGAGCGCGAGCAGACCCTGAACCAGCTGCTCTCCGAGATGGACGGCTTTGACAACCACAAGGGCATCGTGGTTCTCGCCGCGACCAACCGCCCCGAGACCCTCGACCCGGCACTGCTGCGCCCCGGCCGCTTTGACCGCCGCATCCCCGTTGAGCTGCCCGACCTCGCCGGCCGCGAGGCCATCCTCAAAATCCACGCCAACGACGTCAAGATGGAGCACGACATCGATCTCAGCGTGATCGCCCGCTCCACGCCCGGTGCCTCCGGTGCCGACCTCGCCAACATCATCAACGAGGCCGCCCTGCGCGCCGTGCGCTACGGCCGCAACCGCGTCTCCCAGGAGGACCTGGAGGAGTCCGTGGACGTGGTTATCGCCGGCGAGAAGAAGAAATCGACGGTCCTCTCGGAGCACGAGAAGGAGGTCGTGGCCTACCACGAGACCGGCCACGCCATCGTCGCTGCCATGCAGACCGGCTCTGCACCCGTCCAGAAGATCACGATCGTCCCGCGCACCTCGGGCGCCCTGGGCTTCACCATGCAGGTCGAGGAGGACCAGCACTTCCTCACCACTCGCAAGGAGGCCAAGGACAAGATCGCGGTGCTCTGCGGCGGCCGCGCGGCTGAGGAGCTCATCTTTGGAGAAATGACCACCGGCGCCTCCAACGACATCGAGAAGGCAACCCAGATCGCGCGCGCCATGGTGACCCAGTACGGCATGTCCGACAAGTTTGGCATGGTGGCTCTGGGCCAGCAGCGCAGCCGCTACCTTGGCGGCGGCGCGGAGCTCACCTGCTCGGAGGGAACCGCGCAGGAGGTTGACGCCGAGGTCCAGGCACTGGTCGAGGAGGGCCACACGCAGGCTATGGAGACCCTCAAGGCCAACCGCTTCAAGCTCCACGAGATCGCCCACTACCTCCAGAAGAAGGAGACCATCACGGGCGAGGAGTTCATGAAGATGCTCAAGCGCGATGACGGCTTTGCTCCACAGTTCTCCGCACAGAGCGCCCAGTAGGCTCTCGCGATCATACGTCGGTAAGCAGCCCGGCTCCAGCGACCATCTGCTGGGGCCGGGCATTTTTATACGAGCTGCGCTTGCTGGCAGAACGCCCGTGTGTTTGGGCCGTGACGCTTGGCGGAGCGGCCTTTGGCCGGGACCTTAAGTTCGTCTATAGTGTCTGTGCCTATATGTCAGACATGAATAGAGGTTTTCCTTGGCTTCCCACTTCGCTGCCCACGACAGCCAGTACGAGCGGCTCTCGCGTAGCAACTACACGCCCCAGACCGCACACCGAGGCCACCGCGGGAACAACAACGGGCGTCGTCACCATTCGCACGTGGGTCTCGTCATTGGCCTTGTCATCGTCGCCATCGTCGCGGTGTGCGGCGCCTGCGCCTTCCAGCTCTACCGCTCGGCCATGACGGCCAAGGGGCACGCGGAGGACATGGTCACCGAGCTCTCGACCCTTAAGGAAGCCGTCAAGAGCGGTGACACGGACGCCCTCAACAACTCGGTGAACACCATCGTCGAGGACAGCGACGCCCTGAACGTCGAGGTGACCTCGCCGCTCTGGAAGCTCGCCGCGAACCTTCCCGTGGTGGGGGAAGATGTGCGCTCGGTCCAGACGCTGGGTGCGGCCTCGTCCACCCTCGTGAACGACGCCCTCGTGCCCATAGCGCAGAGCGTCTCGGGCAAGAAGCTCTCGGACATCATGCACGACGGCTCGTTCGACGTGGAGACCATCTCTTCCGTTGTTGCCGCTGTTGACCAGGCAACGCCCACCATCGAGGGGACGCTCGACACCATCGACTCGCTGCCCGAGGCGCACATCCCGCAGCTTGCCTCTGCCATCGAGAAGGTCAAGACACAGACCACCCAGGTACGCGACGCGCTTGCTAAGGCCAAGCCCATTCTCGACGTGCTCCCGCAGATGCTTGGCGCAAACGGCCAGACGCGCACCTACCTCGTGATTGCCCAGAACAACTCCGAGCTGCGCTCTACGGGAGGCCTTCCCGGTTCCTGGGGTACCGTTACGATTAACAACGGCACACTCACCATGGGTGACTTCACCACGATCCTCCACGAGTCGGGCCTCAAGGTGGACATCACCGACGAGGAGCGCAATGCCATGGCCACCAACATGGACACGGATCCCGCCCAGGTGAACTGCGACCCTGACTTTGTCCGTGTGGGCGAGCTTGCTCGTGACTACTGGGCCCAGACGGGTGGCGGCAACGTTGACGGTGTCATTGCCATCGACCCGGTCTTCCTGCAGCGCCTTGTTGCCCTTACGGGCTCCATCACCGCTCCGGACGGTGCGACCCTCGACGGCACCAACACAGCGCAGGCGCTCCTGAGCGACGTCTACTGGAAGTACGGAGATAACGGGGCCGCGCAGGACGCCTACTTTGCGAGCGTCGCCGAGCTCGCGTTCAAGTCGGTCCTGAGCAACCTTGGCAACGCCAGCATCAAGGACCTCAAGGACGTCTACAAGAAGTCCGCGGCGGACGGGCGTCTTCTCGTGTGGATGAACGACCAGAGCGAGGAGCAGGCCATGCAGGTGCTCGGTGTTGCCGGCGGCCTCTCGACCGACCCCACCAAGCCTGTCCTGGGCGTCTACCTGAACGACGACTCCTACAGCAAGCTCAGCTGGTACACGCAGGCGGGCACCACCATCGACGGCGGCACCAAGAACGCCGATGGCACCACCACCTACAACGTCACCACCACGCTTACCAACACCATCACGCCGGAGGAGGCTGCCACAGCCCCCATCTACATCTACGGCGGCAATGCCGACAAGCGCGACAACTCCGACATGCTCCACTTTGTGTACTTCATTGCGCCCGCGGGCGGAACGATCACGAACTTCTCCGCGAGCGACGGGCTCATCTTTACCGACTACGGCGTCAACGAGGCCACACTGAGCGGCCTGCAGTTCATCCGCGTTCGCACGCACCTGCGCTCCGGCGAGTCGGGGACCTTCACCTACCAGGTCACGGTTCCCGCCGAGGCAACGCAGCCCCTGGCACTTCGCACCACGCCGCTTGCGCAGGAGAGCCTCATGAGCAACCCCGTGCCCGCAACCGCCACGGAATAGCTCAGCCGCTGGACGAGCAGTGCTCAGACCTTCGACGCCGCACGGCATCCCAGCCGTGCGGCGTCGTGCTCTTCTGGCGGGAAATCCGCGAAGGCTGTGAAGGGGACAGGTAGCCTCGGACAGCGCCATGGGAAGCGAGCGGGGATGGTGGGAGCCCGCCTTGGCGTCCGTCGCAAGATCACCCCGGAGCTGCGGCCCCAAAGCGAGGTGCTTCTCGCCCTTGCAAGTAGGCGCCGACGGAGTGGCCGCCGATACAGGCCAGCCGAGTTAGGCGGAAGATCCGCTCGCTGGGTGGTCACAAGCGAAGTGTGAAACGAGCGCTTCGTCCCAGCAGGAGGGACGGGCGCTCTTTTGTGCCCGCGAGATGGAGGGTGTCCAGGTGGCAAACGAGTACAAGAAGACGATGAACCTCCCCAAGACGGGGTTCCCCATGAGGGCGTCGCTGGCCCAGAACGAGCCCAAGCGCCTTGCCCAGTGGGATGAGGACAAGCTCTACGAGCAGCTCCTCAAGAAGAACGAGGGCCACGAGAAGTTCGTCCTGCACGATGGCCCTCCGTACGCCAACGGCCCCATCCACCTTGGTCACGCGCAGAACAAGATCAGCAAGGACATCATCAACCGTTACTGGGCCATGCGCGGCTACCAGACGCCGTACGTCCCCGGCTGGGACTGCCACGGCCAGCCCATCGAGCACAAGGTCGAGGAGACGCTGGGCACCGAGAAGTTCAACCAGCTCCCCACGGTCAAGATTCGCGAGCTCTGCCGCAAGATGGCCGTCGAGCAGGTAGACACCCAGCGCCAGGGCTTCAAGCGCCTGGGCGTGCTGGGCGAGTGGGACAATCCCTACCTCACCTACGTCCACGACTACGACGCCACCGACGTCGAGATCTTCAAGGCCATCTTTGACAAGGGCGCCATCTATCGCGGCCGCAAGCCTGTGCACTGGTGCACACACTGCCACACGGCCCTCGCCGAGGCCGAGATCGAGTATGGCGACGAGGTCTCGCCGGCCATCTTCGTGCGCTTCGAGATGACCACCGTTCCCGCCGGCCTCGAGGCCTACGAGGGCAACCTCTGGGTTGACATCTGGACCACCACCCCGTGGACTCTTCCCGCCGACGACGCGGTGATCCTGCACCCCGAGGCAGACTACGTGGCCGTTGTTGTCGATGGCCGCGCCGAGCTCATGGCCGAGGCGCTTGTCGAGAAGGACTGCGCCATGTTTGGCTACGAGTCCTACGAGCTCGCACGCCGCGCCGACGGCGAGGTCTGGCGCATGACGGGCGAGGAGCTCTGCCACAACAAGTACAAGCAGCCCATCTTTGGCGACCAGGGCGTCGAGGGCGAGTTCATCTACGCCGACTACGTCACGCTCGATGACGGCACCGGCATTGTCCACACCGCTCCCGGCCACGGCGTCGACGACTACAACGCCGGCATGCGCTTTGGCATTCCCGTGGTCATGCCCGTCGACGATGACGGCAACTTCTACAAGGGTGACGGCATGGGAACCGGCGGCCCGTGGTCTGGCATGAACGTGAACGACGCCAACCCCAAGATCATCGAGTGGCTCGAGGAGCGCGGCACGCTCATCCTGCACGAGGACATCACCCACAGCTACCCGCACTGCTGGCGCTGCAAGCAGCCCGTCATCTTCCGCGCCACGAGCCAGTGGTTCGTCTCGATGGACAAGACCGGCCTGCGTAAGGACGCCCTCCGCGAGCTCGAGAAGGTCAAGTTCTACCCCGCGCACTCTCGCAACCGCATCACCTCGATGGTTGAGGGCAGGCCCGACTGGTGCATCTCTCGTCAGCGCTCATCGAGCTCTTCCGCGAGAAGGGCTCCGACGCTTGGTTTACCGAGGACCCCGCGAGCTACCTGGGCGACGCATGCGTGTGCCCCAAGTGCGGCAGCCACAACCTCAAGGCCAACTCCGACATCCTCGACGTGTGGTGGGACTCCGGCGTCTCTCACACAGCTGTTTGCAAGCACCGCGGCTACCTCAAGTTCCCTGCCGACATGTACCTCGAGGGCTCCGACCAGCACCGTGGCTGGTTCATGAGCTCGCTTATGACCTCGGTGGGTGCGTACGACGTGGCGCCGTACAAGTCGATCGTCTCGCAGGGCTTCACGCTTGATGGTCAGGGCCGTAAGATGTCCAAGTCGCTCGGCAACGTGATTGACCCCAACAAGGAGTGCGACACCCGTGGTGCCGACGTGCTGCGCCTGTGGGTCGCCTCGGTTGACACATCGACTGACGTTCCCTGCGACGACACGATCCTCGACCATGTGGGCGACGCCTATCGCAAGATCCGCAACACCTTCCGCTTCCTGCTCGGCGAGATCGAGGACCAGTTTGACCCCGCCACCCAGGGCGTTCCCGTGGCGGAGCTCACCGCCTACGATCGCATTACGCTCGCGCACATGTGCGAGGTCCACGACACCGTGGCGCGCGCCTACGAGGGCTACCGCTTCAACGTTGTCTTCCGCACGCTCTACGACTACGTGACCGAGCTCTCCAACGGCTACCTCAACGCAACCAAGGACCGCGTCTACTGCGGTGCCACCAACTCGCCCGAGCGCCGCTCCGCGCAGACCACCTGGGCCTACATCCTGTCGATGCTCATCCACGACTTCCAGCCCATCCTGGTCTACACCACCGACGAGGTCATGCCGCACCTGCCCGCCTCCATGCGAGACAACCAGGAGCATGCGGCACTGCTTGACTGGTACCAGGCGCCCATGACGGCCGCTGAGTACGAGCCGCTGCTCAAGGCGCACAAGGCCCTCGCCGAGGCGAGAAGCGCCTTCACGAAGGCCTACGAGGAGGCGACCTCCGAGGGTGTCATTCCCGAGAAGACCTCGCAGGCCGCTCGCGCAGCGCTCACCATGCCGGCCGAGGCGCTCGAGGAGCTCGAGGCCACGGGCATCGACCTTGCCGAGCCGCTCGTGTGTTCTGCGGTCACCGTTGCAGCAGGGGACGAGTTCTCTGCCACCGTCTCCCATGCCGAGGGCGAGCGTTGCCCCAGGTGCTGGAACTGGCGCGAGCTTGGCGAGGACGGCCTGTGCTGCCGCTGTCACGACGCGGTTGAGGGAGCGTCGGCGCAGGGCTAGCATTGCCTGAGTGAAGTTTGTTGGGAGACGTACGTAGGGGGCTTTTGTGACAGTTGGCGCAATGCATACAGCTCGGTCATGGCGGGGCGCGCGGCTCGTCGTGTTCTGGGTCATCTGCGTGCTTGCCGTTCTCGTCGACCAAGTCACGAAGGCCGCTGTCCGTGCGTCTCTTGTTCCGGGGCAGCCCCAGGAGTTCATCCCGGGTGTCTTGGACCTCTCGTTCGTGAAGAACACGGGCGCGGCGTTCTCTATTGGGGAGGGCGCCGGCCCCGTGTTCATCGTCTTTGCGGCCGTCGTGCTGGCCTTTGGCATCTGGCTTGTGTGGTCGCACGACTCGCTGCCTATGCCGCTTGTGGTGTCCGTCGCCTGCGTGTGCGGCGGGGGCGTTGGCAACATGATTGACCGCATGATCTTTGGTTATGTCACGGACTTCTTTGCCACCACGTTCATGGACTTCCCCGTGTTCAACGTGGCAGACATCTTTGTCACCGTGGGCATAGTTGTCTCAGTGATTCTCTACCTCGTGATGGTCGACGTACCTGCAAACGCGGCGGAGGCTTCTGCGAGCACCGGCGAGGCCGCCTCGCCCAGCGTTGGAGACCGCCAGGATGCCTGATCGTCTCGTTGGCCTGCTCGTGGGGCCCGAGGGGGATGGCGTGCGCATCGATGCGTTCCTCTCGGCACAAGATGGCATGCCGTCGAGAAGCGCGTGCGCGCGTCTCGTCGAGGAGGGGCGCGTGACGCTCAACGCCACGCCCGTCTCGTCCAAGAGCGAGCGCCTCTGCTTGGGAGATCGCCTGCAGGTGACGCTTCCCGAGGAGGAACCTGCCACGGGCGTGCTTGCGCCCAACCCATACATCCCGCTGGATATCCGCTTTGAGGACCAGTACCTCATGGTCCTTTCTAAGCAGGCCGGCCTTGTGTGCCATCCTAGTCCCGGTCACGTG
This sequence comes from uncultured Coriobacteriaceae bacterium, assembly GCA_902773995.1. Taxonomy (GTDB): domain Bacteria; phylum Actinomycetota; class Coriobacteriia; order Coriobacteriales; family Atopobiaceae; genus Tractidigestivibacter. The sequence goes on along the minus strand of CACYGL010000023.1, from coordinate 22,569 downwards.
GACGACACGCTGGCCAACGCCCTTGTCGCACACTGCGGCTACTCTCACCTGGGACGCCTTCAGGGCGAAGACCGGCCGGGCATCGTGCACCGCCTTGACATGGACACCTCGGGCCTTATGGTCGCCGCAAAGGATGACGAGACCCAGAAGGCTCTGCAGGACCTTATTCGTCTGCGCGTGCTCGACCGTCGATACGTGACCCTGGTGCAGGGATATGTGGCCCCCGATAAGGGCACCATCGAGAGTGGCATCGCGCGTTCCACGCGGGACCGCCTGCGCATGATGGTGACCGATGACCCCGGCGCCCGTGAGGCCATCACCACCTTCACCACGCTCGAGCGCTTTGAGGCTGGCCGCCGGGACGACGGCTACACGCTGCTTGAGTGCCACCTCTACACCGGTCGCACGCACCAGATTCGCGTTCACATGCGCCACATAGGCCACTGCGTGGTGGGCGATCCCCTCTACGGGCGTGGTGACCTGCGCCAGAACCTGGGCCTTACCAGGCAGTTCCTTCACTCGTGGCACATTCGCTTTGACCATCCTGTGACCGGAGAGACCATCGAGCTTGCCGACGAGCTGCCGGAGGACCTGCGCTCTGTACTAGAATCGCTGAAGGATACCTCAATGGGACGAACGGCGGCGGGCGAGCGCATCTGCCCGCAGCTTGGTGTGTAACTAACGCAGTCGCCCCGCGCGCGTGCTCTTGGCGTGCGCGGCAACGTGAGAGAGAGCTTGCTATGGAGTTCAACAGGATCGGACTCACGCCCATCGTTATCTTCAACATGGTCGTGTGGCTCTTCTTCACGCTGGCGTACTTCTACCAGTTTGTCTACCTCATCCGCGTGGCCGCCCGTGGCATGGTCAAGCTGCCGCCGGCAAAGAAGCTGCACCGTTATGCCTTCTTCATCTCGGCGCACAACGAGGAGCCGGTCATCGGCAACCTTGTTCGGTCCATTCTTGCACAGGACTATCCGCGCGAGCTCATGGACGTCTTCGTGGTTTGCGACGCCTGCACCGACAACACGCACGAGGAGGCGGAGCGCGCCGGGGCCATTGTTTGGGACAGGAACGACCTTGCGCGCCGTGGCAAGAGCTGGGCCATGGACTACGGCTTTGACCGCATTCTCAACGAGTATGGCGACAAGTACGAGGGCTTCTTCGTCTTTGACGCGGACAATCTCGTTTCGCCCAACTACGTCCGCATCATGAACGATGCCTTCGACGCCGGCTACCTGGTGTGCACGAGCTATCGCAACTCAAAGAACTTCGACTCCAGCTGGATCTCTGCCGCCAACGCCCTGTGGTTCATGCGCGAGGCCAAGTTCCTGAACAACGCCCGTATGATGGTGGGTACGAGCTGCGCCATCTCTGGTTCCGGCTGGCTCGTCTCGGGCAAGATCATCAAGGGGATGCACGGATGGGACTTCCACACCCTGACGGAGGACATCCAGTTCTCCACGTTCTGCTGCGCGAACAACATCCAGATTGGCTATGCCCCGGCCGAATTCTTTGACGAGCAACCCGTTACCTTCAAAGCCAGCTGGGTTCAGCGCCTGCGGTGGACCAAGGGGTTCTACCAGGTGTTCTTCTCGTATTGCAGGGACCTGTTCCACGGGATTCGCCACGGGCGCTTTGCCTCGTACGACATGCTCATGACCATTGCCCCGGGCATGATCCTCACGCTTCTCTCGGCCTTTGTGAACGCGACCTACCTTATCGTGGGCAGCCTGAGCCACGGCTTCATTGCGACCGAGGCCGAGCTCTCCATGTGCGTGGGGTCGCTGATCATGACGTTTGCCTCGATGTACTTCGTGTTTTTCCTGCTCGCCGTCATCACGACCGTCGCTGAGCGCAAGCACATCCACTGCCACAAGAGCAGGCGCTGGATCATCTTCACTAACCTGTTCACGTTTCCGCTCTTTATGATGACCTACATTCCCATGACGGTGGTGGCGCTCTTCAAGAAGGTCGAGTGGATTCCTACCAAGCACGACATCGCCGTGAACGTCGAGGACGTGCTGGGCGAGGATGCCGCCAACTAGGTTTGCGGGGGAGCGGCGGGGACCGTTGGAGTGGCGTCTTGCCGCGGGTTCCGGACGGTTAGCCACCCCTAAACGGCGAGAAGTCGCGGCATTTGCGAGGTGCCGCGGATTTCAGACATTTAGAGCGGCCTAACCGTTCAGATATTTCCTAACCGTCCGAAAAATGCGGCATCACCTGTGGTGCGTTCTCGCAGCTCGGCCGACGGTGCCGAACCATTGCCTGCCTGATGCTACAATGGCCCGAACAGTGGCCACCGGTACCGCATTTGCGGAGAATAGGAGCGCACGCGCATGGCAACGTTCTTCGAAGGGGAATCGCACACCTTCTCTGAGTACCTTCTCGTACCTGGTTATTCCTCGGCGGAGAACATCCCCGCGAACGTCTCGCTTCGCACGCCCCTCGTGCGCTACAAGCGTGGCGAGGAGCCGGCGCTGAGCCTCAACATCCCTATGGTTTCCGCAATCATGCAGGCCGTCTCTGGCCCCAAGCTTGCCGTGGCCCTCGCCCAGGAGGGCGGCCTCTCCTTCATCTACGGCTCGCAGAGCGCCGACGACGAGGCGGCCATGGTGCGAGAGGTGAAGTCCTACAAGGCCGGCTTTGTGGTCTCCGACTCCACGCTTACGCCCGATATGACGCTTGGTCAGGTTATGGAGATGAAGGAGCGTACCGGACACTCCACCATGCCCGTCACCGACGACGGCACCTCCCACGGCCACCTCGTGGGCATTGTAACCTCGCGCGACTACCGCCCCTCCCGCGACGACCGCGCCAAGCTCGTCTCCGAGTTCATGACGCCGCGCGAGAAGATGATTGTTGCCGAGGACGGGACCTCGCTCAAGACTGCCAACGACATCATCTGGGACAACAAGCTCAACCAGCTGCCCATCGTCGACGCTGACAACCGCCTGGTGGCACTGGTCTTCCGCAAGGACTACGACTCCCATAAGTCCCGCCCGGACGAGCTTCTCGACCAGCACAAGCGCTACCTCGTGGGTGCGGGCATCAACACGCGCGACTATGCCGAGCGTGTCCCCAAGCTGGTTGAGGCTGGCGCCGACGTTCTCTGCATCGACTCCTCCGAGGGCTTCTCGGAGTGGCAGAAGCGCACGCTCGCCTGGATTCGCGAGAACTACGGCGACTCCGTGCGCGTGGGCGCCGGCAACGTGGTCGATGCTGAGGGCTTCCGCTTCCTTGCCGACTGCGGCGCTGACTTCGTGAAGGTAGGCATCGGCGGCGGCTCCATCTGCATCACGCGGGAGCAGAAGGGCATTGGTCGCGGCCAGGCATCCGCGCTTATCGACGTGTGCCGCGCGCGTGACGAGTACTTCGAGGAGACCGGCATCTACGTGCCCGTGTGCTCCGATGGCGGCATCGTCTACGACTACCACATGACGCTCGCGCTGGCCATGGGCGCCGACTTCCTCATGCTGGGGCGCTACTTTGCCCGCTTCGACGAGAGCCCCACGCGCCGCGTCAACGTGAACGGCTCCTACATGAAGGAGTACTGGGGCGAGGGCTCCGCGCGTGCCCGCAACTGGCAGCGCTACGATCTGGGCGGCAACAAGAAGGGCCTCTCGTTTGTCGAGGGTGTCGACTCCTACGTGCCGTATGCCGGCCCGCTCAAGGAGAACGTCGACAACTCGCTGCTCAAGGTCCGCTCCACAATGTGCAACTGCGGCGCGCTCGACCTTGCGGAGTTCCGTGACAAGGCCAAGCTCACGCTCGTCTCAGCCACGTCGCTTGTCGAGGGTGGCGCGCACGACGTGCTCCTCAAGGACTCCAGCCAGCAGGTGAACTTCCGTTCGTGAGACAAAGGTACAGTCCCTTTGTCGCATCGGCGAGGGACTGCTCCCTGCTTGTCTTGTCTGGCAATGGGAGGTCAGGGGTGGACGAGAAGGACTTCGACAACATGCGCCAGGCCGGCACCGATGCCGCGCGGCAGGTGGGCGAGGCCTTCTCGCAGATTGACTTCTCTGGGGTCTCGAAGTCGATTGCGAAGGCCGTCCGCGACGTTGGGCAGCAGCTGAGCGCCTTTGGCCGAGACGTTCAATCGCCCTACGTTATCAGCGACCCGCAGGATGTGAACCGGGCGCGCTGGCGCATGTGGGTGGGATTTGCCCTCCTCGTCTTTCTGGCGCTTCCCTTGGTGGTTGTAGGGCTGGGCCTTCTCGTCCTGGGCCCGGTCTCCGGCATCGTGACCATGGCGCTTGGCGGCGTGGCTGCGGCCGCGGGTGCGCATCTTGTTGGCAGGGGTAGGCACGAGAAGAACTTCGCGCAGGTGATGCGCCGCGTCGACAAGGCCGTGGGGGAACGGCAGAGCGTTGCCGTGCCCGAGCTTGCCGGTGAGGCGGGCGTTGCCGTGCCCGAACTGGTGTCGGTGCTCGACGAGGCCATTACCAGGGGCCTTATCCCCGAGGGGCATCTGGATGTCGCGGATGGCAGGGAGACGCTCTACCTCACCGACGAGGCTTGGGGTGAGGCGCAGGGAAGAAGACGTCCCGCGCAGGTGACGAGTTCGGTTGTGACTGGCTCGGCCGGTGCGGGTTCGGATTCTGACAGCTTGCCGGAAGAGGCGCGAGAAGTGCTGGTCGCCGCCACGCAGAGCGTTGAGCAGATTCGCGGCAGTGCCTCGAAGATTCGTGAGACTGAGATTCGCGCGACGCTTGAGCGCATTGGCGCGAAGACCGAGGACATCTGTGCGTATGTCATGCACCATCCCGAGGTCGCGCCACAGCTGCGGAAGGCGGCGACGTACTACCTTCCCACCACGGCAAAGCTCGCGGCGTCTTACGCGGAGCTGGAGGGCCATGCGGGCGGACCAGAGGCGGTAAGGACGCTCTCGGAGCTGCGTGGGTCATTTGTGCAGATGGATGAGGCCCTCTCGAAGCTTTCTGACGATCTGGTGCTTGACCAGTCCATCGACGTCCACAGCGACATCGAGGTCCTGCGCACGATGCTCAAGCAGGACGGCCTCTCGCGGGATTAAACTCCCCGGCAATGGAATCCCGTTCCCCGGCAACGGAATCCCGTTGCCGGGGAGTTGAATCCCACTGCAAGTTCTGGGGTACAGATAACCACCACTCGACGGGGAGGGGGTCTGCATGCCTAGGCGCAGTTTGAGCGAGTCTGGTTACTATCACGTTGTCGTGCGGAGCGCTGGAAAGGTGGCGCTCTTTGAGGACGATGCTGATCGTAGGTGTTACCTCAGGCTGCTCAAAGAGGCGCGCGAGAAGACCGGCGCGCGCATCATCGCATGGGTTCTCATGACCAACCACGTACACCTTGTTGTTGACTTTGGCGAGTCCCCGTCTGCCGTAAGCGCCTTCATGTCCAAGGTTGATTGGGCCTACAGCAAATACTTCAATGCTCGAACTGGTCGCGAAGGCACCCTCTTCCAGGGAGGCTTCTGGAGCAAGCCCATTACCAATGACGCGCAGCTAGTTGCCACAGTTTACTACGTGCACATGAATCCCGAAGCCGCTGGGATAGCGTCCATGCGCGAGTATCACTGGAGTAGCTACCAGGAGTACGCGGGTACCCATTGGGTGGTGGACACGAGCGTGCTTCTTGGTTACTTCGGAAGCTTCGAGGCATTCGATGCGTATCAGGGCTCGCCGCGGGACGTTGTCTGGGATGCGACGCGGCTGGACAACGATGATCGGCTTCAAGACGAGGATGCGCTTGCTCTGGCGATAAGCCTAGCTGGCGTGAAAACCTCCAGCGAGCTTCGGGGAATTAACCGTCCCAAGCGAGATGAAATCATCCGTCTTATGAGTAATCACGGACTGAGCGGCAAGACGATTGCGAGGACCTGGGGTCTCGGCACCTCAACGGTCTCCCGCATCCTGCGGCGGGATTGAGTTCCCCGGCAACGGAATCCCGTTCCCCGGCAATGGAATCCCATTGCCGGGGAGTTTAATCCCGCGAGGCGTCGAGGAGCTTGGCCTTGAGCTCGTCCTCGATCTGCGCGAGCTCGCCCTCGGCTTGGCGGCGCTTCTCGCGCCCCTCTGCCTGCACGCGCTTGACCTCGTCGAGCGTCGAGATGAGCTGCTCGTTCGTGTGCTTCAAGGTCTCGATGTCCACCACGCCGCGTTCCGCCTCGCGCGCGGCGTCGACCGTGGCTACCTTGAGCTTGTCGGCGTTCTTCTTGAGAAGCTCGTTGGTCATGTCCGCGACCTCGCGCTGGGCGCGTGCGGCTTGCGTGGCGTGCTCTATGCCTAGGGCGATGACCATCTGGTTCTTCCAGAGCGGAATGGTGTTGACTACCGTCGACTGGATTTTCTCGGCCATTACGGCGTCCGAGGCCTGGACCATACGGATCTGCGGCGCCGTCTGGAGGGCCACCTGGCGCGTGAGCTCCAGGTCGTAGATGCGCTTCTCGAAGCGGTCACACTTCTGCGCAAGGTCGCGTGCTGCCTGCGCGTCCTCGGCAAGTCCGGTCTCGGTGGCCTTTGCCTGGAGCTGGGCAAGCTCGCCCGTACGAACCTGCTCGAGCTTCTCCTTGCCCGCCACTACGTACATCGTGAGTTCCTTGAAGTACGCTTCGTTAAGCGCGTAGAGCTGGTCGAGCGTCGCGATGTCCTTGAGCAGCGTGCGCTGGTGCCCCTCGAGGGTTTCCGAGATCTCGCGGACGTTCTTCTCGACCGCGGTATAGCGCGTGCGCAGCGCCTCAAGGTTGTTCTTCGCCTTGTGGAAGATGGCGAGAGGACCGGATTTCTCCTGCTTGTCGGGGTCGAAGTCCTTGAGCGTCACGATGAGGGAGCTGATGTCGTTGCCGATCTCGCCAAGGTCGTTGTTGCGCACGCCATCGAGGGCGCGCTCGGAGAAGTCCGAGACCTTGCGCTGGGAGCCAACGCCGTAGGAGAGGACACCCGCGGTGTCCGTGATGTCGATTTTCTCGACAAAGGCGTTGACCTTCTCGCGCTCGGCGGGCGAGAGGGACTGGGCGGGGTCGTTTACGGGAGCAGGCGCCGGCGTTGCGGCGGGAGCGAGGTCCGGCGTAGACGGTGCGGGGTCGCCAAACTCCAGCTCCGGCTCGGGGATGTCCATATTGAAGTCCTGCGTGCTGTTAGCCATGATTCCTCCAGGGTCGCTGAGCGGAGTTTGCTCGTTTGCTGGGAAAATTCTACCCCGTGGGATGCTGCGGCGGGCGAGCGGGGCGGAGCGGTCCCGCGTGCGGCATGCTCGAGAGACTTGAACAGCCCTCGACCGAGAAGCGCGATCTCCACTGCCCACGGAAGGCGTCGGAATCCTCCACGCTGATGGGGTTGAAGACGTTGTTGTTCTCCTCGCGGACGCGCGTGAAGACCACGCTGGGGGAGAGGGTCTGGACGGTGGTAACAGGCGTGCTGGATGTCGCGGTGAGAAAGGCTCACCCGGCGCTTCACCTCGACGATTCTTCAGTCATGATGTTCGGCGGTCCCCATACGCTTGACTCCTCCTGATTAACCAAACCTGTTCAACGGTTGAACAGCAATCGAGACCTGTCTTGATGCGGCCATTGGTCGTTGCGGTGTCCTCAAAAGGGGAAGCGATTGCCTTGCGAACAGGTGCGGTGCCCATCCCGAGCAGGGCGGGCGGCGTGCATCTCGGCTCTCCTGGGGCCTCCTCTTGGGGCACGAGGGTTTCTTCGCACGATTTATTGCGCGATATTCCTGAGAAATGATACGACAACAGGGAAAACGTCCTTCTGGCAAGAAATAACGTGCAATAAAGAGTGCGAGAGAAGACCGACATCTTGAATGGCGCCCGGCACAGTGACCGGTCGCGGAGTTTGGCTCCTTTCCTTAAACCTGGTACAGATTACCTGCGGAATCGCGGCGCAGGTATAAATTGAGCCTTTCTCCGCGGTGAGAGGCCACAAGGGCATAGGGCCGCCGCCGAGAAGGGTCTGGCTGCGGGACCGCCGCCGCCACGGGACCGCCGCTCCCGCTGTGTGTCCAGCAGGTTCCGTATCCCTGCCACGTTGGGGGATACCTGCTAGAATCGACAAGCTATGCAAAGGAGCGAGAAGGGGCTTCACATGTGCGACAGCACTCAGCAGAATGACTTCGAGGTGCCTGCCTACGACGCGCAGGCCATAGAGACCAAGTGGCAGAAGACCTGGGAGGACGAGGAGCTCTACAAGACCGACGAGGACCCCTCCAAGCCCAAGAAGTACGTACTCGAGATGTTCCCGTATCCCTCGGGTGACCTCCACATGGGCCACGCGCGCAACTACACCATCGGTGACGCCATGGCCCGCCAGGCCCGTATGCGCGGCTATGACGTGCTGCACCCCATGGGCTTCGACGCCTTTGGCCTCCCTGCCGAGAACGCGGCCATCAAGCACCACACGCAGGCTGCCAAGTGGACCTACCAGAACATCGCACAGGCCGTCAAGACCATGAAGCGCATGGGCTTCTCGTATGACTATGACCGTATGTTCAATACCTGCGACCCCGAGTACTACAAGTGGGGCCAGTGGATGTTCATCGAGATGTGGAAGCGCGGCCTGGCGTATCGCGCCACCAGCCCCGTGAATTGGTGCCCCACCTGCAAGACGGTCCTCGCCAACGAGCAGGTCGTCGAGGGCCGCTGCTGGCGCTGCGGCTCCATCCCCGAGAAGCGCGAGCTCTCCCAGTGGTACCTCAAGATCACCGACTACGCCCAGGAGCTCCTCGATGACCTCGACAAGCTCACCGGCTGGCCGGAGAACGTCAAGGCCCAGCAGCGCAACTGGATTGGCCGCTCCGAGGGCGCCGAGATCGACTTCAAGCTGGCCGCCGAGGACGGCGTGACGCCCACCGACCGCACGATCTCCGTCTTCACCACGCGCGCCGACACCATCTTTGGCGTCTCGTTCATGGTGCTCCCGCCCGAGAGCGACCTTGCCGCTGAGCTCGTCAAGGGCACCAGGTACGAGGCCGACTACAAGGCGCTGAAGGCCGCCACCGAGAAGGTCTCCTCGGTCGACCGCCAGGGCTCCGCGCGCGAGAAGCACGGCGTCTTCACCGGCCGCTACGTGATCAACCCCGTGACCGGCAAGCCCGCTCCGCTGTGGGTTGCCGACTACGTTCTTCTCGACTACGGTACCGGCGCCGTGATGGGCGTCCCCTGCGGCGACCAGCGCGACTTCGACTTCGCCCGCAAGTACGGCCTCCCCATCCCGCCCATCATCTGCCAGAAGGAAGACCCCCTCTACGAGGAGCTCAAGGACGAGCGCGAGCTGCGCGTGACCAACGTCGACTGGGATCACGCCATGGCCGCCGAGGGCTACCTCGTGCAGTCCGGGCAGTTCACGGGCATGAAGGGCGGCAAGCACTCCGAGGCGGTCGACGCCATCGTGGCCTGGCTCGAGGAGCACGGCTGCGGACGCACCAAGGTGCAGTTCCGCCTGCGCGACTGGCTCATCAGCCGCCAGCGCTACTGGGGTAACCCCATCCCCATGGTCCACTGCGACTGCTGCGGTGACGTGCCGGTGCCCGAGGACCAGCTCCCGGTGCGCCTGCCCGACAACCTCGACCTCGGCGCTGGCGAGACGCTCGCCGAGTGCCCCGAGTTCTACGAGACCACCTGCCCTAAGTGCGGCAAGCCGGCAAAGCGCATCACCGACACCATGGACACCTTCACGTGCTCCAGCTGGTACTACCTGCGCTACACCGACCCCCACAACGACGAGGCCCCCTTCTCCAAGGCGGCCGTGGACCGCTGGATGCCCGTCGACAACTACATCGGCGGCATCGAGCACGCCATCCTGCACCTGCTCTACTCGCGCTTCTGGACCAAGGTCCTGCGCGACATGGGCATGGTCGACGTGGACGAGCCCTTCACCAACCTGCTCTGCCAGGGCATGGTCAAGGACGAGAACGGCGACACCATGTCGAAGTCCAAAGGCAACGTGGTTCCGCCCTCCAGCGTGATCGACCCCTACGGCGCGGACACTATGCGCCTGGCCATCCTCTTCGTGGCGCCGCCCGAGAAGGACTTCGACTGGGATCCCGAGGCCGTCGCGGGCGCCAACCGCTTCATCAAGCGCGCCTGGCGCGTGGTGTGGCTTATCTCGCACGGTGCCAAGAGGGGAGAGGTCGATGCCTCGAAGCTCTCCGGTGCTAGCGCGGAGCTCAACCGCGCCCTCCACGAGCTTGGCATCAAGTGCACGAACGACTTCGACCGCGGCCAGTTCAACACGGCCATCTCCGCCTCGATGGAGCTCGTGAACGCCGCCTCCAAGTACGTGAACGACGTACCCGAGGACAACCGTGACGCCGCCCTTTCGTGGCGCGTGGCCCACGACATCGTGACCATGCTGGCCCCCATCTGCCCGCACTGGGCCGAGGAGCTCTTCCACGAGGCGCTGGGCCTTTCCGGCTCCGTCTACAACGAGCCGTGGCCAGAGTTTGACGCCGAGCAGGCCAAGAGCGACATGGTCGAGATCGCGGTGCAGGTCAAGGGCAAGGTCCGTGCCCGCATCAAGGTGGCCGCCGACGCTTCCAAGGAGGAGCTCGAGGCAGCTGCCCGCGAGGCGGTGGCCGAGCAGATTGCCGGCAAGACGGTGAAGAAGGTCGTCGTGGTGCCCGGGCGCCTGGTGAACATCGTCGCCATCTAGACGAGAAGCGCCTTGCGGTGCCTTGCCGGCTAGGACTGGCACATGGTACGGCGGGTCCGGCGCCAGGCGTCGGGCCCGCTTCTTGTACGTAACCTCACACGGAGCATGCTATACATCATGCCGCTGGCGGACGCCCCCGCAGACTGGGCCTCTCACCTGGGGCTCGTTTGCCCGCGCTACCAGGAGAATGCCACGACGAAGGCACCCGGGCCAACGCGGCTGGGCGAGTTCGCTGCAGGGCTCCTCCTGGCGAGCGTGCTCGGCGTGCGCGCAGACGAGCAGCTTTCATGTATGCGAAAGCCCCGCCAGCTCGCAACTCTCTGCGTCTGGCGGGGCCTTGGGATCGCTCCTGTGTCAGGTCGCGCTACCTAGACGTACCCTAGGCATGCATGCCATCAAAGCCCATATGGCTTTACTCCCCATCCTCTCTGCGGTGGAACTTGGAGCCAAGAAGGGCGATGCCTGCGCCCAGCGCACCGATGCCGAGTGCCAACGCGTCGTTGGTCGCGTCGCCGGTTCTGGGGACCTCGGGCTTCGCAGGGACCTTCGCCATGTGCTTCGGCGCGGTCTTTGTCGCAGATGCGGTCGCGGTGCGCGGCGTTGCAGGACGCAACTGACCGGAACTGCCGTTACCGGCCTTGGGCTGCTCGGGGTTGCGCTCGTACCAGAAGGTGAGCTCCTGGCCGCCCTCGCGGATGGAGAGGTAGCCCTGGCCGCCGAAGAGCACGTGGTAGCCCTTGACTTTGGGGGCGAGGTAGTCGAGCAGCGCCCTCTCGGAGTCGAACGTCACGTCCGCCGCCACGGGCAGGCCTGTGGCCTCGTCGTAGAGGTGCACGACGTAGGTGAACGAGGGCTCGTCGTCGTACACGAACTCGTACACGTTCTTGGAGGCGTCGGCCGACAGGTCGAGCGTGATACCGGAGGCGCTCACGTAGTCGTGCCCCGCGCGGCGCGCGTCGTGCGCGCCGAGGGCGGCCACGGTCAGGGTCTGTCCCACGGTGCCCTCGCCGGTCCACGTGGCGAGCACCTTGCCGTCCCTGGTCTTGTGGACCACGGTGTAGGTCGTGGGGGTCTCGCTCGACTTCCAGGCCGCCACCAGGCTCACGTCGCCCTCGAGGCCGAGGTCGAACGGGAACGGGGCCGGGGTCGAGGAGCCTGGCGCCTGGTAGTACCAGCCGCCGAACGTGTAGCCCTCGCGCGTGGGGTCGGCCGGCCTGGTGGCCTTCCCACCCCACCTGACCGTCTCCGCGGCGACCGAGGAGCCGCCGGCGGGGTCGAAGGTCACGTGCACGTCCGGGCGCTTCCACAGCGCGTAGAGGTGCACGCCGCCCTCGGGCATGGTGAGCGAGGTCACGGGGTCGCCGGAGAAGTCGGGGGTCGCGTACCAGCCGCCGAACACCATGCCCTCGGGTGCCGTCAGGCCTGCAGGCGTCGAGACGTCGACCTCGGAGCCGTAGAGCCGGTCCTTGGTGGTGCCCACGACCTGGCCGTCGGAGTAGTACGTGACGTCGTAGGGGATTCTGTCGAACCTGAACTCGACGACGTTCGACATGAGCAAGTCGTACTCGGTTTCGACTTGGCCGTTCTCGTCCGCGTCCTTCGCGGTCACGACATGCCAGTCTCCCCACTCGATGGCGTTGGCATCCTTGCCGTCCCAAACGTTCGTCGAGAGCCTCCAGCCGGTGCAGCGGAAGCCCCTCCTGAGGTAGGACGTGAGAGTTCTCCACCTTGACGTCCCCGTTGTTGTGGACTCGAATGACGGCTCGGCGTAGCCCTCGCCGTCCGCGTCCTGGAACTCCTCTGCCAAATATGAATTATATTTGGCGCTGAAGTCCGCGCGGAAGGTCGCCACGAGCGACTCGCCGTCCCAGCCTATGTTATTCTGGTCCAGCTGGTACCCGTTGCTCGAGTCTAGGAAAATTTGGAGATCGTCAGCCTCCGACGAGGGGTTGGCGATGGTAAACCACCTCGGCTTCCCGCTTTCCTTACGCGGTCCAACCTTCTTCCCATGCCTAGTGTAGTATTTAGAGTCTGCCTTAACTTTGGCAAACTGGTCCTCGTAGAAGTCTCGCAAGCCCTCCCCGCTCGGCAGGTGCACAGTGTCGAACATCTTCAGGCGCTGACAGTCCCACTCCCTGAAGATGTGCGTATAGTAAAAATTATACCTATACCTGCCATTATGCATGATGCGATATTCACGAGGCACGGAGACGCCGACGCCGATGTGGACCTCCACAGTCCTCAAGTCGTAGTAGACGTTCAGCACCGAGGTGCCGTCGCCCGCGATCTTGACTGGGTCCTCCTTCAGGTACGTGTACCACTGGTACGCCCCGCCCTTGGACGTGTCTAGCTTCGCGGCCGTCGGGGTGGTGGCCTCCGTCGTGCCGGTAAGGGTCTCGGTCTTGAGCAGGTGGTACGAGCCGTTGCTGTTCTGGTCCTCGCCCCAGTACTTCACCAGGTAGGTCGCCGTCTCGGGCTTCCAGATGGCCGTGGCGGTCACGTCCTTGTCCTGGATGGTCGCCGGCAGCGCGTCGGCCTTGCCGTCGCCGTCCGTGTCCCAGCCGGCGAACGAGTAGCCCGCGCGGGTCGGGTCCGCGGGGGCCGTGATCGCGTCGCCCACCTGACCGGTTCTCGGCGCGACGTAGGAGCCGCTCGTCTGGAAGTAGACGCCGTAGGTCGGGACGATCACGTCGTACTTGACCACGAGCGTGGCGTTGCCGTCCGCCGTGACGTCGAGCGTGAGGTCCTTGGTGGCGCAGGTGTAGTTGTCGTAGCTCTTGGGGGTGACGGTCACCCTGGAGCCGGCGGGCGCCCGCAGGGTCTCGGTCTCGGAGACGCGATATTCGCTCGACTTGGGGCCGACCTGGCGCTCGTGGACCACCTTGTAGGTGACCATGGTCGACTTGTAGACCACCTTGATGGAGACGTCGCCGCCGCCCTTGGCGACGGTGCCGGACACCGTGGCCTGGGATGCGTCCACGAGCTCGTAGCCGCCGATCGTCGGGCTCTTCACGCTGTAGGACTCGCCGTCCGCGAGCGCCTCCTTGTGGGACGCGGCGATCTGCCTCCCGCCCTGGTCAACGTAGGTGACGGTCACGGCATGCAGCCCTGCCTTCTCGTACGTCCCCTTGTCGGAGGACGCCACGGGCGCCTGGGCGCTGACCTGCGTGCCCGCGCCCTCCGCAGAGCCTGTGTCCTGTGAGCCGGTCTGGGCGGTGGCGCCCTGGCCGACCGTGCCCCGCGCGTCGTCATCCGACGCTTGCGGCTGGGTCTGCGCGCCGCTCTTTTGCGTGGTCGCGCCCGTGGCAGAGCCGGTGCCTGACGTCGTGCCAGAGGACTCCTCCGCCAGTGCGGCCACAGGTGCCGTCGCAAGCCCAGCCGAGAGCGCGAGCGCCGCCCATACGGCACCGCTCCGCCTCGGTTTGCGATGTAGGTCTTCCTTGCTCTTCTCCATGGCGCATCAATCTCCCCGGTATCTTTGCCTGTCAAAGTGCTGCCGCATGTAGGCATGTCTGAATGGTAGCTTAATTGTGTTTAAGGCACGTAAAATAGTTCTTTGGACACGTAATAACATCTTTAAGTATGTACTTGGACGACGAGGAGCCACCGCGCGCGGCGGGACGGCAATGTCCGCCAGGCTGCGCGACGCGCGGCAGAGGGCCCTTTTCGTTGTAGCCGCGTCTTTGCCGAGGCCACGGCCCGTGTCCCACGTTCCTCGCGGAGAATATCGCTTGTTCTTAAAACTGAAATCTCGCAACTGGACAAACGCCGCGAGCGTTTAAGGAATAGCGCTATTCTCCGGGCTTGGTCGGCGATTGGCCTGTCATCCCTTTTCCGGGGGAGGGACGGCTTCCCAAGAGGCATTCCCGGGCTTCTGGTACAACCCCGTGCCCAAAATTTGCGGTTGACGGCCCAAATCGGGGGTTCCGCTTAGTATCACCTGACAGGTGCCATTTCGCTACCTGCGGCTCCGCAAAAAGTTAGTACTTTCGTACTCGGCGATTCGCCCAAAACGGGCCGTCAACCGCAAATTTTGTGCAGAGCATGCCGCCTGGAGGGGTCCCGTACACCAAGATGGGCGCCGCGGCGCGCCTGACCCGGCGCCAAGACCACATGCCGCGCCCGCTCCGCCCCCAAATGCTAACAGCCGCGTGCCGCCATGTTTCGAGCGTGCGAAACCCCCGTTACCATGCTCGTTTGGTTCCGATTCTTACAAGACCCAGCGAATACTCCCACGTAAAACGGTATGCGTGGGGCAGGGGAGCCCCGGAGAGTGCGGGCCTGGACCCGCAGTGAGTTTGGGGAAGTGATCGCATGGGAACGCGCTTCGATGAGCACCCGATCCTCGGGACAACCGAGAGGGGGCGCCTGGTCAGCTTCACCTACGACGGGAAGACGCTCCAGGGCTACGAGGGCGAGCCGGTCGCCGTTGCCCTGAGCGCAGCCGGCGTCAAGGTGCACCGCTACACCGCCAAACGCCACGAGCCGCGTGCAGTCCCGGCCGGCATGTCGGCCGCCATCGAGGTGGCCAAGCGTGGCGCCGTGGCGTCCTTGTGGTGCCGTCCGCCTCGCACCTTGACCGCCTGCCGATAAGACCCTATACTCAGCTTGCAATGCAGTAGTGATTCGTAGGAAGTGGGGTGGAGTTTCTCGCCCCGCTTCCTTTCTGTATGTACCTGTGATTTGTGAGGGAGGGGACATGCCCGCAGTGCCAGAGCACGACACGCGCCAGCTCATCCTGGACGCGCTCGAGGCGGCAGCGCCCGAGCATGGCATCGACATCGTCGACGTCGAGGTCGTGGGCTCGAAGAAGAACCCGTGCGTCCGCGTGCGCATCGACCACGCAGACGAGAGCGCCGCGCCCATCTCGCTCGACGAGGTGGCCGCCGAGACCGAGTGGGTCTCTGCCGCGATCGACGAGCTCGACCCCATCGAGGGGCCCTTCACCCTCGAGGTCTCGTCGCCCGGTCTTTCTCGCCCGCTCCGCCGCCCCCGCGACTTCGAGCGCTTCGCGGGCGAGGACGTCTCGCTTTCCACCACGGCAACCGAGGGGCGCCGCCACTTCACCGGCCGCCTCGAGGGACTCGAGGGCGAGAATGTCGTCCTCACCGTGGACGGCGAGCGCGTCACCATTCCCTTTGGCCAGGTCAAGAACTGCAAGATCAAGCCGAACTTCGACGCCCCCTCCAACGGGGCCAAGAGCTAGAAAGGAATCCGCATGGCATCAGAGATGATGGAAGCGCTGATGGCGCTCTGCCAGGAGAAGCACATCGACGAGCTGTACCTGCTCGACCGCCTGGAGCAGTCGCTCGCCAAGAGCTACGCCGACATCCTCCACCTTCCCTTTGGCGCGCGCGTCACCATCGACCACGCCACCGGCAAGGTCTACGTCTACGAGCTCATCCCCAAGGAGGAGTCCTACGACGAGGAGACCGGCGAGTACCTCGACTTTGACGAGAAGGACGTCACCCCGCCCGACACCTCCCGCATCGCGGCGCAGCACGCCAAGGCCGAGATTCGCGCCATCGTGCGCAACGCCGCCCGCGTCCAGATCTACGAGGAGTTCTCGCAGCGCATCGGCGACATCATCACCGGCACGGTGCTCCAGACCACGCCCGACTTCACGATCATCAAGATCCGCGAGGGCGTCGAGGCCGAGCTTCCCCACTTTGACCAGCGCCGCTTCCCCGAGGAGCGCAACGAGCGTCCGGCGGGCGAGCGCTACTCGCACAACCAGCGCCTGAAGGCCATCATCATCGACGTGCGCGACCCGAACAACGACCAGCCCACCGTGCGCGGCGAGCGCCAGCGTCCGCCCATCGTGGTCTCCCGCACCCACCCCGACCTCATCCGCAGGCTCTTCGAGCTCGAGGTCCCCGAGGTCTACGACGGCGTCGTCGAGGTTCGCTCCATTGCCCGCGAGCCTGGCATCCGCTCGAAGGTCGCCGTCTCGTCCAAGGACGACCACCTCGATCCCGTGGGCGCCTGCGTCGGCCCCAAGGGCAGCCGCGTGCGCACCGTCGTCTCCGAGCTGCGCGGCGAGCGCGTCGACGTGGTGCCCTGGTCCGACGACCCGGCACGCTGCGTCGCCAACGCCCTCTCGCCGGCGCGCGTCTCTCGCGTGATTCTTGGTCCCGAGGACGGCTATGCCACGGTCATCGTGCCCGACGACCAGCTGTCGCTGGCCATTGGCAAGGAGGGCCAGAACGCCCGCCTGGCCGCCCACCTCACCGGCATGCACATCGACATCAAGAACGAGTCGCTGGCCGCCGGCGTCCTGCGCGACCTTCCCCGTGCCGCCGAGGTCCCCGAGAGCGAGGCCGAGGAGGACGGCGAGCAGCACCGCTGCGAGTACGTGGGCGAGAACGGCATCCAGTGCCGCAACATGGCCCGTCCGGGTTCGCGCTACTGCGGCATCCACGAGAAGCTCATGGACGCCGAGGTCTCCGATGACCCCGACTCTCTGATCTAGCGTCCCCAAGCGGACTTTTGTTAGCAGGCACTACCCGGGCGGCACGGCCGCCCGTGAATGAAAGGTTGGTCACATGGCCAAGACTCGCGTACACGACCTTGCCAAGGAGTACGGGATGACGAGCAAGGAGATGCTCGACCATCTCCGCGACATGAAGATTCCCGCTAAGTCCGCCTCCTCGACGCTCGAGGACGCCTACGTCTCCATCGTGCGCAAGAAGCTCAAGCCCATCCTCGAGGACCGCGCCGCCCAGATCGAGGCCGCCAAGAAGGCCGAGGAGGAGGCAGCCGCCGAGGCCAAGAAGGCCGAGGAGGAGGCCGCCGAGAAGGAGCGCGTCGCCGCCGAGAAGCGCCGCGAGCGCGAGCGCGCCGAGGAGGAGAAGAAGCGCGCTGCCGCCGAGGCCGCGAGGAAGCGCGCCGAGGAGGAGAAGAAGCGCGCCGCCGAGAAGGCCGCCAAGGAGCGCGCCGAGGAGGCCGAGCGCAACCGCGTCCACGACAACGCCCCCAAGTCGATGCCCACCTTCACCTCGCTGCTCGACCAGATCGCCCAGCAGGAGCAGGTGCTCAAGCAGCAGGCCGAGGAGGCCGCACAGAAGAAGGCCGAGGGTCAGGGCCGCCGCGAGCGCCGTGGCGAGTCCGAGCACGCGCGCTCCGAGCGCAAGAGCTACTCCGCCCCGTCCCGCATGGAGCAGGACGGCGGTGCCGAGCAGGGCGAGGGCCGTCCGGGCCGCAAGGGCCGCAAGGGCAGCCGTCGCGGCGACGAGGGCGAGGACCGCTACAGCCGCATGGCCCGCGAGGCCGAGGCCTACAACCGTAGCCGCGTCCTCGACGAGGCCCGCGAGGCCGTCGAGGAGGCGTCGCGCGAGTCCACCGGCAGGCGTCGCCGCCGCAAGGAGCGCCGCCAGAAGCAGGCCGAGGAGGCCGCGGAGGAGAAGCGCATAGAGGAGGCCATCGCCAACGACCAGGACCTCTCGCAGCGTGCCTGCCAACGACATCATCAAGCGCCTCTTCCTCCTGGGCAACCCCCTCACGCTCACCGAGTCCATGTCCGACGACCTCATCGAGCTGGTCGCCGACGACTTGGGCCGCGACGTCAAGGTCATGACCAAGGAGGAGGAGAACTCCTTCACCTTCTACGATGACCCCAAGGACCTGAAGCCACGTCCGCCCGTTGTCACCGTCATGGGCCACGTCGACCACGGCAAGACGTCGCTTCTGGACGCCATTCGCCACACCGGCGTCGCCGAGGGCGAGGCCGGCGGCATCACGCAGGCCATCGGCGCGTCGCAGGTCAAGATTAACGGCCGCACTATCACGTTCATCGACACCCCTGGCCACGAGACCTTCACGGCCATGCGTGCCCGCGGCGCCAAGGTGACCGACATCGTCATCCTCATCGTGGCCGCAGACGACGGCGTCATGCCCCAGACGCCGGCGTGCCCATCGTCGTGGCCGTGAACAAGATCGACAAGCCCGGCGCCGACCCCACCCGCGTGCGCCAGGAGCTCACCGAGTACGGCATCATCCCCGAGGAGTGGGGCGGACAGAACATGTTCGTCGACATCTCGGCCAAGAAGCACCTCGGCATCGACAACCTGCTCGAGGCCGTCCTGCTCGAGGCCGACGTCCTCGAGCTCAAGGCCAACCCCGACACCTTCGCCTCGGGCAACGTCCTCGAGGCCAAGCTCGACCGCGGCCGCGGCTCGGTGGCCACGGTGCTCGTGACCCGCGGCACGCTCCACGTTGGCGACGCCCTCGTCGCCGGCATGGCCTACGGCCGCGTGCGCGCCATGCTCGACCCCAAGGGCAACCCCGTCGAGGTCGCCGGCCCCTCCGACCCGGTCGAGATTCTGGGCCTCCAGAGCGTCCCCATGGCAGGCGACGAGTTCCGCGTCTTCCAGGACGACCGCGACGCCCGCGACCTGGCCGACCAGCGCGCCCTCAAGGCCCGCATCGAGGAGCAGAACCGCGTGAAGCACGTCACGCTCGAGAACCTCTTCGACACCATGGCCGACGCCGAGGTGAAGGAGCTCAACCTCATCATCAAGGCCGACGTCCAGGGCTCCATCGAGGCGCTCCAGGACTCGCTCGACAAGATGGACCAGTCCGAGGTCCGCATCAACACGATCCACGCCGCCGTCGGCGCCATCACCGAGACCGACGTCACGCTCGCCGACGCGTCCAACGCCATCATCATCGGCTTTGGCGTCCGTCCCGACGCCAAGGCGCGCACCGCCGCCGAGCGCGAGGGCGTCGAGATCCGCACCTACAGCGTCATCTACAAGGCCATCGAGGACATAGACGCCGCCCGCATCGGCATGCTCAAGCCCACCGAGGAGGAGGTCCAGACCGGCGTCGCCGAGGTCCGCGACACCTTCAAGGTCCCCAAGGTCGGCATCGCCGCAGGCTGCATGATCGCGGAGGGCGAGGTCTCCCGCGACGACCAGGTTCGTCTCGTCCGCGACGGCATCGTGGTCTACGAGGGCAAGATTGCCTCGCTCAGGCGCTACAAGGACGACGTCAAGAGCGTCAAGGCCGGCTTCGAGTGCGGCATTGGCCTGGAGAACTTCCAGGACATCCACCCCGGCGACCAGATCGAGGCGTTCCGCATCGAAGAGGTCGCCCGCACGGAGTAGGGAGGCACACGTGAAGCAGAACCAGAACTCGCGCCGGACCAACCAGCTCGCGCGCGAGAAGCTCGCCACGATCATGCTCTTCGAGGTCTCAGACCCCGACCTCCAGCTCGTGACCATCACGGGCGTGGAGGTCTCGGTCGACAGGTCCTTCATGCGCGCCTACGTGAGCTGCGACGCCTCCCGCTACGAGGAGGTATCCGCGGCCCTCGAGCGCGCGAAGGGACGCATCCGCTCGCTTCTCGGCCACGCGCTCGGCTGGCGCGTGACGCCGGAGCTGGCGTTCCAGATCGACACCACGACCGACGAGGCGGAGCGCATCTCTCGTGCGCTCGAGAACGTCCCGCCGACGCTTGGCGTCGAGAAGGACGAGAACGGCTATCCCATTGCGGCGGACGCCGAGGGGAATGGCGACGACACTGCCGACGAGACGGCCATCGATGTCGCCCCCGCCGGCGACGAGGCAGAGGGCGAGTAGGGAAGAGCCTGATGAGGGTTTCCGAGTACATGGAGCAGGCCGAGCTCTTCAAGGGCGTCGTCGCGCTGATCGAGGATGCGGACACCATCGCGATCTGCGCGCACACCTCGCCCGATGGCGACGCCATCGGGTCCGGCCTCGCGCTCGCCGAGGTCATCCGCACGGCATGGCCCGGCAAGCGCGTGACCAACCTCCTGGCCGACAAGGGCCCCGTGCCGAGGATCTACCGCTTCCTCCCGGGCTCTGACACCTTCGTCCACGCCGCCGACTACGACGTGACGCCCGACCTCTTCATCTGCGTGGACCTCTCCCAGAAGTCCCGGCTGGCAGATGCCGAGAAGGTCTGCGACCGGGCCCGCCACGTCGCCGTCCTCGACCACCATCCCTCGGGCGAGCCCTTCTGGGACGCCGGCGTGGTGCGCCCCGACGCCGCCGCGACGGGCGTCATCATCTCCGAGTTCTGCCTGCACTCCTCGCGCGTGCTCACGCCCACGATCGCTCAGAACCTCCTCTGCGCCATCGTGACCGACACGGGACGCTTCCAGTACCAGAACGCCGACAGCGAGGCCTTCGATACGGCAAGCATGCTGGTCGAGGCCGGTGCCTCTCCCGCAGAGGTCGCGCTCAACGTGTACCAGTCCGACCGTCTCGCCTACGTGCACCTGGCCGCCCGCGTGCTCGCGCGCATCCAGACCTTCGCCGAAGGGCGCATCGCCTACAGCTTTGCCACCAACGAGGACATCGCCCAGGCCGGCGTCACGCTCGACGAACTCGACGGCCTCATCGACCTGGTGCGCTGCATCGAGGGCACCCAGGTGGCCCTCTTCTTGAAGGAGGTCGACGGCGGCAAGGTCCGCGGCAACCTCCGCTCAAAGTGCGACCTCGACGTCTCGGGCATCGCGCGCGAGATGGGCGGCGGCGGGCACCGTGCCGCGGCAGGGTTCACCGCCACGGGCACCGTGGACGAGGTGCGCGCCATCGTGCTCCCCAAGCTCTGCGCCCTCTTCGAGGACGGCGCGTGCCGGGATGTTGCGACTTCGGCAGACGTGCGAGGTGCGTCACGGTGAAGCGCGGCGAGTCGGGTGTGAATGCCCTCCTCGGCATCGACAAGCCCTGCGGCATGACCAGCCACGACGTGGTGAACCGCGTGCGGCGCGTCCTGGGGGAGCGTCGCGTGGGACACGCTGGCACGCTTGACCCCGCCGCGTCCGGCGTCATGGTCGTGGGCGTGGGCCAGGGCACGCGCCTCATGGGCCTTCTCACCGCCGAACGCAAGCGCTACACGGCGGGCATCCTCTTTGGGTGCGAGACCGACACCGACGACGCCGACGGCGCCCCCACGGTTGCCGCCGAGGTCCCCGAGCGCCTGGCCAGCGAGGACGTGGCGCGCGAGGTTCTCGCCGGCTTTGTCGGCGAGCAGGACCAGGTGCCACCCGCATACTCGGCCATCTCCGTGGGTGGCCAGCGCTCCTACGCGCTCGCCCGCGAGGGGAGGGCGCCCGAGCTGGCGGCGCGGCGCATCACGGTCTTCTCGGCCACGCTCGTCGAGATAGCCTCCGTGGAGGGGCAGCTCAGCTGGGTCGTGGACTTTGACGTCTCCAAGGGCACCTACGTGCGGAGCCTTGCGCGCGACATCGGCCGCGCCGCCGGATCGGCCGCGCACCTCGTGGCGCTGCGGCGCACGCAGTCCGGCTCGGTGGGGCTCGACGGCTGCCTGGCGCTCGACGCGGTTGACGCCGCGCACGGCCCCGAGGAGGTCCTCGCCCGCGCGCTTGACCCCGTGGCTGCTCTGGGCGCCCCGGTGCGCAGGCTCAGCGCGCAGGAGGCGGCGGACGCCGCGTGCGGAAAGGCTGTCGCTGCGGGGACGGTTGTCTGCGCGGACGGCACCGAGCGCGCGCCCCGCGCCGGAGAGCGCGTTGCCATGGTCTTTGACCAGCGGCTCGTTGGTGTGTGGAGCTGCGGCAGGCGCGGGCTTTCCTGCGAGGTCAACTTCCCGGCGGGCATCACGGGGGTGCGCGCATGACGATGGAGCCCTTCTCTGCCGCACCCGCCTGGAGTGAGCCCGCATGGCCGCTCGCTTCCGAGGAGGCGCGACGGATCGCTGCCGCATCGACCTTCTCGGGCGTGTCCCTGCCTTCGCCGGTACGCGTGGGAGACGCGACGGCGTACCTTGCCCCTGGCGTGTCGCTTGGTCCTGACCAGCGCTTTGTTTGCGTGATTGGCGCCTTTGACGGGCTACACGAGGGGCACCGCTCCCTCATCGCCGAGGCCGCCGCGGACGCCCACGCGCGCCGTCTGCCCCTTGCCCTCGTGACCTTCGACCCAGACCCATCGGAGGTCCTCTCCACACGGCC
>CACYGL010000022.1 GCA_902773995.1 uncultured Coriobacteriaceae bacterium | reverse complement strand
CTTCGTCGTCCGATCTCTCGGACACGGTATCCGGTTCTCAGGGTGCCCCGCGGCGCCCTCCCGTGTGGGGCGTGCGCCGCGCGAGGTAGTAATATACGCGCCTTACACCCGCCTGGGAAGTCTCGTTTGTTTCCTCCATGTTTCCTACATAAGTGGACTGTTATCGCAGGTCACGGGTCTGGGTAACATGCCTCTCGCACATTGAATCCTTGATACCCGGTTTTAGGAACTGCCCGTTCGTACTCACGAACCTCTCTCTGAGGGTTCGCCGTCGCTGGAGGTCCCCTTTAGCAAGAGCTGCAATCAAATAGCGCTCTCCGGAGATACGCCTGCCCTCCAGCGAAAAGCCGGCTGGCCCTGCTCGCCCATGCCCCGCCATTTCGCTGTTTAGGAATTTTCCGAACGGTTAGGGAGGTCTAACCGTCAATATTTCGCGGCATCACCGAGATGCCGCGCCATTTCGTTGTTTAGAGTGACTTAACCGTTCGGAATCAGCGGCGCTACTACGATGCCGCGCCATTTCGCTATTTGGTAATTTCCCGAACGTTTAGAGGGGCTTAACCGTTCGGAATCTGTGGTACTTCTCTGATGCTGCCCGTACATGCCGCCTGTACCCACCGTTTAACGGCACCCAACCGTTCGATATCCGCGACAACGCCGCAACGGCATACCCTACATAGAGAAAGGGGGCAACGGAATATCGTTGCCCCCTTCTTTCATACCTATATATAGTGCGAAGCGCGTGCGAGAAAGAACTAGTCCTCGTTGCGGTAGCTGCGACCATAGCCACCGCGGTCGTTGCCGCCACGGAAACCGCCACGGTCGCTGCCGCCACGGAAACCGCCACGATCCGAGTTGCCGCGGTACCCACCACGGTCGTTACCACCGCGATACCCGCCGCGGTCGTTGCCACCGCGATAGCCACCGCGGTCGCTGCCGCCACGGTAGCCGCCACGATCCGAGTTGCCGCGGTACCCACCACGGTCGTTACCACCACGGAAACCGCCGCGGTCGTTGCCACCGCGATAGCCGCCGCGGTCGTTGCCGCCACGACCGCCGCGATCTCCACGGTCTCCGCGGCCGAAAGACTTGCGGTCATCGCGATCATCGCGCTTCTTGGCAAGGCGCTCCTGCTCGCGCTCCTTCCAGTCCTCACCAATCTCGGTTGCGACGCCAGCCTCAATGCGATCGAGGAACGACGCAAGCACGTCTACCTCATCGTCCGTGAAGCCGTCGAGTGCAACGTTCTGGAGGTCACGCGGCTTGGGCTGCTCCTCCTGGCCCTTCTCGCCAAGCGTGACAGACTGGATGTTGTCATCCTCGTCCTTAGTGACAACGACGAGGTCATCGTTAGCCATGTTTCCAAGCGTAGTTCCGAGTGCGTCCGCACCAATGCCGAGGACTGTCGACATCTCCTCGACGGAAATCTCGCTCTTGAGACGCAGGAGCGCAAGCGCACGCGCGACGTTGGCGTCGGTGGCCTCCTCCTGCTCCTTGCGGTTGTGGCGAGCAATGTTCAGCATGTGCTGGACCTCGCCGAGCTTCTCCATGATCTCTGCTCTTGTGGCCATGTACAAATTTCTCCTGTCTTGCGTGATGTGAGGGCCGTAGCCCCTTAAGTCCGTGCCCGTGGGCTGGGAATTGCCACACCGTTTCCTTTAGAAGCACCTCATTATTGCGGCAACGAAGGCTGCATTTTCTCGGAATTGTTGGCCTACGCAAATTGACCACCTGGGAGAGGCATGAGACAAAGGGACTGTCCCTTTGTCTCATTTGCAGGTATTTTCTCTTTTCTTGTAGACGGCGCGAAGCGGGTCTCTGGCGGCACGCGGTTGTTAGCCTTGGCTTATACCTGACGGAGCGCAGGCCCCGTGTGCTTGTTGCCTGCTACGTGACCGGTCACGCCGACCCGCACGTTCACGCCCTCGTTAGCCTGCTCTTTGTGGTCCTTCTGGTGGCGCACGGCGTGGTGAGCCACAGAAAGATTGCCCAGACAACCAGGCATGTTGCTTGCAAGGGTATGAGCAGGGAGGCACGCATCGACTGCTGCTTGGGCCTTGCCATGGTGGTGCTTCTCGCCATCGTGCTCGTAAGCGGCGGGAGCCTGATGCACGCGCGTATGGCAGAGGGCCTGAGCTTCGATGACACCGTTGGGACGCCGGCCTTTGTCGCCCACGCCTGCGGTGCCATGCTCTTTTTGCTCTGTGCCCTGGCCCACGCGTGGATCAACCGAGAGCGCCTGGAAAAGCTGCTGCACTACACCGACGAGAAGGACTAGGCCACCGTCGACCGCGGGGGGCGCGGCAACGCGGGTCGTTCTCGCACGCTGCACCGTGGTGTTATTGCGCTGATTTCTAGCATTAGCAGTCCTGACGCTGCGAGGAAACACTCGGCGCATAGCCTGTTCAGCGTTTTAACAGACAGGTTAAGCCCATGGTTGGCCCGCCGGGCAGGAGGAGAGTCGCATGGCATCGTGGAGGCGCGTGGGCGAGCTCATTGCCCACAACATGGTGTTTATCGTCCCCCTCTGCCTGGTGCTGGGTGTTTGCCTGCCCGACGCGTTCGCCGCGCTCAAGCCCCTGGTCACGTCCATGTTCGCCTTCGTGACCTTCCAGGGCTCTTTGGGGAACAACTTCTCCAACCTGGCTAGGACCTTCAGGCGACCCGCGCCCATGCTCGTTGCCATCGCAATTTCGCAGGTCCTCATGCCGCTCATGGGATGGGTGCTGGGTGGCCTTCTCTTCTCGGACCCAAACATCGTGGCCGGGATCGTCCTTGAGTACTCGGTACCCATCGCCGTAACGTCCACCATGTGGATAGGCATCTACGCTGGCGACATGTCGCTTGCGCTGGGCACGCTGCTCATCTCGACGCTCATCTCGACCGTGACCATCCCCACCACGCTCAGAATCTTGGTAGGCGCCACGGTGCAGGTAGACGCTGCCGGCATGTTCTTTGACATGCTCGTCATGATTGCTCTGCCGGCCTTTGCCGCCACGGCGCTCAACCAGGCCACGCAGGGGCGCGTGAAGACGAGCCTCTCCCCCGCCCTGGCCCCGCTTGCCCGCATCTTTGTGATTCTCGTCATCACGACCAACTCGACAAGCCTGCATGACTTCATCTTCAACCTCACTCCGGAGCTAGCCGGCGTCTTGGTGTTCATTGCGTTCATGGCGTCCTCGGGCTACATCTGGGGCTTTGCGGCCACGCGCCTCATGCACCTTGGTCGCGAGCAGGCTGTGACGCTGACATTCTGCTCGGCGCTCAGAAACATCTCGGCCGGCGCCGTCATCGCACAGGCGTACTTCCCCGCAGCGACCATGTTCCCCGTGATGACGGGAACGCTCTTCAACCAGTTCCTGGCCGCCGTCTTTGGACGGGTGTTCTCGCGCACGTTCACGCCGCAAGCTGACGAGAACGGCCTGCGTGCAACGGGCGCGGACACCCGGCAGCCGGAGGCCTCTCGACCAGTGCGCGCCTAGCGCGGCCCCAGCTGGCAGACGTAGTGGGACCCAGCGACCCACTGGCGGCTGAGAAAATCGCGCATGCAGAACTCGATGGCCTTCTCGTGATGGCGAACGAGCCAGCCAAAGGAGTCATAGCTGCCATCGTCGGTGAGGTAGGTCTCGCCCTGGGCGTATGCGTATGCCACGGACCCCGTTGCCCACAAAGAGGTTGGCGCCGGGGACGCGCTGCACGACGTCGGGGTAGGAGTGGGTGTGTCCGCTAAAGAGGATGGCGCCCGGGTGAGAGAAGATGACCGAGCGCAGGTCATCGTCGTCCTCAAGGGAGTTCTCGTAGCCCCATCCGCCGGGGTAGGAGTCCGTGACCGTGTACTTGAGCGGCTCATGCACAAAGACGAAGGAGGGCACGGCCGCGGACCGGTCCTCGTCGAGAAGGCTCGAGAGCCATGAAAGCTGGGCGGTGCTGAGCTTGAAGGTGTCCGTTGAGGTGACGTCATAGGGCGAGACGTACTCGTCCGGGCCAAGGACGACCACGTGCGATCCGCCCACGTAGCGGTCGTAGTAGATGGAGCTTGCGCCGGTACGCTCGAGGAAGTTGGCGTGCAGGTTCTCGACGCTCTCCTGCGTGTGGGTGCCGTCACCCATCTGCTCGTGGTTGCCCATCACGCAGGTAAAGGACTCGGGAAACGAGAGGCCCGCGGCCTTCGCGCGCTGCTCGAAGATGTCGTACTGGTACTGGTAGCCGTTGTTGGTCATGTCCCCGTTGACCACGATGGAATCCACCGCGTCCCAGTTCTGTACGATGTCGTCGAGCGCGTTTCCGAGGTTGTTGTCGTAGTCTGGCGCATCGTCGTCCACGTGCGTGTCGCTCATGACCGCGAAGGACGAGACGAGCGAACCGTATGTTCCCTCGGCGACGGGCGCGGCATCCGCGAGCGGCTTGAGCATGAGGCCAGCCTCGCCTGCCGAGGCGGAATCTGCCGTACCAATTGCCGCGAGAGCTGCTGCCGATGCGCAGGTGATGGCGCCAGCCCGCAAGAACTGCCTTCTCGTGAGACTCATGGTGGCCCCTTTCTCGTTCAGCTACCTTGAATTCCAAGGTAAGACGCGGGGCTTAAACGCCGCTGAAGCAGGGGCGTTAAGGGACCCAAAGCGGCCCAAGTCACACGGAGGGAGCGCAACGCTCGACGGGAACTTAATAAGAAGTTGGGGTTTTCTGAAAGCCGCGGGGAGGACGCATTGTCGCCGGAGAGCCGATACTGTTGAAAAACTCACCAGAAATGGCCTTCCGGCGACAAATTGTCTCCGGAAGGCCTTCTGCGTTGCAAAACGCTCCAAATGGAGGCTATTGGCGACACGCGACACGCCACGCGCGTCGCCGGCGCCACTACAGGCGCTCGGCCATGTCGCGCACCAGGCGCTCCGTGCCCTCCCAGCCAATGCAGGCGTCGGTGATGGACTGCCCGTACACGCCGCCGCCCACGGGCTGGTTGCCGTCAACCAGGTAGGACTCCACCATGAAGCCGCGGAAGAGCCCCGCGATGCGCTCGGAGCGCCGCACGGAGTCAAGCACCTCGTCCACAATGCGGGCCTGCTCAAGCGGCCGCTTGCCGGAGTTGTCGTGGTTGCAGTCAATAACGACGGCGGGGTACTCGAACTTCTCGGGGTCGTACCTGTCTGCCAGGCGCTCGAGGTACTCGTAGTGGTAGTTGGGGTACGTTGCCCCGTCCGGCCCCACATAGCCGCGAAGCACGGCGTGTGCCAGCGGGTTTCCGGTGGTATCGACCTCCCAGTTGCGGAAGATGAAGGTCTCCGCCCGTGGGGTTCTTCATGCCCACGGGCATGGGGACGCCGCTCGCCACCAGGCGGTGCTCCTGGTTCTCCACCGAGCGCGCGCCCACGGCCACATAGGCGAGAAGGTCGATGAGGTACTGGAAGTTGGCGGGGTAGAGCATCTCGTCCGCCGTGAACATGCCGGTCTCCTCCACAACGCGCAAGTGCATGCGGCGGATGGCCTTCACGCCCTCGAGGAGGTCTGCCGGCGCCTCGGGGTCGGGGTTGTGGAGAAGCCCCTTGTAGCCGGTACCACGCGTGCGAGGCTTGTTGGTGTAGACGCGCGGCACCACGAGGAGCTTGTCCTTTACCTCGTCGGCAAGCTTGGCAAGGCGCGTCACGTAGTCGAGGACCGAGTCCTCGCGGTCGGCCGAGCAGGGCCCAATCACAAGCAGGCGACGCGGGGACTCGCCTCGAATGATGGCCGCCACCTCGGCGTCGAAGGCGGGTTTTCTCGCCGCCATGTCCGCGGAGAGGGGCATCTCCTCGCGGATCTCCATGGGGATGGGCAGACGGCGCTTGAAGGTCATGGTCATGGTACGTGGTTCCTCTCGTCTAACTCGCAGGCGGCACACCCGGCAAGAAATGCCACCGGGGAGACCGCGTTTTGTGCCACCACAGTATGACGGGGATTTCGCCCGGAACACGGCGGCGACGGTCCACTCGTGCGCCTTCCGTAACATGCGCACAAGCCTGCATGCAGGTGCCGCGGCAGGTGGGCATACTATGGCATGTGAGAATGCGCCGGCGCGAGCTGCCGGCACCGCACACCAGACCAAGGAGGCACCATGCCCTGCACCACCATCCTGGTTGGCAAGAACGCCAGCTACGACGGGTCGACCATCGTCGCCAGAAACGA
Organism: uncultured Coriobacteriaceae bacterium; assembly: GCA_902773995.1. Classification (GTDB taxonomy): domain Bacteria; phylum Actinomycetota; class Coriobacteriia; order Coriobacteriales; family Atopobiaceae; genus Tractidigestivibacter. Next base: position 46,124 of record CACYGL010000022.1, on the reverse strand, counting down.
GGACTCCGCCAACGGCGAGTTCAATCCCAAGCGCTTTTGCGTTGTGGACCCCGAGGGACGCACTAGCTACACCTCGAAGATCTCGCACCTCACGGTGCCGCTGCCTGCCGAGGACGGCGTGCGCTACACGGCCGTCCCCAACGCGGACCTTTCCCAGGGCCTCTGGGAGGAGGCGGGCTTCTCGGCACGCGGTGTTGCCATGAGCGCCACCGAGACCCTCACCTCCAACGAGCGCGTCCTGGGCGCGGACCCCATGGTTGTCTATCGGCCCGCCAAGGGGACGCCCGGTAGCGACGACTATGAGCCCGAGCAGCCCGGCGGCATTGGCGAGGAGGACATGGTCACGCTGGTGCTGCCCTATGCGCGCTCCGCACGCGACGGCGTGCGCATCCTTGGTGAGCTCCTCGAGCGCTACGGCACCTACGAGATGAACGGCATTGCCTTCTCGGACGTCGACGAGATCTGGTGGCTGGAGACCGTGGGCGGCCATCACTGGATCGCCAAGCGCGTGCCGGACGACTGCTACGTTACGATGCCCAACCAGCTGGGGATTGACTCCTTTGACCTGGCAGACGCCCTGGGCGAGCAGACCGAGCACATGTGCTCGCCCGACCTTGCCGAGTGGATGGATGCCCACCACCTTGACCTCACGCTGCGCACGGAGGGCGAGAGCGAGAAGGTCTTCAACCCGCGTGACGCCTTTGGCAGCCACTCCGACGAGGACCACCTCTACAACACGCCGCGTGCCTGGTCGATGCAGCGCTTCCTCAACCCGCACGCCCAGAGCTGGGACTCCCCCGAGGCACCCATGGGCCCCGAGGCGAACGACCTCCCCTGGGCAAGCGTCCCCGAGCGTAAGATGACCATCGAGGACGTGAAGTACGTCCTCTCGCTCCACTACCAGGGAACCGCCTACGACCCGTACGGCAAGTTTGGAACGGAGGCCACGCGCGGCCACTACCGTCCCATTGGCATCAACCGCAACAGCCAGCTTTCCGTGCTGCAGGCGCGCCCGTACGGCCCCGAGGCCACGCGCTGCGTGCAGTGGCTGGCCTTTGGCTCCAACCCGTTCAACGCGCTGCTGCCGTTCTACGCCAGCGTGACCCAGACACCCGCCTACCTCGAGCAGACCGATCCCAAGCGCGTCTCGACCGAGAGCTTCTACTGGGCAAACCGCCTCATCGCCGCCATGGCAGACGCCAACTACGCGGAGTGCGTGCCCGCAATCGAGGCCTACCAGCTTGATCTTGGCTCCGAGGGCGAGCGCGTGCTGGCGGCAACGGATGCGCTCGTGGCCAAGCAGGGCCTTGGCGCCGAGGCGGCGCAGGACCTTCTCGAGGAGGCCAACCAGCACGTGGCAGACTACGCGCGCGAGAAGACCGACGAGCTTCTCGCCAAGGTGCTCTACGAGCGCAGCATGCACATGGCGAACCGCTTCGCGCGGTCGGACGCGTAGGAGCGAGGAGTTCACAGACGCAGGCGAACGGGCGGCGAGAAGGGCAGTCGAGGTGGACATGGGCATCTTCAGGCACGGAGAAAAGCGCGCGGAGCGCGAGGCCGAGGAGGTCCTTGGCGGCGTTGGCTGGCACGAGCTGCCCGTTCGCTGCGAGCGGGACGGGCGAGAGGTGCGGGTGCGCCTCCTTGCCCCAAACGACCCCGGTCCCCTGCCGGCGATTATGTGGGCAGGCGGGGACGACGTGGCAGTGAAGCTGCCGCTTGAGGAGCTTGCGGCGCATGGGGTTGCAAGCTGCGTGGTGAGCGATAGCGGTCCTGCTGCCGGCACGGTGCCGGAGGTGTCGCGGGCACTCGAAGACCTCGAGGCCGCCTCCGACGCCGTGGGGCGCCTGGACCTGATCGACAACTGCCGCGTGTTTCTCGCCGGCGCCGAGCACGGATGCGTGGTGGCGACGCTCGCGGCAGCCCGGCACCCCCATGACGTGTCCGGGCTGGTGCTACTCTCGCCTGACTTCTCTGCCGAGCACACCACGGACGGCGGCCAGGACGCGGGCAGCATCTGGGGGGACATGCGCCGCTTCCACGGACCCGTGCTGGTGTGCCGCAGCGAGGGCGCAAGCCATCGCGCCTTTGACGACGCCCGGCGGGCCGCGGAGGAGTTTCCCCACGCGCGGCTGGTCACGCTTGGCGAGGGGCCTCGCGTGGTGGGCGAGGCCATGTGGCTCTCGCACGCCGTGGACGAGGTGGTCCAGTTTATTCGCCAGGCCTAGGCTCCGAGCGTCGCGCCTCTGGGCCCGGCGCCGCCAAGCGCCAAACGCCAAACGCCAAACGCCAAACGCCAAACGCCAAACGCCAGGCAATGCTAACTGTGTTGCTCGCCATTATTGCGCGTTTTTCCTAGCAAGACGGACGTTTCTCGAGTTGGCTGATTACTTCTCGTGAAATTTCGCGCAATAAATGGGGCCGAGAAATGCCCACTGTCTCAAAAAAAGAGGCTGGGCAGGAGGGCCAAACCCCACCTGTCCAGCCTTCATTTCCAAAAGATGCGCGTTACGCGCGGTCGTCAGGCTCCGCAGCGCCGCGCTTCTCGGCAAAGCCCAGACCCAGCAGCAGTCCAAACGCAGAAAAGACCACCGGGACCTTGATCGCGGCATACACAACCAGCGCAAACATGATGGCCGCCGAGCTTGTTACCATCGTCGCAACAACGGGTGCGAGCAGCAGGAAACCCAGCACAACCCAGCCCAGCGCGGAAAAGACCACGCGCGGCAGGTTGGGCATGCGCAGGTGTGCGAGAGACCCCGCCACAAGCGCGACTAGCGCTCCAACGGAAAACGCGGCAAGGTCGGACGAAATCGCGTATAGGTAGCTCAGTGGCAGACTGGAGAGAATCGCGGTGATGTTCGTGTCGGGGTCGGCGTTGAACCAGACGAGAAACGCAACGCTCACGACGAGCGCGACGGCAAAGCAGATGACAGCGACGAGCACGGCCCTTCTCATGGCGACCTTCATTGCCCCGGACCTCCCTTACGTATCGGTAGCAGGAGGTGGCATTGTAGTCGGAAGGCATGGAGGCCTCGCGAAGGCGCCGCGCCGCGCACCGGCGGCACGCAAGCCGCACTGGTCGCACACGCGCCGTCCTACTGCACCCTATACACCCGCGCCTCATACGGCCGCGCGACAAACGAGTCAGCGCTGGCGTCCTCCACGGGATAGTTGGCGAGAAGGACCTCGTGCGGGCGGCCCCGGAACTTACCCGGCAGCCCCACGCGGTGCCCGCCCTTGCCAAAGCAGCACACCACGAGCAGCGTCTCGGCCTCGTGCTCTTCGTCACCCGCGAACTCGCGCGAGTACGCGTACACGCTACCGTTCGCACGGAGGAACTCGTGGTACTCGCCCCAGCGAACGGCGGCACTCTTGGTTCGAAGCTCGATGGCGCGACGGTAGAAGTTGAGGAGCGAGTTCTCGTCATTGCCCTGCACGGCCACGTTGACCTCGCAGTAGTTGGGGTTCACGGCAAACCACGGCTCGTGCGTGCTAAAGCCGGCGTTGGGGGTGGCATCCCACTGCATGGGCGTGCGGGCGTTGTCGCGCGTAGCCCGCCGCACGCGGGCAAGCGCCTTCTCCTCCCCCATCTTCCCCACGTAGGAGCGATAGTTGGCCTGCGCAATGCAGTCTGGGTAGTCCTCGATGGACGGCAGCGAGATGTTGGTCATGCCAATCTCCTGCCCCTGGTAGACAAAGGGCGTCCCCTCGAGGAAGAGGTACGCGCACGCAAGCATCGAGCCGCTCTCGCGCCGGTAGCGCTCGCTCCCGTAGCGGCTGATCACGCGCGGATGGTCGTGGTTCTCGAGGTAAAGCGCGTTCCAGCCCACGCCGTGCAGCCCATCCTGCCAGCGCGAGAGCGCGCGCATGAAGCGCCTGGGGCTAAACGGCAGAGGGATGTACTCCGTAAAGAGACAGTCCGCCTCCATGTGCTCGAAGCTAAAGACCATGTCGAGCAGGCGCTTCTCGCGCGGCCCCTGCGTGAGCATGCGCGCCTTCTCCACATCCACGAAGGGTGCCTCGCCCACCACAAAGCAGTCGCGCCGCGCCAGCACGTCGTGACGGAACTCGCCCAGGTAGTCCGCGAGGTGCGACCCGCAGTCGTAGTACTGTCTGCCCTTGGGAAGCGAGAGGGGCCCGCGGTCGTTGGGCAGGCCCTCCGCCTTGGAGATAAGGGTGATCACGTCCTCGCGGAAGCCGTCGACGCCCATGTCCAGCCAGTAGCGCATGACGTCTTTGACCTCGTCGCGCACGCGCGGATTGTCCATGTTGAGGTCGGGCTGGCCTGCCGAGAAGAGATGCAGATAATACTGGCCGTTTTCCTCGTTGTACGTCCAGGCGGGACCTCCGAACATGCTCTGCCAGTTGTTGGGAACGCCGCCGTCCGGCGCGGGGTCACGCCAGATGTAGTAGTCATGGTAGGGGCTTGTGGGGTCAATACCCTTGCGGAACCACTCGTGCTCGCTCGAGGTGTGGTTTATCACCAGGTCCATGATGACCTTGAGGCCCAGCTCATGTGCGCGGTCGAGCACGCGGCGGAAGATCTTCTCGTCCCCATAGTCCGGCGAGATGCGCCGGTAGTCAGCAATGTCGTAGCCAAAGTCGGCGTTGGGCGAGACGTACAGCGGAGAGAACCAGATACCACCCACGCCCAGCGACTTCACGTAGTTGAGCTTCTCGTAGACGCCATAGAGGTCGCCAATGCCGTCACCGTTGCCGTCGGCAAAGCTGCGCGGCCAGATCTGGTAGAACACCACGTCCTTGTACCACTCGTCACCAGCCATGGAAACCCCCTCCGGTCAACACCGCACCTCCGGCGCTGCGTAGGCACCACGCAGCATCACGTGCCATTGTGACACCACTTGCCCCCAGCGCCGCGCGGTACCCCGCGAGCGACCCCGCCGCCACGTCCCAGCGCAAGCGTCTAAGATGGTGGGGCACGATTTACCAACCCATTGGGAGGAAGCATGGCACAGACCAACGACGACCAGCTCAAGGCCAAGGTCGACGCATACGTCGACGAGGTCTGGGAGAACGTTGTCGAAGACATCCGTACGCTCGTGAGAATAGAGTCGGTCGAGGACCTCTCGGCCGCCGAGCCGGGCAAGCCCTATGGCCCCAAGGCAAACGAGGCCCTGGTGGCAGCAGAGGGCATTGCCAGCCGCCTGGGCCTTGCCGTCACGGACCTCGACGGCTGCATTGGCTACGGCGAGGTCGCGGGCAGGGAGGGCGCGCCCTACGTGGCGACCATAGCCCACTCTGACATCGTCCCCGTGGGCCTTGGCTGGACCGTCCCCGCGCTCGACGTGACGCGCCGCGAGGGCTACCTCATGGGCCGTGGCGTGCTCGACGACAAGGGTCCGCTAGTCCTCTCGCTCTGGGCTGCGCACTTCTTTGCCCTCCAGGTGAAGGAGACCGGCGAGCCGCTCCCCTACGCCCTCCGCTGCATCATTGGCAACAACGAGGAGACCAACATGGCAGACGTCGAGCACTACCTCGACCGCTGCCCCGAGCCCGCCTTCTGCTTCTCACCCGACGCCGACTTCCCGCTCATCTGCGGCGAGAAGGGCCTCTTTGGCGGCAGTTTCACCTCCGAGCCCATGATGGGCGGCGTGATCGAGGAACTCGACGGCGGCACCGTCTCCAACGCGATCCCCGGCCAGGCCACTGCCCTTGTGCGCGTTGACGCCGAGAAGCTCCCCGCTGCAGCGCACGTAGACGTCGAACCTGCAGGCGAGGGGCTTGCCCGCGTGACGGCACACGGCAAGGGCGGCCATGCCTCCATGCCCGCCGGCACCGTGAACGCCATATGCGTGCTTGCCGACTACCTTCTCGCCAACGTCCCCGGCCTCACGGACACCGAGAAGCGTTGGCTGCACCTGGAGCACGAGGTCTGCCACGCCAGCGACGGCAAGCCGCTGGGCATCGCCGCCGCAGACGACAAGTTTGGCGCGCTCACCTGCATTGGCGGCACCGTACGCACAAAGGGCGACCGCTTTGTCCAGACCATCGACGCGCGCTACCCCACCTCGACATCGGGCAGCCGCATCACGGTGGAGCTCAGGCGCTTTGCCACGCGCTTCAACGCGAACTTCGAAGAGGGCCGCGACGTGGAGCCCTTCTACATCGACCCCAGCTCGCCGGAGATCACCACGCTGCTTGAGACCTACGCCGAGTACACCGGCCGCGAAGGCAAGGCGTTCACCATTGGCGGCGGCACCTACGCGCGCCACTTTCGCCGCGCCTGCGCCTTTGGCCCGCACGAGCCGTACGCGAAGGAGCCCTCGTGGGTGGGCATCGAGCACGGTCCCGACGAGGCCGTCTCGGAGGAGAGCCTGCGCCGCGCGCTCAAGATCTACATCGTGAGCATCGCGCGTCTCATGGAGCTGGAGCTCACCGAGCCCACGGCCTAGTTGGCGCCAAGCGGTTGGTTACCCGCCTCGCCGTCAGTTGCCTGACCCTCGTGGTCACGCGGCTGGCGGCGAATCTTTGCACTCAAGTACGTGCAGGCGCCGTAGAAGAGGGCATCAGTGATAGAGCTAGACTGCACGCTTCCCATGCTGCCCGCGGTCACAATGCCCAGCACCAGCTGGACGGCCGCGTAGCCAAAGGAGATTGCCGAGACCCACAGGAAGGGCCGGATCTTCTCGGGCTGGTTGGCACCACGCAGGCCAAGGATGCCCACCAGAAGGTTGACGCCGGCAGACGCCAGGCCCCAGGCAAGCACGATGCCCGAGAACTCCCCGGCGCTGTAGCGCGCCTGGGCAAGGGTGACCCGCGTGGTGGGGTCCATCTGGGAGACGGCATACCACACAACCATGGTGATCACGACGTTGAGAACTGCGGTCACAATCATGACCTGCGAGATGAGCCTCAGCGCGCGCTGGTGGCCATCGAGCATGAAGGACTCGCCGCGCACTCCCTCGTCGTGCTCGCGCTGCACGCGGTCGGCAAGCGACGAACACACCACCACGTACGTGATGGTGGCGGAGAGCACGATGGGGTTGAAGATGAGGATGGTACCTGCGCCCCAGCTCCAGAGGATAGCAACGAGAAGCACCAGGCCAACCAGGTAGCAGAGGAAACGGTACGGCCCCACGCGACCGGAGTCGCGCGAGGCGGCATACCCCAACCAGGCCGTAAGGCAGAGCAGCGCGCCGGCGGCGAGCGTGACTACGGCAAGGCCCATGGGAGACCAGCCGGAGAGCGTGATACCTGCAATGGTGAGTCCGGAATCCGAGGCGTCCGCCTGGCCCGTCACGGCAGCAAAGAGCACCAGTCCGCCCGCGAGCAGCACCACGGCGCCAAGAATGGCCATGACGGCCGAGACAACGCCGAGCGTCACCTGCGCGGGGGTCTGCGGGACCGAGGCAACCTCGTCCCTCTCGCCAGCCAGCCTACGCAAGAGCCACGCCACCCAACCAGCCCCAGCGCGGAGTGGCGGTAACGCCAAACTGGCTAATCCAGGAGTCCAGGCTCTGCGTGGTGATCACGCCGCTCAGGCAGTGCCTGACGGTGTTGTTCCCCACGTAGATGCCAATGTGGCCGTACAGGCGCGCGGCGGCGGAGTAGGGCTCGGTGGGAACGGCGATGATCATGCCCGGCTGGATGGACGACTTGTCCGAGCTCGAGCAGTACGACCAGTACATGTCGCAGGCGTTACCGCCAAACGAGCCCACGCCAGCGTTGGCAAAGACGTTGGAGACCCACGCGGCGCAGTAGCCCGCGCCGGTGGAGCCGGTGCTGTACGTGGCGGCGATGACTGCCGCCTGGGAGCCAGAGGCGCCGGAGACGATGGTCACCGTGCTGCTTGAGCTGCTCGAGCTCCTGCTCGCAGCCATGCGGCGGGCCTCCTCCTGGGCGGCGAGAAGCTCGGCGTTGCGCTGGTCGATGAGGCTCTGGACGTTGGAGTTGAGCTGGTCGACGAGGGTCTGGGCCTCGTCCTGCTTTGCCTGGACGTCCGCGAGCTGGGACTCCTGCTCGCTCTTGAGCTGGTTGAGCTGGTCCTTCTGGGACGTAAGGTCAGCCTGCTTGGACTCAAGCGTTGCTTTGTCGTCCTCGAGCTGCGCCTTCTGCGTCTCGAGGTCCGCCTTCAGGCTCTTGACTTCCTCGATCATGGAGTTGTCCTGCTCGGACACCTTGTCGAGGTAGTAGATGTTGGACGTAAGCTCCTCGAACGAGGCCGAGGAGAGCAGCAAATCGAGAGTGCTGGCGTTACCGGACTTGAAGGCAGCGGACATGCGCTGGCCCAAGACCTCCTGCTTCTGCTCGATCTCCTGCTGCTTGGTGTCGATGTCTTGCTGCTTCTTCTCGATGTCCGCCTCTTTGGCGTCGATGTCAGCCTGGGTCTGGTCAATCTGCGCCGAGACGTCATCGATCTGGCCGACGGTGTCCGAGAGCTGCGCGGAGAGGTCAGAGACCTCCTGGCTGATCTGGTCGAGCTGAGATTGCGCGGCATCGGCATCCGACTGCGCGGCGTCAATGTCCGACTGAGAGGTGGCGAAGGCGGCGACGGGGCTGGCAAATGCAAGCACACCCGCGCCAATGAGCAGCCTGAAGGCATCCCTGCGCGTGACGGTACGCGCGGGAGCGAGTGCGTTGGACGCACGCTGGCTGCTGGTGCCGCTAGTCTGCATGGGGCCTCCTAGAGTACGGATGGGTTACGTTAAAGGTCACGCATGCCATTCTACTCGTTCGCCACACGACGGACGAAAAACACATGGGGCAGACGGCCAGCGGCCGAAGGCACTTGCGGCGACCCTGCGACGGCACCGCGGCAACCAGCGTTTTCCTAGCGGTTCTCGATTCGCGCAACGTTGCTGATCACAATCGAGATGCTGCCGTCCTCCTGGTGCGAGAACTCGATGTAGCCCGGGCGCTCGGCGAGCTCCGAGGGGAATGCAATCTCAACGCCCGTGTCGGTGCGAATACGATGCGTGCGGGTGAGTCGGTTGGCGGCACCGCGGCGCACCGGCACCTCCTCGGGCAGGTCGCGCTCGCGGGTGCGCTCCTCGAAGCGCTGCGCCATCTCGGGGTTGTCCTCAAAGACCTCGCGGCCCACATCTGCGGGCTGGATGGCCTCGTCGGTATCCGCGTGGCGGGCAAGCGCCGCCTTCGCGCGCGAAACCTCTACGGCCGGTGTGAGGCCATACTCCTCGGAGAGGTCCTCCACAATGCTCGTGACCTCGTCGATGACCTCGTGGCTCGACGCCTCCTGCGAGCACTGCAGGAAGAGCTCGGGGATGATCTGGCGCGACTCGCCGGCCACGCTACGCTCCTTGTCGTGGAAGTCGATAGCAAGGGTGTCGGCGTCAATGAGGACGTAGGTGTCGACCTTCTGCGTGGGGTTGGGAAGCGTGGCGTCCTGGCGGGCGATCTCGTTGCCGTTCTCGTCCACCTCGTGGATGAACGCCTGCTTCCTGGGGAGAAGCACCACGGCAAAGAGGCGCGTTCCCTCGGACTCGTAAGCATCCGCGACCTTGTCCTCGTCGGCATTCTCGGAAGCGCGCATCTCGCCGGTGTCCGTGAAGTCCGCCACGAGGAGGTCGCACTGCTCGAGATCCTCGGCGCGGCGCAGCTCCTCCCAGAACCACTGGGCTATCTGCACCGAGAAGTCCACGAACGGCACCTGGCCGGCAAGGTACTCCTTGAGGCCGGAGGCAAAGTTGCTCTCGGGGGCAAAGGTGCCGTGCTTGCTCTCGGCGCTCGAGCGGATGCGGCGCAGCCGGCGCGTGACGTATGAGCGGGTCTGGCGGTTGTCGAGGTCGAGCTCGCGCTCGGAGAAGAACGTGCTGCCGCTCTCGAAGTCAAAGACGTGCAGTATGGCGTGACCGATCCTGAGCATGTGACCTCGCATTCCTTGGGGCGCGGCGGCGCACGCCCCATGCGGGCCCGTCGCGACCAACAAGGATACCGCAGGTGGGAAACAGGAGGCCCGCGGCCCACGCGGAATGGTCAGAAGGTTCTCCGCGAACTTCTCGGTGTTTGGAATGCAGGGGAAACGGCGAAAGAGCTGTCACGGATGTCTAGTGCTGCAGGCGGAAGTGCATCAAACCGCCCTTCGTTACACAAATTCGATCCTCGCTGCGCCGAAGTGCCCTCCGTTACACATGGTTTTTCGGTCCGACAAAGTAGCGAGGCTCCTCTGTATACTATATGTGGTATTTGAATGCTCTTATTTATCAATATGTTGTAACTGATACTCGGGGTTATGCCAAAACTATGTGTAAAGTAGGGCAGTTCGGCGCAAAAGATCGGCAATTTGTGTAACGAAGGAGGTTTCGATGCAGGAATGGCCCAGCCGAGGCCTTAATGCATCGCATCGAGCAAAACGGGCATCGATCGAAGACACAAAAGGGCGGACGCCCTTTCGAGCGCCCGCCCACCTACGTGATACTTTGGACTCTCCCCCTTAGGGAGGTCGCTCCCGCACGGGATGCGACAAAGGTGATAAGCACGTGCTATCGTTAATGGCTCGCTTGGTGCGAACCCGTTCTCCGTTCCTCTCGTGGTGTTAGGAACCTGTCTGGGGGTGTCGGTTCTTCACCGACCGGAGAAAAAGATGCGCCTGCCCTGTTTGTGATTCACGTCGCTGTCTAATCAGCGTATTCGCGGTGCCACCGTATCGACTTTGACGTTGCGAGGGATCTGCCACCGCCTCAGGGGTGAATTCATGCATCCAAAGGCAGGCGCTTGGTTGAACTCTCGTCACTGCCCATCGGAATGCACCTCCTACCTCGGTCGTCCTTGCCGGGCGACTCCCTTTAGTCACTGTCTTTATAGCCAATCCGAGAGGCGTTAAACCCCTCGAGGCGCACCTGTGCCGCAGACGGTCCTCTATTGTCCGCGACGGACTCAGTCGTGCAAAAGCCTCGTCAAGGTGGGATACTAAGAAATTAGTGTGATAGGGAGGAAGCTGCGCTTTTGCCATCCCCGCAGAAACTTGCGCTCTGGCGAGAAAACGCCGCCCAAGAGGGACTTTCATACGTAATAGCTGCGAGAACGTGCCTTCGGGCGTCAAAATGACGCCGGAGCTGTCCATTCATACGCAATCCTGTCGGAAACTCCCCCTTGGGCATCAAGATGACGCCCAAGGGGGAGTTTTGGCAACCTGCGGAATCCGCGCCGAATGGTCTACGCCTTCGGCGCCTCCCCCGTCTCTAGAATGCGCTCGAGCGCCGCCTCGTCCAGCACAGGCACACCAAGCGACTGCGCCTTCGTGAGCTTGGAGCCAGCGGCAGCACCAGCAACCACAAAGCTCGTGCGCTTTGACACGGAGCCCGAGACCTTGGCACCCAGCGCCTTGAGCTGCGCGCCCGCCTCATCGCGCGTGAAGTGCTCAAGCGTACCCGTGAGGACAAAGGTGAGGCCGACAAGCGTCTGCGGGCGCTCCGGCTCTACGACCTCCTCCTCAAGCACAACGCCCGCCTCGCGCAGGCGCTCCAGAACGCGGACATTCTCGGGCACCGAGAAGAACTCGCGCACCGACGCCGCGATCTTGGGCCCAATGCCGTCGATTGTGGCGATGTCCTCCTCGCTTGCAGCCATGAGCGCCTGGAGCGAGCCGAAGTGGCGCGCCAGCACCGTGGCCACGTTGGCACCCACATGCCGGATGCCTAGGCCAAAGAGGACGCGCGCAAGGCCGCGACTGCGGGACTCATCCACCTGCGCCATGACCTTCTCGGCAATGGTACGGCCAACGAGAATGTCCTCGCCCTCGATGTGGTCCTTAGTGCTTGTCTCGTAGGCGCGGCCCGTGGGCGTGGCGGCAAGTGCGTCGACAGTGAGCTTGTCGTAGTAGTCCGCGACGTCGGTCAAGGTGCCATTCTCGACCAGGCGGCCAACCAGCTCGTCGCCCAGGCCGTCGATGTCCATGGCGTTGCGGCTTCCCCAGTGGATGAGACGCTCGACGGCCTGCGCCGGGCAGTCGATGGAGACGCAGCGGTAGGCAACCTCGCCCTCCTCACGCACTACGGGGCTCCCGCAGCTGGGGCAGTGCGTGGGCATCTGGAACTCCTGCGAGTCCGCGGGGCGCAGCTCGAGCACGGGGCCTACGACCTCGGGGATCACGTCGCCCGCCTTGTGCACCACGATGGTGTCGCCAACGCGCACGTTCTTGCGGCGGATCTCGTCGATGTTGTGGAGCGTGGCGCGCGCGATGGTCGAGCCCGCAACGCTCACGGGGTCGAACTCGGCAACGGGCGTGAGCACGCCAGTGCGGCCCACCTGAATGCGGATGTCGCGCAGGACCGTGCGCTTCTCCTCGGGCGGGAACTTGAACGCGATTGACCAGCGTGGCGCGCGGGCGGTAAAGCCAAGCGCCGCCTGGCTGGCAAAGGAGTCGACCTTCACCACCACGCCGTCGATGTCGTAATCGAGGTCCTCTCGGTGCGCGAGCGCGGTGGCGCAGAAGTCGTGCACCTCGGCCGCGCAGGTGCAGCGGCGGGCGTTGGGGTTCACATGGAAGCCGCAGCTGGAGAGCCAGTGCAGGAACTCCCACTGGCTGGTCACCGAGAGCGGCGACTCGTCCGCCACGGCATAGATGAAAGTCTCGAGGTCGCGGTGAGCCGTGATCTTGGGATCCTTCTGGCGCAGGCTGCCGGCGGCGGCATTTCTCGGGTTGGCAAAGGGTTCGCGACCTGCGGCGTCCGCCGCCTCGTTCAGGCGGACGAACGAGTGCTTGGGCATGTAGACCTCGCCGCGCACCTCGATGGAGCGGCCAAGGCCGGCGTCGGCCACAAGCTTGAGGCCCTCGGGTGCCAGCGCGCGAGGCACGTCGTGGATCGTGAGCACGTTGGCCGTGACGTTCTCGCCCGTCGTGCCGTCGCCACGGGTGGCAGCACGCACGAGTTGGGCGTCCGTGTACGTGAGGGCCACACCCAAGCCATCAATCTTGAGCTCGCATGTGTAGGCCACAGGATTCTCCGGCGTGGAGCCCAGCGCCTCGTCGGTGCGGGCCAGCCACTCGTCAAGCTCGTCCAGGTTCATGGCGTCGTCGATGGAGTACATGCGGCTGGCGTGGAGAACGGGCTCGAACTGCTCGGAGACATAGCCGCCCACGCGCTGGGTGTAGGAGTCCGGGGTGACCAGCTCGGGATTGGCCTTCTCGAGGGCGAGAAGCTCCTGGAGGTAGCGGTCGAACTGGGCGTCTGTCATTTCGGGCGCGTCAAGCGCGTAGTAGGCGTAGGCCGCGTGGTTGAGGATGCGGTTGAGCTCCGCGGCACGGGCGCGCGCGGTGCGTGCGGGGCTGGCGGGCTTCTCCGCAGGTTCTTGGGCCGAGAAGGACGGCGCGTCGACATCGCCAAAGAGCGAGCCTTGCATTCCGGCCGCGTCCGCGTTGTTCCTGTTGGTCTTCTCAGCCATGCTGTCCCCTCTCGTACCCGGCAATCACCAAGCTAGGGTAGCGCAAACAGCCAGCGGAATTGAGGCAGCGCCGAGAAGGGCACAGACGCATGCGGGGGCAGGGCGCGGGCGCCCTAAGCCTGCGGTGCGCTACGGATTCGTTGCACGCTACAGGTTCGTACCCGAACGTGTGACCCGCGCAGGACGTCACAGATTCGACACCCAAACGTGTGGCAAGCGGATACACATTCGATGCCCGAACGTGTATCAAGCTGGGCTCGCCACTCAATCGCACCCGAATGCGTGGCGAGCCCAGGAGAACTTGCGGCAAGTCCTAACGAGAAGATTGTTGCCCTTACGCGCGGGCAGCCTCCAGCGCGCGGCGACCCAGCTCGATGCAGCCAAGGACGCCCTGGTCACCCTTGCAGCCGGCCTCCACGATGTAGGAGTCGATGTCCGCCAGCTCGGGGGTCACGAGGTAGCCATTCAGGTTCTCGAGGACCTTCTTGCGCACCAGCGGGAAGAGCTGGGTCTGCTTCATCACGCCGCCGCCAAGCACGATTCGCTGCGGCGAGTAGCACAGCACGTAGGTGGCAATGCCCTCGGCCAGGTAGGTGCTCTCGAGGTCCCAGACCTCCGGGCGGTCGGCCAGCTCGAAGCCCTTCTTGCCCCAGCGGTGCTCGATCGAGGGTCCAGCTGCCAGGCCCTCAAAGCAGCGGTCGTGGTACGGGCACACGCAGTTGCCCTCGTCGCCCGGCTGGACCTCGAGCAGAATGTGGCCTGCCTCGGGATGGAGCATGCCGTGGAGGAGCTGCCCGCTCACCATGACACCCGCGCCAATGCCCGTGCCAATCGTGAGGTAGACCACGGTGTCGAGGCCCTTGCACGAGCCGTACGTGACCTCACCCAGGCAGGCAACGTTAACGTCGGTATCGTAGCCAATAGGAATGTCCAGCGGATTGAAGGCGCTCAAGAAATCGAAGTGACGCCACGCGGTCTTGGGCGTCTCGAGGATCTTGCCGTAGCTGGGCAGCGCGGGGTTCACGCCGGTGGGGCCAAAGGCGCCAATGCCAAGCGCGTCGATATTGTGCGAGCCAAACCACTCCACCATGCGGTCGACGCAGTCATGCGGCCCCTGGGTAGGGATCTCCTCGCGTTCGAGGACCTCTCCCTCGGGGGTCCCCACGGAGAGGACCATCTTGGTTCCACCAGCCTCGAGCGCGCCAATCCTTGCCATGCCATCCCCCGTTCGTCCGCCGACGGGCGCATCCTGAACGCCCGCCAAATTAGACATATCTGATTTACAGAATAAGGGCCTCGCGGCGGAATACCAGCGAGACCCTTGAACGGCATGAACTTACTGCCGAGAAACACCACACGCGAGCGGTGCGGCTGGAGCGACGCGATGTGCTACGCCACCGTTGCCTCGTAGCCGGCATCCTTCACGGCAGCGACAAGCGCTTCATCGGTAACCTCAGGCGCCGCCTCGACCACGGCGTCCTTGTCCGCAAGCGAGACCTTGACCGAGCTCACGCCCGGGACACCCTCGAGGGCCTTGGTTACGTGGGCAACGCAGTGCTCGCACATCATGCCCTCGACGTTGAGCTTCTTCTCCATAGCTGTGCTCCTCTCGTTAGTGGTCGCACCTGCGGCGGCCGCATTCCTGACTTCGGCCGTGGCTGCGGGATCGTGCTCCGCGACGGCCGGAATTACCTTGGTGTCAACAGGCGCAACGTTATCCTCGCTGGCCTGGCTGGGCTTCCAGGCAAAGAGCCTGAGCGCGTTCGATACCACAAACACGGACGAGAAGCCCATTGCCGCCGCGCCCACCATGGGATTGAGCGTGACGCCCAGAGGCGAGAGCACGCCCATGGCCACGGGGATGCAGATCGCGTTGTAGAACAGCGCCCAGAACAGGTTCTGGCGGATGTCGCGCATGGTGGCGTGGCTCAGCTCGATTGCGGTGGCAACGTCTGCCGGGTCGGAGTGCATGAGCACCACGTCTGCCGAGCTGATGGCAACGTCGGTGCCGGCGCCAATGGCAATGCCCACGTCAGCACGGGCAAGCGCCGGGGCGTCATTGATGCCGTCGCCCACCATGGCCACCTTGTGGCCCTGGCCCTGCAGCTCGCGAACCTTCTGCTCCTTCTGGCTAGGCAGCACGCCGGCAACGACCTCGTCGACGCCCACCTGGCGTGCCACGGCCGCGGCGGTCTTGGCCTGGTCGCCCGTGAGCATGATGGTACGCACGCCCATACGGCGCAGACGTGCCACAGCCGAGGCGGAGGTCTCCTTCACCACGTCTGCCACGCCGAGAAGCCCCAGCGCACGGCCATCAAGCGCAAAGTAGAGCGGCGTCTTTGCCTGGGCAGCAAGCTCGTCTGCCTGCGGGGCGAGCGCCGAGACATCCACGCCGGCGGACGCCATGAGACGGGCGTTGCCCGCGATGGCGGGGGCACCGTCGATCGTGGCGCGCACGCCACCGCCGGCGACCTGCTCGAAGTTGGCCGCGTCAACGGACGCATCCGCACCGGCGTGGGACTCGTCCACGTAGTCACAGACAGCCTGCGCCAGCGGATGCTCGCTCTTGCGCTCGAGCGCGGCGGCAACGCGTGCCAACTCTCCCTCGTCCACGCCGGAGGCAAGGCGCACGTCGGTCACGCGCGGCTTGCCCTCGGTGATGGTGCCGGTCTTGTCGAGCACCACGGTGTCCAGGTCGCAGGCGCCCTCCAGGGCCTCGGCACTCTTGATGAGGATGCCCACCTTGGCGCCGCGCTCCGTGCCCACCATGATGGCCGTGGGCGTGGCCAGGCCAAGCGCGCAGGGGCACGAGATAACCAGCACCGAGACGGCATGGTTGAACGCGGTTGCAAAGTCACCAGGGGCAAAGATGGCAATCCAGCCCAGGAAGGTGACGGCCGCTATCGCCATGACCACCGGGACAAAGACGCCAGCGATCTTGTCGGCCTGGCGCTCGATGGGCGCCTTGGAGCTGGTGGCCTCGTCCACGAGGCGGATGATGCTCGCAAGCGCCGTGTCGTCACCAACGGCAGTGGCCTCCATGGCAAACCAGCCGCGCTGGCTCACGGTGGCGCCGGTCACGCGGTCGCCCACGCCCTTCTCGGCAGGAACCGGCTCGCCGGTGATGGCGGACTCGTCGATCGAGGCAGAGCCCTCGCGAATGACGCCATCGACCGGCACGGACTCGCCGGCGCGAACCACCACAAAGTCTCCCACGCGCACCTCTTCGGTGGGCACCTCGACCTCCTGGCCGTTACGGCGCACGCGCGCCGTCTTGGGCGCAAGGTCCATAAGCGCGCTGATGGCCAAGGTCGTCTTGCCCTTGGCACGGGCCTCGAAGTACTTGCCCAGCGTGATGAGCACAAGGATGGTACCGGCCGAGTCAAAATACAGTGAGTGCATCATGGCGTAGTGGGCGCCCTCGAGGTCCATGGCGCCAAGTGCCAGTGCCATCTGGTAGACCCCCACAAGGCTGTAGGCGTAGCTCGCCGCAGACCCAATGGCGATGAGCGAGTCCATGTTGGGCGAGAGGTGCGCCAGCGTCTTGAAGCCCATGACAAAGTAGCTACGGTTGACAAAGAGCACGCAGGTGGCGAGAAGGAGCTGCGTCACCGCGGATGCCATCATGCCCTCCATGCCAGCAAGGCCCGGGACCTCCGGCCAGCCGAGCATGGGGCCCATGGCCAGGTAGAAGAGCGGCACGCCAAAGACGATGGACCAGACAAGCTGCTTCTGCTTGGCATCTATCGCCTTCTGGGCGCCCTCCCTGGGGTCGACGAACGAGCTGTGCGAGGCGGCGCCAGCCGCCTCCTGACGCGGAGACGCGCCGTAGCCTGCCTCCTCGATGGCGGCAACCACGGCCTGTGCCGTCTTGGGATTGCCGTCGTAGTCGAGCTCCAATGTCGAACGTTTGCTTCATAGTGCTTGGTTCCCTTCGCTGTTGCGTCCCTGGGAGCAGGGAAATGCTGTCTGACCTCGCTGTACGCGAGACTCACATGAACTTCTTGAAGAGGCGCATGACCTCGTCCACGACCTCGGTGTCGCCCGCCTGGATGCGCTCGACCACGCATGTCTCGAGGTGGTCCTGCATGATCTCGCGGCTCACGGCCTTCACCGCGGACTCCACGGCCGCGAGCTGCGTCAGGACGTCACCGCAGTAGCGATCTTCCTCGACCATGGACTTGACGCCGTTGAGCTGCCCGATGGCACGGTTGATGCGGCACGTGACGTCGTGCTTGAGCTCCTCGGAGCGCGGCGTCTGCTTCATGTGAACGCACGTCTCGGCGCTTGTCCCGGCGGATTTCTCAGCGCATTTCTCGGAGCCGTTCTGCGCGGTTGTCTCCATGCTGGCCTTCCTTCCTGTACGTGCTGGGGGATAGATACTCCCCTGGGGCATATTTCGTTACGAGAGGATATACCCCTTTAGGGTACTAGTCAAACGAGAATAGCGGGATTGCGGCCGCTACACATTCGGACGCCGATTGTGTATCGACCTGTACGGGTCACATGTTCGGACCCGAATGTGTAGCGCACGTACCGCCGGCGTCCCCAACTCCCGCGCGGCCCAAACCGTCCTACTCCACCGAGTCCGGCTCGACGGCGTTGGCTGGATCTCCCGCGTCGTGCGCCGCAGGAGCCGCTTCCTGGCCGACGGAGCCCTCCCCCACTCGCGCCTGCGCGGCCTCCTCAAACGCCGCCTTCATGGTCTTGTTGCCGCGGGTAAGGCGTCTGATGGTGAGGTCCTCCGCCTTGTCGTTGGCAAGCCGCAGCTGGTTCTCGGACTTGGTGAGGCTCTCCTTCACCTTCTGGAGCGAGGCAATCGACTTGTCTATCTGCTCGATCGCCTCCGAGAAACGCTTGGAGGCCTGCTCGTAGTTGTGCCCAAAGCCCTGCTTGAACTTCTCGAGCTTCTCTTCAAAATTGGTGACGTCGAGGTTCTGCTGGCGCACCTCGGCAAGCTCGCGCCGCGCCGAGACGGCGTTCAGGCCGGCGTTCCTCAAGAGGCTGATGATGGGCAGGAAGAACTGCGGGCGCACCACGTACATCTTGGGGTAGCGGTACGAGACGTCCACGATGCCCGCGTTGTAGAGCTCGCTCTCGGGCTCGAGCGTTGAGACGAGCACGGCGTACTCGCAGTGCTTGTTGCGGCGGTCTCGGTCGAGCTTGGCGAAGTGGTCCTCGTTGCGCTTGCGGTTGACGGAGTTGTCGTCCTCGTTCTTCATGTCGAACATGATCGAGACGATCTCCGTGCCTGACTCGTCACACTCCCTAAAGACGTAGTCTCCCTTGCTGCCGTCGACCACGTCGTTATCCTTGTGGAACTCCGCGCGCGGAAACGCCATCATGCGTACCTTGTTGAACTCGGACTCGCAGTGCTGCTCCAGGGTCTCGCCAATGAGCTTGACCGAGAGGCGCGAGCGCTGGTTCTTGATGCGCTCTATCTCGTCATCGCGGTCGCGGATCTCCTGGTCCTTGTACTTTTCCTGCTCAACCAAGCGCTGGTTGAGAACGGCAATCTCCTGGTCCTTCTTGGCCGAGACTTCCTGCACCTGCGACTGCAGCTCGACCAAGCGGCGGTCGCGCTCGACGGTGGCGCGCGTCACGGCAAGCTCCTGGGCGCCCTTGGCCTTCTCCTCCTGCGCCCGCAACTGCTCGGTAAGGCGCGCGATGCTAGCGTCCCTCTGAGCAAGCTGCTCTGCGGACTCCCGCTGCGCGACAGCAAGCTTCTGCGCCGCCGCGTCCTGCGCCTGCGCAAGACGTTCTTGCGCGCTCTTCTCGGCAGTGGCCTGCTGTACCTTGGCCGCAGCCTGCGTCTGCTCAAGCTGCGAGGAGAGCTTGGCGACCTCCGCACGCAGGGCCTCCTCGGCCTTGGCGCGCGCCGCTTCCACAGCGGCAGCCTCGCGCTGCTCCATGAGGGCGCGCTGCTCGTCCAGCTGACGCTTGAACTCGGCGTCACGCACCTGCTGCAGAATCTGCGCGTAGCCCGCCTCGTCCACCTGGAAGACCTTCCCGCAGTTAGGGCACTTAATCTCGGCCATGGGACCTCCTTTGGCGATGTTCCTGCATAAAGGGTACACGGCCCGCGCGACATTATTTAGCGAGACAGAGAAGCATGCCAGGATCCGCGGCTTGTTACCGGCGCGTGGCAAGCTTCTCTCGCCAACTGGCCAAATGCCCGCACTGCTCAACGGCCCGGTAACAACAAGGACAGCTGACCACCCCCCTATTACCGGCCCGTAGACTGGCGGAGAAGTTTCCGCAGGACCCAAGGATTTCTCCCTACGGCCCGGTAACAACGGTTGCAATAGCAGCCTCAAGGGGCTCCGCACGGCCGCACAAAGCGAGACAGCGAGACAAAGGAACGCGGCGGGAGCCCAGGGGCCCTCGCCGCGTGTGATGTGGCGGTGCTTGTGCAGATGCTGGCCTAGGCAGCCCAGCCCTCCGCCGAGAGGACGGTCGCCTCACCATCGGTCGAGTAGCTCGCGCCGCTGCCAGTGGTGTAGGAGCCAGTGGAGTTCTGACGCTGCTGCATGCGCTGCTCAATCCACTGCTCGAGCTCATCCTGCGTAGTGGTGCCGTTGGTGCCGGTACCGTTTCCGTTCAGGCCGGTGCTGTCGCCATTCAGGCCGGTGCCGTTGCCCGTGGTGCTGTTGGTGGAGGAGTTCTCCTGCTCGCGCTGGGCCTGCAGCGCCTCGTCGGAGCCAAGCGTCACCGTAAGGTCCTTGGTCTCAGTGCCGCGCACAACGGTTACGGTGACGGTGTCGCCAATGTCATGCGAGCGCACCGCTAGGACCATGCCGTCGGCAGAGGTAATCTCCTCGCCGTCCATGGCAACGATGATGTCGCCCTTCTGGATGCCGGCCTGGTCTGCAGGGCCACCGGAGACGACCTCGGCCACGTAGGCGCCCTGGTTCACAGAGAGCCCGTTGGAGCGTGCGTTCTGGGCGTTCACGGTCTGCATCGAGAGGCCAATGTAGGCGTGGGTGACCTCCTCGCCGCTAATGATCTTGTCGGCAATCTTGATGGCGTAGTTGCCGGGGATGGCAAAGCCGATGCCCGCGAAGGACTCAGTCGAGGACGAGTAAAGCGTGCTTATGCCCACAAGCTGGCCCTGGTCGTTCACGAGCGCGCCGCCGGAGTTGCCGGGGTTGATAGCAGCGTCAACCTGGATGAGGTTGGTGTAGATGGTGTCGCCCGAGCTGGACTGCAGGAGCTCGTTGCGGTACAGCGCAGAGACGATGCCCTCGGAGACGGACTGGTCAAGGCCAAACGGGCTGCCGATGGTCATGACCCAGGAACCAACGTTGAGCTGGGAGGAGTCGCCCACCTCGATGGGGGTCACGGAGTCGCCGTTGAGATCGGCCTTAATGACAGCAAGGTCGGATGAGGAATCGGAGCCAACCACGCTGGCCTCGTAGCTCTTGCCGTCGATGGTCACGCTGATGGAGGTCGCGCCGTCAATCACGTGGTAGTTCGTGATGATGTCGCCATCGGTGTCGAGAATGACGCCAGAGCCAAGGCCCTCGCCGCTATCGGTGGTGACATTCACCGAGACAACGGAAGGCATGGCCTTCGCGGCCACAGCCTCAGCCGTCGAGGCGTCGGTATCGCTCGAGGTGATGTTGATGGTGCCGTTGCTCGAGCTAGAGCTGCCCGAGGAGGAGCTGAAGCCCGTGGCTGTGGTGGACTTGCCAAAGAAGCCCGTGAGGCTTAGTACGAGCACCACGACGAGCGTCGCCATGACACCGGAGATTGCGCCGGCAACAATGGGCTTGCTCATGCCGCCCTTCCTGTCCTTGCTCGGCTTATCTCCGCCGTTGCCCGAGCCGCCGTTGCCGCCCGCTGCGGGCTGCACGGGCTGGGGCTGCTGCGTAGTCTGCCCCGGCTGCGAGCCATACTGCTGCTGGCTAGCGTTGACATAGCCGGCGCTTGGCGAGTACGCCGCACCCTTACCGCCATAGTTTGCGTAGTCGTAGCTCTGCGTGGGCTGGGCCTGCGTAGGTTGGGCCTGCGTGGGCTCGGCGCCCTGGGTCTGCTGAGGGGTCGAGCCGGCGCCGGTCATGCCCCCACCAGGCTCGCCCGTGGAATAGTCTGCCATGGAAACGTCCCACCCTTCATCTGTGGCGGCCCACCGGGCCGTCCTGCTTACGTCTGTGAATGTACCCCGATACGACAAGGGTGCCGCGCGGGGCGCGGCATCGCCACGCCTGCGCAACAAGTCTTTTGTGTTCCTGAAAGCCCCTCGTGGCAAGGAACTTTGTCCCTCTCTGCCCTCTTGCGGCATCCGCTCCTGCATTCTTTATCGGTATTTGAGAACGGCAATTCTAGCGACCTGCGGAAATGTCGAGTCCGGTTCTCAAATACCGCTAAAGAACAGCTGGGGGTAGGAGGGGGTGAGCGATCCGGCTCTCCTCGCAGCGTCATCTCGAGGTGTCGGGTCCCGCCAGCTGGCAGGTCTTCTCGGCAAATTGCGAGGTTCCCCCATCAGACAGTAGGTCCTTAGGTCCTCTCAGTAATTTATTGCACGAAATTTCTTTATGAACAGAGTATCAACTGGTCAAATACCATTTGAGCTAGGAAAAACGCGCAATAACTGGAGACGAGACAAGCCGCCGCTCGGCGGGTCGCGGGCTTGCGGCGGGTCGCGGACTCGCGGCGGGTCGCAGAGGATCGCACCCGCGCACAAAAAAGGGGCCGCCCAAAGGCAGCCCCTGGCAACTCAATCTATTTCCAAGCAACCACGCCTACACGCGGAAGAGGTACCCCACGCCGCGGATGGTCACGATGTGCGCCGCGACCTGCGGGCCAACCTTGGAGCGCACGCGACGAATGTGCACGTCGACGGTACGCGTACCGCCACAGTACTCGAAGCCCCACACGCGGTGCAGCAGCGTCTCGCGCGAGTAGGCGCGCGACGGGTGCGTGGCCAGAAACGACAGGAGCGAGTACTCCATGAGCGTGAGGTCAACGGGCTTCTCGTCAATGTAGACCTGATAGGTGGCAAGGTTGATGGTCATGTTGTCCACGGTCACGATATCCGCGGGCGCGCTCTCCTCGCCCGGCCACAGGAGAAGCGAGCAGCGCACCTCAAGCTCGTCTACACCGGCCGTGGAGAGGATGAAGTCGTTCTTGCCCTGCGTGGGCATGCGCATGGTGGAGAGCTTGTCCGGGTCCTGCACCAGCAGCATGGGGATAAAGCCATTCTCGGCGACAAACGAGTCCACGGCGTTGAGGGTGTCCTGAGACATGCCGTCCGCGTCGAGAATGACGAGGTCAAACTCGTGCCCAGAAGAAACTGCCTGCGAGAAGGTCTCCTCGTTTGCAAGGGCAATGGAGACGTCGATGGCGTGGGAAAGCTCGCGCATGCGGTCGTGCAGGCGCGTGGTACCAGATATGAGCAGGATGTTCTTGTGATGCACTCTAGCCCCCTGCCGGTTGGTCAAAGCTATTGCAACTTGTTCATAGTCCAGAAAACAGAGTAGCACAGCCGCGCACGTGGCTAGCGAGCCTCAACAAAATCCAAACGAGACGCAGCTAGAAGGGGGCGCCGCACGCGGCTGCAGCCGATGCGACGCCCCCAACTCACAAACTGTGCACATATCTTTGGGACAGTTTAAGGCAAACATTGTCCCTAAAACGCCAATATGAGCAGGCCACGACAGCCTCGGTGCGAGCCCTCGGCTAGCCGATGGAACCCAGGAACTCGGCCGTACGCGCGTTCTCGGGATGGTCGAAGACCTTCTCGGGCACGCCCTGCTCGACCACCACGCCGTCCTCCATGAAGACCACGCGGTCGGCGACCTCGCGGGCAAAGTCCATCTCGTGCGTGACCACGATCATGGTCATGCCGGAGTTCTCGGCAAGGTCACGGATGACGTCGAGGACGCCGCGAACCAGCTCTGGGTCCAAGGCGCTCGTGGGCTCGTCAAAGAGCAACACATTGGGGTGCATTGCCACGGCGCGCGCGATGGCCACGCGCTGCTGCTGGCCACCGGAGAGCTGGGGCGGCTTGAAGTCAGCGTCCTTGGAGCGCTTGAGGACCTTGGTCTGGCCGATCATCACGTTCTGCTTGGCGGTGAGGTGCGGGAAGAGGTTGAACGACTGGAACACCATGCCAACCTCGCGGCGCAGCTTGTTGACGTCGGTCTTGCTCTGCCCCGTGATCTCCTGGTCCTCGATCAGGATGTGGCCGGCCGTAGGCGTCTCGAGCAGGTTGATGCAGCGCAGCATCGTCGACTTGCCCGAGCCGGACGGCCCCAGCACCACGACGACCTCGCCCGGCCACACGTCCAGGTTGACGTCGCGCAGGACCTTGGTGTCATCGAAGGACTTGTTGAGGTGCTCGATGCGCACGATGGGGTGCTCGCCCTCGGTGAAGTGGTGCTTGGTGAGGGTCTTGTCCGAGGCAAAGGCGAGGCTGGCCGCCTCCTCGGCAGAGAGGGCATCGGGGACGACGGGCACGTCCCCATGCGAATGACGGTGCTTATTCGCCATCTGCGACACCTCCAAGGTCAACGGTGGGATGCGAGACAAAAGGCGCCGAGAGGGCCGCAAAGACGTCGGTAGCAGGCTTGGCCTCCTCGGTGTGAGAGACCTCGGCAGAGGTGGCAAGCTCCTCCTTGGCCTCCTCTGACTCCTGGGACGCGCCGGCCACGGCGCGGCGCTTGGGCCTGGGGCCGCCGCCGCGCTCGGAGCGGGCGATGTTGTTCTCGATGATGCCAACAACCTTGATGAGCGGCAGCGTCACAATGAGGTAGTAGATGGCGGCAGCCATGTACGGCGTGATGTTACCCGTCGTGGTGGTGAGGTTCTTCGAGAACATCATGAGCTCCATGACGCCCACCGAGGAGAGCAGCGACGTGTCCTTGTATGACGTGATGAAGTCGCTGGTAACCGTGGGGATGACGCGACGCACGGTCTGCGGCAGGATGATGGAGGTCATGGTCTGGAAGCCGTTCATGCCCAGCGAGGCGGCAGCCTCGTACTGGCCCTGCGGGATGGACTGGATGCCCGCGCGGAAGATCTCGGCCAGGTACGCCGAGGAGTTCACGGCCATCACAATGACGCCCAAAACGTTGTTGTCAATGTTTATGCCCACCATGGGCAGGCCAAAGAACATGATGTAGATCTGCAGGAAGAGCGGCGTGCCGCGCAAAAGGTTGATGTAGCAGATGGCGATGGCGCGCAGCACCTTGTGGCGGCTGGTCTTGAGCATGGCAAATGCCAGGCCGAGCACGATGGCAAAGGGGTAGCAGACGAGCACGATGCCCAGGCAGACGAGCCAGCCGGGGAAGAGCGACGCAAACGACGTCAGGAGCAGCTGGGGCTTGAAGAACATGCCGAGGAACGGGTTGGAGTTCCACGCCGCGACCCAGGGCTGCGCGTCAAGCCAGCTGACGGCCGCCTGTAGCGGCGTGTTGGCGATCACCGAGATGGCAGCGGAGTCGTCAAGCGCATGCGACTGGCCGTCCGCGGTGGTGTAGCTGCCCGAGACTACGTAGTCACCGCCGTCGGCGGGGAACTGCATGTTCGTAATCTCAAGGCGCACGAGCGAGCCCGCGGGAATGCCCTCCGAGAACTGCACGTCCACCGAGTTGCCCGACGAAGTGGCGGTACCATCGATGCTCGTGCGGTTGAGGCCGTCGAGCACGGTGATGCGGGTGCTCGCGTGGTCAAAGGTCGCGCCTTCGGGGAGACTCAGCGTGATCGAGGAGACCTCCTCGTCGTCGCCGACCGTTCCTTCCCAGGTGAGACGCGTGTCCATGGCGCCAATGACTCCGGAGCCGCCGTCCTCGTTGGGACGTGCCGTGGCCTTGTTGGTGGTCATGGCAAGCGCGCTCACGGGGAGAAGCGCCAGGGTGGCGACAAGGACGAGCACAGCCGAAAGCGCGAGGGCGAGCGCGGGCACGCGCCGCGTGTGGTGGCTCTCCCCTCTCGTCATGGCGTTCTCATGCATGTGTGACAAGGTAATTGCTCCTGACTGGAAAGCGGGGCCGTGTGGCCCCGCCGTCGCTTCCGTGCCTGATAGTGCCTGCTAGATGGTCGAGCCAAACCACTTGGTCTCGATGGAGTCCATCGTGCCGTCGCTCTTCATGTCCTCGAGCGCCTTGTTGACGGCCTTCGTGAGGTTGGGGTTGTCCTTAGAGATCGCGATGCCGTACTGCTCGCCCGTTGCAATCTCCTCGATGATGTCCAGATCAGAGAAGGAGTTGGTGAGCATGTACTTGGCAACGGGGAGGTCGACGACCATGGCGTTGTAGAGGCCAGTCTGGACGCCGGTGAGGGCGGCTGTGACATCGTCGACCGGCACGCACGTGGCGTTGGGGAGGTTCTCGGTGATCCAGTCGTTACCGGTGGTGCCGCCCTGGCAGACAACCTGCTTGGAGGCGTCGTTCAGGGTCGCCTCGGTCTCGGTGGAACCCTTGATGGCAACGATAGCCTGGTTGGAGTCGAGGTAAGGCTCGGAGAAGTCGACGGACTCCTCGCGCTCGTCGGTGATCGTGATGGCTGCGATGGAGACGTCTGCCTTGCCGCCCTGCTTGATGAGGGGCACCAGGGTGTCGAACTTCTGGTTGGGCAGGTACTCGCACTGGAGGCCCATCTTGTCCGCGACGGCGTTGATGACGTCGACGTCGAAGCCCTCAGGGTCGCCGGTCTTGTCGTTCATGTACTCAAACGGGGCAAAGCCCAGCTCGGCCACGACGGTCAGGGTGCCGTCCTTCACGAGCGTGTAGGAGTCGTCGCTCGAGGACGCGCTGCTCGAAGACGAGTCCGCGCTGGTAGACGTGCTGGAGCTGCTGGTGGAGCTGCCACCGCAACCCGCGAGCACCGCGCTGCCCGCAAGGGCACCTGCAGCGAGAATGAACTGACGCCTGCTCATGGAATTCTTCATGGTGTTCCCTTCTTCCTTTCCCCCGTCCGATGACGGGCAGTGCATGTCCCCTATTGTTGCCGCACAACGTTACAGGCGGTGGACACATACCGTTACAGGTCAGAGCCAAACCACTTGGTCTTGAGGTCCTTCAGCGTGCCGTCCTGGTCGAGCTGAGCCAGCGCGTCGTTGATCGCGCTCGTGAGCGCGGGGTTGTCCTTGGAGACAACGATGCCGTACTGCTCGCCCGTGGGGATCTCGATGGAGACCTGGCAGTCGGTGAAGGAGTTGTTCACGAGGTACTGGACCACGGGGAGGTCGGCCACGGCCGCGTCGTAGAGGCCGGACTGGACGCCCGTGAGTGCCACGACCGGGTCATCGAGCGAGACCAGGGTGGCGTTGGGGAGGTTCTCCTGCACCCAGGACTCGCCGGTGGTGCCGGCCTGCACGGCCACCTTGACATCTGCGGAGTTGAGGTCGTCCTGCGTGGTCTTGGTGGCGGTCTTTGCGGTCACAAGGCCCTGGTTGGAGTCAAGGTAGGGGTCGGTGAAGTCGATTTCCTGCTTGCGCTCGTCGGTGATGGTGAAGTTGGAGACGCCCACGTCGGCCGTGCCGCCCTGCTTGATGGTGGGGATGATGGTGTCAAACTTCATGGGCGAGAGGTACACGCTCGCAAGGCCGAGCTTCTCGCCAATGGCCTGCATGAGCTCGACCTCGAAGCCCGCAGGCTCGTTGGACGAGGTGTCGGTGTAGTCAAGCGGCGGGTTGGCGAGGTCGGAGGCAATGGTGAGCTGCCCATCCTTCACCAGGGTGTAGGTGTCCTGCGAGGCTGATGTTGTTGATGCGCTGGTAGAGGTGCTAGAGGTGCCCGTTGAGGACGACGCGGAGCCACATCCGGCGAGTGCCGCCGTGCCCATGGCTGCCATTGCGCACGCGAGAAAATCGCGGCGCGTGAGTGACGCGAGCTGCTTCATGAGATGCTCTTCTCTCTGACGTGAGGGGAACATTACGGCCTTGATACCACCCCTCCGTTGGTCAAGTAGTTTGGCTCAACGGCTCCGCGAACGGCGGTGCGGCGCGGTTTCTTAACAAGATTGACAAAGAGTGAGCTGCTGTTTTTCGACAATTTATGCATTATTATCTATTGTTATGCCATTCTATGGAATATTCTGACCATTATCTGTATGGGTCATTGAATTCCTATGCAACAAAGCGCATAAATGGAGTCTCTGGGCACGCGTGTGTGACGGCAGGAGCGACGAGGCTCCACTGAGCCCGCGTGGTCGAGTTGGCAGACATTGACGATTGGGATACGGTTTTTCGTGGTACCCCCGAGTATCGAGTAGTTCGAGTATTGATAAACCGCAGGTCAGCGAATTGCTATATTTGCACGGTCACATAAGGGTTTCAACCAAAACTGCTGCCAACCTGAAGTGCTGAGACGAGCCGAGACGCCGCACCCCTCTCGCTTATCAAACAACGCCGCTGGCGGCCACCGTCCTCCAGCTTGCGCCGCGTGTCCGCAGAGTTTAGCTCTATTTCTTAAACGACTTCGATGTTTGCCCAGTTGCCACGAACCCGTTCTAAGAAAGGGGGCTAATCTCCGATCGAAGGTGATTGAAGGACCCAAGAGCTGGCGCATCCCGCACCGCCAGCACTGCCGCTCTACCCACGCGACCCGCCCTATCCGCCGAATTTATTGCGCGTTATTTCTCGCCGAAGCGGCATAAGGCCAGTTGAGCAATGAATTCGCGGGAATAACGCGCAATAATCCGCGTCGGAGACGTCGAAGGAGGAGGGAAGGGAGGGAAGCCCAAGTCCTGAGAGGACGGGTCGAAGCCCCCGACGGGATACCGGGAAGCCGAAACGCCCTTCTCGTGCTGAAGAAGCCTGCCCTCGCTCAAGAACGCGGCGCCAAAAATGAGACAAAGGGACTGTCCCTTTGTCTCACCTTTGTCTCACGAGAAAGGCGCCCGCTGGATTCCCCAGCGGACGCCGCAACATCCAACACGGCTCTCGGCGAGAAGGCCGCGGCCTACACGCCGCCGTAGTAGTGGACGCGCTCCCAGTCGGTAACGGTAGTGCAGAACTCCTCCCACTCGCGGCGCTTGCTCTCCACGAGGTAGTTGAAGATGTGCTCGCCCAGCGTCTCGCGCATGAGCTCTGACTCCTCGAAGCGATCGACCGCCTCGCCCAGCGTGCGCGGCAGACGCTCGATACCCTTGGCAGCAAGCTCGCGCTCACTCTGCGAGAAGGTGTCAACCGTAGCCTCCTCGGGAAGCACAAGCTCGTCCTCGATGCCCTTGAGGCCCGCAGCCAGCGTAACGGCCAGCGCAAGGTACGGGTTGGCGGTGTTGTCGGCGCTGCGCAGCTCGACGCGCGTTGCCACGTGCTTGCCGGGCTTGTGCGTAGGAATGCGCACCAGCGCGGAGCGGTTCTTGCGCCCCCACGTGGCGTAGTTGGGGACCTCGCCGGAGGTGATGAAGCGCTTGTACGAGTTCACCGTGGGGTTGGTGACCAGCGTGAACTCGGGCGCGTAGCGGAGAAGGCCCGCCACAAAGTGCTGCGCCAGCTCGGAGAGGTGCGCGGGGTGCTCGGTCTTGGGCGCCCAGAAGAGGTTCTCGCCGTCGTGGTCGAAGAGCGAGAGGTACAGGAACATGGCGGAGCCCGGCGCATCCGAGAGGGGCTTGGGCATAAACGACGCGAACAGCCCCTCGGCCGCCGCCTCCTGCTTGATGACCAGGCGAGAAGACATGATGTTATCGGCGCAGCTCACGGCCTCGGTGAAGCGCAGCTCGATGACGTTCTGGGACGGACCGCCGCCGTGGAAGGAGTACTGCACGGGGACGGACATCTTCTCGAGCGTGAGCGTGGTCTGACGGCGCAGGTCGTTGGCCACGTCGCTCGGCGTGAGGTCGAAGTAGCCGGCGGTGTCGAGAGGCACGGGATCCACGTCGTTGTCGAAGTAGAAGTACTCGAGTTTGGGGCCAACGTTGAAGACGTAGCCCTCGCGATCGGCGCGCTCGAAGACGCGCTCGAGGCAGCCGCGCGGGTCGCCGGCAAACGGCTCGCGCGAAGGCGTGCAGATGTTGCAGAACACGCGCGCCACGCCGCTCTCCGTGGGGCGCCAAGGCAGAAGCTGGAACGTCTCGGCATCGGGGAAGGCAAGCATGTCCGACTCCTCGAGGCGAGCAAAACCGTCAATCGACGAGCCGTCAAAGCCAATGCCCTCCTCGAAGGCCTCCTCGAGCTCCTCCGGCGAGATCGCGAACGACTTCAGCGTGCCAAGCACGTCTGTGAACCACAGGCGAACGAATCGAATGTCGCGCTCCTCAACGGTGCGCAGAACGAAATCAATGTCCTTCTCGGTGCTCATGGGTCTCCTCCCGACGGCACGGGCGCAGGTACTGCTCAATCATACCTACGTTCCCACAACCGTATTTCGTGCCTGTTTCCACCTTCCCATCGGAGGGAATTATGACGTGGGAGACACGTTGGGGCAACCACAGCGGCCCCTATTTGGCGAACTATCCAGCGCTGTGGTGCCTATCCAGCCCTGTGGTGCGCCGGCTTGTCAAGCGCCTCGTTCGCGCGGCGGAGCATGTCGTCGGCGGCTCGGCAGTGCCCACCGGAGTAGCGCGCCGTGCAGCCGGCATCACCGCAGGTGCTGCACTCGCTTGTCTCACCACGGGCAATCGAGCGCACGCACAGCGCCACCATTGCGGCCACCGCAAGGACAATGACAACATCAAGGGGATTCATAGCTGCCTCCCTCATGCAAGCTTCAAGTTAACCCGTGTCAACTATACCCTTTTGCGTCATACTATCTACAGGTGTGCGGAAGCGCACGAAAAAGCCCAAGAGAAGGGAAGCCCATGGCTGACGACCAGAACATGCACCTCGTGATCATTCGTCACGGCGAGTCCGAGTGGAACAAGCTCAACCTCTTCACCGGTTGGACCGATGTCGACCTCACCGACACCGGCCGCGCGGAGGCGGCTGCCGGCGGCAAGGCACTGAAGGAGCAGGGCTTCGACTTTGACGTCTGCTACACCTCGCTGCTCAAGCGCGCCATCCACACGCTGAACATCGTCCTTGACGAGATGGACCGCGCGTGGCTGCCCGTCCACAAGACTTGGCGCCTCAACGAGCGTCACTACGGCGCGCTCCAGGGCCTCAACAAGGCCAAGGCCGCCGAGGAGCACGGCGACGTGCCGCAGGAGGACCTCCCCTACACCGAGTGCCTGAAGGACACCATCGCCCGCGCGTGGCCGTACTTCGAGCAGGAGATCAAGCCGCAGCTCGAGAGCGGCAAGCGCGTTCTTATCGCCGCCCATGGCAACTCGCTGCGCGCCCTTGTGATGCAGCTTGAGCACCTCACCCCCGAGGAGATCCTCAAGGTCAACATCCCCACGGGCGTTCCTTGCTCCTACACCTTTGACAAGGACTGGAACATCCTCGACAAGCACTACATCGGCGACCCTGCCACCATCGAGGCAAAGATCAACGCCGTTGCCAACCAGGGCAAGGCCAAGAAGTAAGACCGGCTGTTAGTGCAGCCCAGTATCCCCCGGCGACTCGCATCGCCGGGGGATTTTTTGTACCGCGGGATTTATCTCCCCGGCATTTCAATCCCGCTTAGCTACGCCAAGGGCCCTGCTCCCCACAAGACACTCCGCAAAGCGCGCATCTCGTGGGGAACAGGGCCCTCGCCTACCGTAGCTCGTGACTAGCAGATCTTGTGGACCCACCCAAACTGGTCCTCGATCTCGCCGGACTGAATGCCGGTGAGCGTCTCGCGCAGCTTCTTCATCACGGGGCCAACGTTCTCCATGCCGCTCTTGAAGACGTAGTGGACGTCGTCGTTGTCGACCTCGCCCACGGGCGAGATGACGGCGGCGGTGCCGCACATACCGGCCTCGACGAACTCGTTGTCCAGGATCTCCTGGAACTTGACGGGGCGCTGCTCGACCTTCATGCCCAGCATCTTCTCGGCCACGTCGACCAGCGAGCGGCGCGTGACGGAAGGCAGGATGGAGTCGGTGAAGGACTGCGGCACGACGAGGGTGCCGTCCTCCTTAACAAAGAGGATGTTGGCGCCGCCGGACTCCTCAACGTAGGTGCGGGTCTTGGGGTCGAGGAACATGTTGTCCGCGTAGCCCTTGCTGTGCGCCTCGACGCTGGGATAGAGGCTCATGGCGTAGTTGAGGCCGGCCTTGATGTTGCCGGTGCCGTGGGGCGCTGCGCGGTCATACTTGGAGACCTGCAGCTTGACGGGCTTGACGCCGCCCTTGTAGTACGGGCCAACGGGCGTCACGAGGATGCGGAACTGATACTCGTCAGCAGGCTTCACGCCAATGACGTCGCCGGTCGCGAACATGAGCGGGCGGATGTAGAGGGTAGCGCCAGAGCCGAAGGGCGGGACGTAGGCAGCGTTTGCCTTGACGACCTCCTCGACGGCCTTCACGAAACGATCCTTGGGGAACGGCGGCATGCAAATGCGCTTGGCGGAGTTGTACATGCGCTCGGCGTTCTGATCCGGGCGGAAGCAGACGATGTCGCCCTTCCTGGTGGTGTATGCCTTGAGCCCCTCGAAGACCTCCTGGCAATAGTGGAGCAGGCCGGCGCACTCGGAGAGCGTAACGGTGTGATCAGGCGTCAGAGTGCCCTCGTCCCAGGCACCGTCCTTGTAGTTCGAGACGTAGCTGTAGTCGGTATGCATGTAGGCAAAACCGAGACTACCCCAGTCGATGTCCTTCTTCTCCATTGGAATTCCCCTCTCATCCGTATCGCGCGCAGGTGCGAGCGTGCGTTCAACCAGAGTAGGACGCTGAAACCAGCTGGTCGCAATCATTGCGGAGCTTGTAACAAAGCCAACAGAGGACCAACACGGTAGGGCGAGAAGAGCGCGGGCAAGGTAGAGGGCGCGCCATGCCGCAGAATTCCGCCGTTTAGGACGACTTAAACGTTCGGATTCCGCGGCACTTCCTGCGATGCCGCAGGATTTCGCCGTTTAGGGTGCCCTAAACGTTCGGAAAAATCCTAAATGGCGAGAATACGCGGCACAACCAAGAGCCGTGCCGAGACACGCGCCACGGCGGAATCACCAGGCGTCACTCCACGGTCTCGTACGGCAGGCGGTCCACGAGATACCCGCGCGCCGCGAGCGCCGCGCCTATCTCGTCCAGCGCCTCCTCGGTGGGGGCGCTCACATGGTGGAAGTGGTAGCCGGAAGTCACGCGCGAGAGGGGCGTCGACCTGCTCGACGCAATGTCGGCAAGGTAGCGCTCGACGTCGCGCCGGCTCGAGACGTTGAGCGGCACGGATATGACCCCGTAGGTGCGGTGGTTCACCACCACGTCCTCGACGGTACCGCCGAGGTCGACAATCAGGTTGAGCTCGTCTTCTATCTGCTCCTCGGTGTGGTGCACCTTGAAGATGCGCCGCGGCATGTTGTGCCGGCGCACCACGTAGCCGCGGTGCGTGGACTCCAGCTCGACGCCGCTGCGCCTGAGGAGCGCCACGTCCTGCACGATGACCTGCCGGCTCACGCCAAGCTCGTGCGCCAGCTGTCCACCGGAAATGGGCTCCCCGGCACTGCCGAGGAGCGCCACGATCTTTGCTCTGCGATCTTCTCCGCTCATGCCCCTCAGCCTAGCATGGATTCGAGGTCACGGTGAGGTGCTTGAGCGAGAGGTCAAGGATGGGCGCGGAGTGGGTGATCGCGCCGGAAGAGACGTAGTCCACGCCCAGGTCGGCGAGACGGGCGGCGCGCTCCATCGTGACGTTGCCCGAGACCTCCACCTCGGCCGCGCCGTCGATCACGCGGATGGCCTCGCGCATGGCATCCAGGTCCATGTTGTCGAGCATGATGATGTCGGCGCCAGCGGCGACGGCCTCTTTGACCTGCTCGATCGTCTCGACCTCAACCTCAATCTTGCGCACGAAAGGCGCGTAGGCGCGCGCGGCGGCAACGGCCTTGGCAACGCCGCCGGCGGCGTCGATGTGGTTGTCCTTGAGCAGCACGCCGTCAGAGAGGTTGTAGCGGTGATTGCCCGCGCCACCAACGCGGACGGCCTCCTTCTCGAAGACGCGCATGTTGGGGCAGGTCTTGCGCGTATCCACCAGGCGCGTGCGCGTGCCGGCAAAGAGCGCGGACATGCGGCGCGCTGCCGTGGCAATGCCGCTCATGCGCTGCAGGTAGTTGAGCGCGACCCGCTCGCCCGAGAGGAGCGCCCGCACGTGGGCGCGCACGCAGCCAAGGTCCTGGCCGGCGGTGACGTCGGCCCCCTCCTCGACCGAGAACTCGCAGGTGGTCGTAGGGTCAAGCAGCTCGAAGGTGCGCGCGAACACGTCCAGCCCGCAGATGACGCCGTCCTCCTTGGCAATGAGGCGCACCTCGCCCGTGGCCTTCTCGCCAATCACTGACGCCGTGGTTACGTCCTCGCTGGTGATATCCTCGCGCAGCGCCGAGAGGATCAGCGGCTCTGCCTGCAGTTTTAGTGTCACTGAGTTCATGAGGCGTGCCTTTCTCGTACGATGTCGCGCGCGGCGAGCCGAGAGAAGACGAGGCTCTCGAGAAGCGAGTTGCTCGCCAGGCGGTTTGCGCCGTGCACGCCGTTGCAGCTTGTCTCGCCCGCCGCGTAGAGGTGCGGCAGGGTGGTCTCGGAGTTCGCGCCCACGTGGATGCCGCCCATGAGGTAGTGCTGCGCCGGCACAACGGGGATGGGCTCGCGGCGAATGTCGTAGCCCTCCTCGAGGCAGCGCTGCCAAATGTGAGCGAAGTGCCCGCAGATCACGTCCTCGGACACGCGCTCGAACGAAAGGCGCACGTAGCGCGAGCCCTCGCGCTCCATCTGGTCGTAGATGGCCTTCGAGACCACGTCGCGCGGCTGGAGCTCGTCGCAGAAGCGCTCGCCGGCGGAGTTGAGAAGAATGGCGCCCTCGCCACGGCAGCTCTCGGAGATGAGGAAGGCGCGACCGGGCTTCTCGGTGTAGAGCGACGTGGGGTGTATCTGCACGTAGTCCATGTGGTCGAGCGCCACGCCGTGCGCCGCCGCCACGCGGCAGCCATCGCCCGTGAGGCACGGGAAGTTGGTCGAGCGCTCGTAGAGGCCGCCGACGCCGCCCGTGGCGAGAATGACGTCGCGTGCGCGCAGCTCAAGGCGCCGGCCGCGCGAGTCGTGCGCCACAATGCCAACGCAGGAGCCGTTCTCGACGAGAAGGTCATCCATGCATACGTGCTCGTGGATCTCCACGTTGTCAAGGCGGCGCACCTGCGCGAGCAGCTTGGTGGTGATCTCCTTGCCCGTGACGTCGGCGTGGTGGAGGATGCGCGGACGCGAGTGGGCGCCCTCGCGGGTGTAGTCGAAGCCACCCTCAGGCGTGCGGTCAAAGTCGACACCCAAGCGCACCAAGTCGCGGATCACGTCGCGGCTCGACCAGATCATGGTGTCCACGCTCTGCGCGCGGCACTCGCCGTGACCGGCGCGCATGGTGTCGTCGAACCAGGAGTCGTAGTCGTCGGGGTCGCGCATCACGCAGATGCCGCCCTGCGCAAGCATGGAGTCGCAGCTCTCGAGGTCCTCCTTGCAGATCATGGTCACGCGCAGCGCGCGCGGCAGGTTGAGCGCCGAGTAGAGCCCGGCCACGCCGCATCCCACGATCACGACGTCGCTCGTGAGCGCTCGCGGCTGCGAGGCCTTCGCCCCGACGGCCACCTGGGCAGGCCTTTCCACTGTTGCAGTTGGTGCCATGTCGCTCATCTCCCCGCCAGCTCGAGCATGCGCTCGAGCGGCTCGACTGCGCGCTGCGGCTCTTCCGGCAGCGCGACCTCGCCCGTCATGTTCTCCAGGCAGGCCAAGAGCTTCTCGGACGTGACCATGGCCATGTTGGGGCACACAGGCGCGGGCTCGGGGAAGTAGATGCGCTTGCCCTGGCCCTCGGTGCGGCGCTCAATCTGGTCCGCGACGCCCACCACGGTGAGCACGATGTACTCGCGCTCCTCGCCCGTGGCGACGCGCTCGATGATCTGCTTGGTGGAGCCGATGAAGTCCGCCTCGTCGAGAACCTCGCGTGTGCACTCTGGGTGAGCCAGAATCAGCGCGTCCGGGTGCGCCAGCTCCAGCGCCTCAACCTGCGCAAGGCCGATCTTGTTGTGCGTTGGGCAGTAGCCGCGGTTTAAGATCACGTGCTTCTCGGGCACCTGCTCTGCCACGTAACGGCCGAGGTTCATGTCGGGGATGAAGAGGATGTTCTTCTCGGGCAGCTCGCGCACAACCTTGATGGCGTTTGAGGAGGTCACGCAGACGTCCGCCCAGCGCTTGACCTCGGCCGTTGTGTTCACGTAGGCCACGACGGCAAGGTCGGGGACCTCGGCGCGCACGCGGTCCACGTCCTCCTGACGCACCATGTGTGCCATGGGGCAGTCCGCGGCGGGCTCCGGCATGAGGACGCGGCGCGCGGGGTTAAGGAGCTTCACGCTCTCGGCCATGAACGAGACGCCACACAGCACGATGACCGGTACATCGAGGGTCTTTGCAAGACGGGCCAGGTAGAACGAGTCGCCCACGTAGTCCGCGAGACGCTGGGTCTCGGCAGGGACATAGTAGTGCGCCAGAACCACGGCGCCCCTCTCGCGTTTGAGCCGCTCGACCTTCTCGGCAAGCGTGCCGTCGCGCCTGGTTTGGTCTTCCTCCACGATGCTCCCCCTTGGTTGGCGTGGCCACTGGTGCGACAGTATGGCACTCTGTCTTGCCATCTGACAAGACAGTTTTTGAAAGCACATTGCATGGCATCTAGGCCAATGGAGATATCCAGAGCAGCGATCAATTCGCAAGAAGGGGCAGACAAAGAACCGCCGAGCCCGATTTCGGCGCAGCCGATGGGACGACTTGCATCGAACTTGCCTTCGTTACACAAAATTCCAGTTCGCTGCGCCGAACTGCCCTTCGTTACACGTAGTTATTGCAACCCTCAAAGTAGACACTGGTATATATAGGGCATCTTTCAATCACTAACACAATATGTAGTATGCCATGAGCCCCTGATACCTGGCATAGCCCTAAAACCACGTGTAACGAAAGGCAGTTCGGCGCAGAACGGGCGAAAACCGTGCAACGGAGGCAAGTTCGGCGCACTTAGGCAAGTCTATTTGGCACTCGAATTTGCGAACGGCCGCACAACAAGCGGCTGACGCCCACATTCGTGAAACGTCAGCCGCCAAAGCTCAGCCTAGGGAATGAAACGAAGCCTATGCGCCCTTGAGCACCACGGAGCGCACGACGCCGGCGGTGTTGTCGCACGCGTCAAGCAGGTTCTCCATCTGGTCGAAAAGGCGCGTCCACGTGACGGTGTAGCGGCCGTTGGGCTCCTCCAGGAAGAGGCGCCGCAGCGCGTTCTGGTAGACAAGGTCGCCCTCGTCCTCGATGTGGCCCACGGCGATGGCCTTCTCCATGACCAGCGTGTCCTTCTTGTAGTCGGGCAGATGGTCGATCATCACGTGGATGTCCTTGACGGCAGTCAGCGTAAGGTTGGCCATCTGTGGGCCCTCCTTGCGCATCTCGTTCACGTTAAAGAGGTCCAGCCCTGAGGCAATGGCGTTCATGTAGTCCACGATGTCATCCATGGCAAGCGCGAGGTCGTTGATGTCCGAGCGCTCGATGGGCGTCACGAAGGACGAGTACAGCTCCTCCATGATGTGCTTGACCTTCTCGTCGCATTTGTTCTCGTAGACCTTCATCTGCGGAATCTCGGACGTGGTCTCGGGGAAGTCCGTGATGACCTTCACGTACTCCACGGCCGCGTCCTCGATACGCGCGGCAAAGTCCTTGAGCAGGGTGTAGAAGATGTCCTCTTTCTTGGCACGGGGCATGGGTTCTCCTTAGAAAACGACGAGGAAAAGCTTGGTGAGCAGGTATCCAATAAGGCCGCAGCCGGGGAACGTGAAGACCCAGGCGAGGACCATTTCCTTGGCAACGCCCCAGTTGACGGAGCGAACGTTCTTTGCCGCGCCGGCGCCCATCATGGCGGCGGTGGACGTGTGGGTAGTCGAGACGGGAAGGCCCGTGAGGGTAGCGATGAGCAGCGACGCCGTGGCGCTCACCGAGGCGGCAAAGCCCTGGTACTGCTCGAGCGAGACCATCTCCATGCCCACCTTCTTGATGATGCGCTTGCCGCCGATGGCGGTGCCAATGGCCATGGCCGCGGCGCAGATGACCTCAATCCAAAGCGGGAACTGGGCGCCGTCGACGGACATCCCCTGCGAGAGAAGCACGGCCATCATGGCGGTGGACATGAACTTCTGGCCGTCCTGCGCGCCGTGCATAGTAGCCATGCCGGCGGCGCCCACGACCTGCCACTTCTTGAAGATGCTGTTCATGCGACGTCGGTCCGCCTGCCGGAAGATGATGGGGATGACCTTGGCGATGATCCAGCCGGCTCCATACCCCAGGACCGAGGAAAGCACCAGACCATAGATGACCTTGACCCACTCGCCCATGTTCACGCCCTCAAGCCCGCCGTGCACGGCAAGCGCGGCGCCGGTGAGGCCGGCGATAAGGGCGTGGCTCTCGGAGGTGGGAATGCCAAAGACCCAGGCGATAGACGCCCAGGTCACGATACCTACGGTTGCGGCCGCCAGAGCAATGAGGGCGGCATGGGTGTCGCCACCAAAGTCGACCATGCCGCTCATGGTGTTGGCAACGGCCGTGGAGATGAGCGTCATGCCAATGAGACCCACAAAGTTGCATATCACGCTCATGGTGATTGCCTGGTTGACGCCAATGGCACGCGTGCCAACGGGCTCGGCGATGGCGTTCGCGGCGTCCGTCGCGCCGTTTACGAAGATGGTCCCGATGACCAGGACCATGACCAAGGCGAGGAACGGATTGGTCTGGACGGCTGCGACAAACTGGGAGAAGCTGACCATGTAGGCGTTACCTTTCGATTGTTTGCGCAAGCATCATACCTGATGCAACCAAATATGGCGCTCTCGCTGGCAGGTTACACGTTACTGACATTCCGCTGCCAATTTCATGACGCAATGTCGCGACGTGGCGCCGCCGGTGCCTGCGGGCGCTTGAGCTGCCCTTTCTACTACACTTGTTGCGGATACGCAGAGAAAAGAGGACGCATGGACGAGAAGACGCGCGAGTCTCAACAGCGCGGGCACGACGGGTCACGGAGCAACGCCGGCGCGCACGGCGGCCATCGCACCCACGGCGGCCACGGCGGCGCGCAAGGTGGTCACGGCGGCCACTGCGGCGCGCACGGCACGCACGACCCCCACCGCGCCCACGGCGGCAAGCCCGTCTCGGCGCAGGCACACCACGGCCCGGACCGCTCGGCCTTTCTCCCTGTCTCGCGCGAGGACATGGCGGCGCGCGGCTGGGACCAGTGCGACTTCGTCTTTGTGAGCGGCGACGCCTACGTTGACCACCCGTCGTTTGCCTGCGCCATCATCACGCGCGTGCTGGAGTCGCACGGCTACAAGGTGGGCGTCATCGCGCAGCCCGACTGGCGCGACCCGGCAAGCGTCACCGTCCTGGGCGAGCCACGCCTGGCGTTTCTCGTATGCAGCGGCAACATGGACTCGATGGTCAACCACTACACCGTGGCCAAGCACCGCCGCCCCAAAGACTTCTACTCCCCCGGCGGCGAGATGGGCCTGCGCCCCGACCATGCGGACGTGGTCTACGGCAACCTGATCCGCCGCACGTACAAGCACGTGCCCATCGTGCTGGGCGGCATCGAGGCATCGCTGCGACGACTTGCACACTACGACTACTGGTCGGATTCGCTCAAGCGTTCAATTCTTCTGGACTCCGGTGCCGACATCATCTCCTACGGGATGGGCGAGCGCTCCATCGTCGAGATTGCAGACGCGCTCGACGGCGGCGTGGACGTCCACGACATCAGCTGGATCGCCGGCACGGTCTACCGGGCGAGAGCCACCGAACAGTGCGTGGACCCCGTGACACTTCCCACCTGGGAGGCCATGCGCGCCGACAAGACCGAGTACGCGCGCAGCTTTGGCATCCAGTGCAGAAACCTCAACCCGTACCTCTCGCACCCGCTGGTCGAGGAGTACGAGCACGGCGTCTACGTAATTCAGAACCCGCCCGCAAAGCCGCTCACCACGCCGGAGCTCGACGCGGTCTATGAGCTGCCCTACACCCGCGCCGCGCACCCCATGTACGACGCGGCCGGTGGCATCCCGGCCATTGCCGAGGTGAAGTTCTCGCTCTCAAGCAACCGCGGCTGCCTGGGGGAATGCTCGTTCTGCGCGCTCAACTTCCACCAGGGGCGCATCATCCAGGCGAGAAGCGACGAGTCGCTCGTGGCCGAGGCCACGGCCATGACGCACGACCCCGACTTCAAGGGCTACATCAACGACGTCGGCGGACCAACGGCAGACTTCATGCAGCCCGCCTGCCCCAAACAGGCCAAGGCCGGCGCATGCGTCGACCGGCGCTGCCTTGCGCCCGAGCCGTGCCCCAACCTGCGCGTGACCCACGAGCGCTATGTGGGCCTGCTGCGCAAGCTCCGCGCGATCCCCGGCGTCAAGAAGGTCTTCATCCGCAGCGGCATCCGCTTTGACTACGCGCTCTACGACAAGGACCACACCTTCATCCGCGAGCTGGCCGAGTACCATACGTCCGGCCAGCTGCGCCTAGCTCCCGAGCACGTGTGCGACGACGTGCTGCGCGTGATGGGCAAGCCCTCAAACGACGTCTACGAGCGATTTGTCCACGAGTTCGAGAAGGCCTCGCGCGCATGCGGCAAGGAGCAGTACGTGGTGCCCTACCTCATGAGCTCGCACCCCGGGTCGACGATGGAGGACGCGGTCAAACTGGCGGAGTTCTGCCGCGACCTGGGCTACAACCCCGAGCAGGTGAGCGACTTCTACCCCACCCCATCGACGGTGAGCACCTGCATTTACTACACGGGGCTCGACCCGCGCACCATGAAGCACGTCTATTGTCCCACCAATCCGCACGAGAAGGCCATGCAGCGCGCGCTGATCCAGTACCGAGACCCCAAGAACTACGACCTGGTGGTGGAGGCGCTGCATCGCGCGCACCGCGAGGACCTCATCGGCTACGGGCCCAAGTGCCTGGTGCGGCCCGAGCGGCCGCGGGTGCGGGCGACGGGTGCGGGTCGCGGCGGGCGTGCGGGCGGCGGCGGGAACGCAGGTCGCGGCGAGCGACGTTCTCGCCGGGCGCGCTAGACGCCGGAGGGCGCGTTTCCGCAGCTAGTGCGTAGGAAATCGCTGCTCGTACGTCGTTTTGCCGAGAGGAGCCAGCTACCCCAGGAAACCTGCGGCTTAATAGCAGTCCGACAAAAAGCCACAACCTCCCTACCTGCGGCTTTTCTCAGCGGCGCACATGGCTAACTGCTATTAAGTCGCAGGTTTCTCCCCCCCTCAGGCCGGACCCCACGTGGCCGTGCTACCAGTCGAACCCAGAGCCGTCCAAGATCCGCTCGAACGCGTGCTCGACGGTGTCGGTGCGGTACCGGCCAAGCGGCAGCACCAAAGGCTGCGACGTCTCCATCGTGATAGGACACCCCGCCCACTCGAGCATCTCAATGTCATTCTCGGCATCGCCAAACGCCATGCAGTCATCGGCCGCAATCCCCAGGCGCTTGGCCAGCGCAGACAGGGCAACGCCCTTGTCGACGCCATTGGGCATGAGGTCGAGCCACTGTAAGCCCGTGACCTTGACCGTGCACCGCGTGCCAAAGCGCTCGTGCCAGTGCTGCTTGCGCGGAACGCCGTCGGTGCAGTACGCCGAGACCTTCATAAAGGGCTCCGGAATGCGCGTGAGGTCATCCAACTCGGTCACGTTGTAGCCCGTCACGTTCACAAGGTGATCCACCAGCTCGGGGGCGCCAGTGCGCACGTAGACCGTCCGCATCCCCGAGACCACCGGCTCGCAGCCGGGGTCGGCCAGCATG
Source organism: uncultured Coriobacteriaceae bacterium (assembly GCA_902773995.1). Classification (GTDB taxonomy): domain Bacteria; phylum Actinomycetota; class Coriobacteriia; order Coriobacteriales; family Atopobiaceae; genus Tractidigestivibacter. The sequence continues at coordinate 4,933 of CACYGL010000022.1, read as the reverse complement.
TCCTCGATGATCTCACGCGCAAGGCCGTCGTCCATCGTGGCACGGTAGACCAGCTCGTCGCCAAGAATGGCAAGTGCGCCGTTCTCGCACACATACGGAATACGGTCGGCCACGGGCGAGAAGAGACGGCGCAGGTTGGTGTACTGCCTGCCCGAGGCGGGCACAAAGACGATGTCCGCGTCCACAATGCGCTCGACAAGCCCCAGCATCTGCGGCGAGAAGCGCGGCGACCAGTTTACGAGCATGGTGCCATCGATGTCGCTGGCAATGAGCTTGGGTATGCGCATGGATTCTCCTTGCAGACGGCGCCGGCCGGCGCTAGGGCGAGAAGTGCGCCCATACCCTATCACGTGCGGTGCCTTGAGGGCGGGCGCGCACCCCACTCGTGAATCCTTGATGCGTCAACTTTGTGACGGCTCGTGGTAGCAGTCGCAGCCACGCCGACACGCGATACGCTGAATGCGATTACTTGATACGTCAAGATACGGGCTCTCCCTTATCAATGAGACAAAGGGACTGCCCCTTTGTCTCATGAGAGGAGAACGCCATGGAGCAGGAAGGACGCTCCCTCGACGACATGCACATGCTGCTCTATCGCGCCTACCACGCGCAGATAAACTACCTGCGGCCGCGCATGGCGCACCTTGGCCTTGGCCCCGGCCAGCCCAAACTCCTCGCCTACCTGGCCGTCCACGGCACAAGCACCCAGCATGAGATGGCCACGTACTTCGAGGTGGACGACGCCGCCATCTCGCGCATGCTCGACCTGCTCCGCCAGGCGGGCCTTGTGCGCACCACGCGCGGACAAGATCGCCGCACCAAGACCGTGGAGCTCACCGCGACCGGCCACGGCGCGCTTGCCGCATGGGACAGCATCTGCGATGGCGAGCAGGACGTCACGCTCGCCGGTCTTTCCGCCGAGGAGCGCGCGACGCTTGCCGGCCTTCTCGCGCGCGTGCACGAGAACCTCGCAACCGCCAGCGCCCCGGCGCACCCGGCGGCCCCGGCGACCACGACGCACCCCGCTGCCGCGCCGCACCCCGCGGCCCCCCAAGGAGGTGCGCAATGAGCGACCTCGCCCTCGTCTCCCGCTACCTCAAGCCCTACCACAGGCAATTCGTGCTCGCCGCGCTCTGCGCCTTCACCGAGGCCACGCTCGAACTCTGCATCCCCTTTGTGATGGCCAGCATCGTCAACGTGGGCGTGACCACCGGCGACATGGGGCTCGTCCTTGCGCTGGGCGCCCGCATGGTGGCGCTGGCAGCCGTCGCCGGTGCCCTGGGGCTGGGCTACGCGCGTTTCTCGGCCCAGGTCGCCATGGGCTTTGGCGCCGGCCTCCGCGAGGCGGAATACGCTCACGTGCAGGACTTCGCCTTCTCGAACCTCGACGACTTTGACACGTCCTCCCTGGTCACGCGCATGACCACCGACGTCACCGTGATACAGAACGCCCTCGTGATGGGCTTTAGGCCCATGCTGAGAGGCCCGGTCATGCTCGTGTGCGGCCTTATCATCGCCTGCACCATGAGCGCCAAGCTTGCCGTGGTCTTCTTTGTCATCCTGCCCGCGCTTGCCTGTGCCCTGGCGCTTATCGTGCACCACGTGGCGCCGCTCTTTGGGACCATGCAGCACGCGATGGACCAGCTCAACGACACGCTCCAGGAAGACCTCGTGGCCATCCGCGCCATCAAGGCTTACGTGCGAGAGGGCTACGTGGCCGAGCGCTTCGAGCAGGTCAACGCGCGTCTGGCAAACGCCGCCACGCGCACGTTTAGGACCGCCGTGATCAACACGCCCGTCTTCACGCTCTCGATGAACGTGGCCAGCGTGGCGCTCCTGTGGTTTGGCGGCCAGATGATCATGGCAGGCGAGATGGGCGTGGGCACGCTCACGGGATTCATGAGCTACGTCCTGCTCATCATGAACTCGCTGATGATGATCTCGAACGTCTTTCTCCTCCTGGCACGCGCCGTCACGAGCATCCACCGCGTGAGCGAGGTGCTGCGCGAGAAGCCCGCCATAGAGAGTCCCGAGCACGGCATCGACCGCGTGCAGACCGGCGACGTAGCCTTCCGCGACGTGAGCTTCAAGTACTCCCCCACGGCCGAGAAGAACGTGCTCTCGCACGTGAGCCTGCACTTTGCCCCCGGCTCCACCGTGGGCGTGCTGGGTGCCACGGGCTCCGGCAAGACCTCGCTCGTGCAGCTCATGGCGCGCCTCTACGACGCAAGCTCCGGCAGCGTAGAGGTGGGCGGCCACGACGTGCGCCAGTACGACCTTGCGGCGCTGCGCGATGGCGTGGGCATTGTGCTCCAGAAGAACGTCCTGTTCACGGGCACCGTCCGCGACAATCTGCGCTGGGGCAACGCCGCGGCGACGGACGAGGAGCTGCTCCGCGCCTGTCAGCTGGCCTGCGCCGACGAGTTCCTGGACCGCATTGGCGGGCTTGGCGCAGACCTTGGCCACGGTGGCGGCAACGTCTCCGGCGGCCAGAAGCAGCGCCTCTGCATTGCTCGCACGCTGCTCAAGCACCCCCGCGTGCTGGTCTTCGACGACTCGACCTCGGCGTGCGACATGGCCACCGACGCCCGCATACGTAAGAACCTTGCCCAGCTCACGGACGTCACCAAGGTCGTGATTGCGCAGCGCGTGGCCTCCGTCATGGACGCCGACCAGATCGTGGTGCTCGAGGACGGGCGCGTGCACGCCACGGGCACGCACGAGGAGCTGCTGCAGACGGACGACATCTATCGCGAGCTCTATGAGTCGCAGGTGGGCGGCACCGCGACCGCAGCCGGGACCGTCGTGCCCGCCGGGACCGTCGCGCCCGCAACCGCCACCAGGAAGGAGGCCCCCAATGCCCGGTAGAGGAGGCGCCCCCGCGGGCCCCAAGGACCTGCGGCACACGCTGAGAAGGTTCCTCTCGTACCTAGGCCACGCCCGCTGGCAGCTTTTGGCCGTGGCGGTTCTGGTCTGCGTGACAGGCGGGGCAAACCTCGCCGGAACGTACATGATAAAACCCGTGGTAGACGCCGTGGGAGCCGGCGACTGGACGCGCTTCGTCCATCTCGTCGCGCTAACTGCCGCCATCTACGCGGCAGGCGTGGCCGCAAGCGTTGGCTACACCCAGACCATGGTCCGCGCCGCGCAGCGTGTGGTCTTTGACATTCGCCGAGACCTTCTCGGCCACATTGAGTCGCTACCGCTCTCGTGGTTCGACCACACGCGCAACGGCGACGTGATGAGCTACTTCACCAACGACGTGGACACCATCTCGGAGGCGCTCAACAACGGGTTTGCCAACATGGTTCAGGCGGCCATCCAGACCGTGGGGACCATCGTTCTTCTGGTGGTCCTCGACTGGCGGCTCACGCTCATCACGCTGGCCTGCGACGCGATTATCGTGGCCTACGTGCGCTTCTCGGGCAGGCGCTCCAAGCGGCTCTTCTCGCAGCAGCAGCGCACCCTGGGCGCGCTTGACGGCTACGTGGAGGAGATGATAGCAGGCCAGAAAGTCGTGAAGGTCTTCAACCACGAGGGCGAGAACCTCGAGGGCTTCCGGGCGCTCAACGAGGACCTGCGGACAAGCGGCACCGGCGCCCAGGCCTACGCCTCGACGATGGTGCCGGCGACGGTGGCCATCTCGTACACCAACTACGCCGTGGTGGCCGTGGTGGGCGCGGCACTTGCCATAGGCGGCCACATGGGCGTGGGCAGTCTGGCAAGCTACCTGGTGTTTGTTCGACAGGCGGCCATGCCCATCAACCAGCTCACGCAGCTGGGCAACTTCATGCTCACGGCGCTTGCCGGTGCGGAGCGGGTCTTCTCGGTGATGGAAGAGCCTGCCGAGAAGGACGAGGGCACGGTCACGCTGGAGCGCGTGGGCGCGGGCGGCGACGCGGAGGCGGACGGCGACGCCCCCGCAGCGGAGAACGCCGCCGCCAGCTCCACCCGCCGCATGGCGGCCGGTGCCGCGGGCTGGCAGTGGCGTCGCGAGGACGGCACCACGGTCCCTCTCGCCGGCGACGTGCGCTTTGAGAACGTCACCTTTGGCTACGACGAAGGCCAGACGGTTCTGGCGAACCTCTCGCTCTTTGCCAAGCCTGGGCAGAAGATCGCCTTTGTAGGCTCCACGGGCGCAGGCAAGACTACCATCACGAATCTCATCAATCGCTTCTACGACGTGCGCTCGGGCAAGATAACCTACGACGGCATCGACGTGCGCAACATCAAGAAGGCTTCGCTTCGCTCGTCTCTGGGCATCGTGCTGCAAGACACGCACCTCTTCCGCGGGAGCATTGCCGACAACATCCGCTTTGGCAAGCTCAACGCCACCGACGAGGAGGTGCGGCACGCCGCGCGCGTGGCAAACGCGGACTCGTTCATCTCGCGCCTGCCGCATGGCTACGACACGCTGGTCACGGCCGACGGCGCGAACCTCAGCCAGGGCCAGCGGCAGCTCATCGCCATTGCCCGCGCGGCCGTGAGCGACCCGCCGGTACTCATCCTGGACGAGGCCACCTCGAGCGTGGACACGCGCACCGAGGCGCTCATCGCGCGCGGGATGGACGCCCTCATGCGCGGCCGCACGGTCTTCGTGATTGCGCACCGGCTCTCCACGGTGCGCAACGCCAACGCGATCATGGTGCTTGAGCACGGGCGCATCGTAGAGCGTGGCACGCACGAGGAGCTGCTCGCGCAGCGCGGCGAGTACTGGCAGCTCTGGACCGGCACCCGCGAGCTGGAATGAGACAAAGGGACAGTCCCTTTGTCTCATTCCAGGGCTCTCTCAGGGCGCCGGCGGCTTCCTTCTCGCACAGGCCGTTGAGGTGAACCCCCATTACAGTCTGAGACGGTTTCCCGTAGGCTGATTGATGGCCCCGGCGACGGCCGGGGGGCTATCTTCTTGTCAGCCCTGCGGGGCCGCCGACCG
>CACYGL010000021.1 GCA_902773995.1 uncultured Coriobacteriaceae bacterium | reverse complement strand
TATCGAATTCTGCCACAGTCGCTACTCCTTATCGCTGTTGGCGTCGCCGACGAGGTCGTCGGACTCGCCGAGGTCGCGGGCAAGGCCCTTGACGAGGTCATCGGTGGTTTTGATGTTGGCGAAGACGTCCACGGGGTTCTCCTTGACCGCGGCCTTCTTCTCCTCCTCAGGCTTGGGCTCGGCCTTCTTCTTGTAGGAGATGGGCTCGATGTCGAGCGCGAGAGAGCGCATCTCCTTGACGAGGACCTTGAAGGACTCGGGGATGCCAGGCGAAGGAACGTTCTCGCCCTTGACGATGGCCTCGTAGGTCTTCACACGACCGTTGGTGTCGTCGGACTTGATGGTCATCATCTCGTGCAGGACGTTTGCCGCGCCGTAGGCGTAGAGGGCCCAGACCTCCATCTCGCCGAAGCGCTGGCCGCCGAACTGGGCCTTGCCGCCCAGAGGCTGCTGCGTGACGAGGCTGTAGGGGCCGGTCGAACGCGCGTGGATCTTGTCGTCGACCATGTGGCCGAGCTTCAGGATGTAGGAGGTGCCCACCGTGATGGGGCTCTTGAACGCCTCGCCCGTGCGGCCGTCGTAGAGCGTGGTCTTGCCGCGGTCGTTGAGCTGCGGCACGAAGTCGGCGTTCATGTGCTTGCCGTACTCCAGCATGGCCTTGTTCATGAGGTTCACGTTGGTACGGCGGATGATCTCGGCGACCTCCTTGTCGGTCGCGCCGTCAAAGACGGGCGTGGCCACGGGGATGGGGCCGGGGACGTAGGTCTTGGAGTCCGGCGTGGTGTCATCCCAGCCGTGGGTAGCGCCCCAGCCGAGGTGGCACTCGAGCAGCTGGCCCACGTTCATACGAGAAGGAACGCCCAGCGGGTCGAGAAGGACGTCCACGGGCGTGCCGTCGGCCATGTAGGGCATGTCCTCAACGGGCAGGACCTTACAGACAACACCCTTGTTGCCGTGGCGGCCGGAGATCTTGTCGCCCTGCTGGATCTTGCGGCGCTGAGCAACGAAGACGCGGACGAGCTCGTTCACGCCAGGCTGGAGGTCGTCTCCGGCCTCGCGGCTAAAGCGAACGACGTCGACGACGCGGCCGTAGGCACCGTGAGGCATCTTGAGCGAGGTGTCGCGCACATCGTGGGCCTTGGCGCCAAAGATGGCACGGAGCAGGCGCTCCTCGGCCGTGAGGGCCGTCTCGCCCTTGGGCGTAACCTTGCCCACCAGGATGTCGCCGGGGCCGACCTCGGCACCGATGCGGATGATGCCGTCATCGTCGAGGTTTGCGAGCATCTCCTCGGACTGGTTGCGGGAGATGTTGATCGAGGTGAGCAGGTCCTCCTGGACCACACGGTCGGAGACGATGATGCCGTCCTCGTAGTTGTAGCCCTCCCACGGCATGTAGGCCACGGTGAGGTTCACGCCGAGTGCGAGCTCGGAGTGGTCAATCGAGGTGCCGTCGGCCAGGGGCTGGCCAGCCTCTACGTGATCGCCCACGTGCACGATGGGACGGTGGTTGATGCAGGTGCTCTGGTTGGAGCGCTGGTACTTAGGCAGGTCGTACTCCTCGGCGCCATGCTCGTCGGAGTAGACAACCACGTGAGCGGCGTCGACCTTATCCACAACGCCAGTGTGAGCGGCGCAGATGACCTCACCAGAGTCGAGAGCCGCGCGAGCCTCCATGCCCGTGCCCACATACGGGGCGTGCGGACGAATCAGAGGCACGGCCTGGCGCTGCATGTTGGCGCCCATGAGGGTACGCTTGGCGTCATCGTGCTCGAGGAACGGGATGAGGTTCGCGGCGACGGAGAGCATCTGGCGGGGCGAGACGTCCATGAAGTCGACGTCAGAGACCTCGACCTGTGCAGGGGCACCAAAGGAGCCGTCGAAGTCGCGCGTACGGGCAATGACTCGGTCGGGGTTGGTGATGTTGCCCTTGGAGTCCACGACCACAAAGCGGCGCGTCTTGGGGATGTTGGGGCCCTCGGGGGTCTCGATGGGGCACATGCGGGAGTAGTGCGAGTTGTGGACGTCGCGGACGGCCGTAGGCACGTTGGTGCGGCGGCTGGATCCGGACTTGTGGCCGGCAAGGCCGCCAGGACCAAGGGCCGAGAGACGACGCTTGTGCGTGAGGCCAGCCAGCGGGTTGGCCTGGTCCATGAACTGCGACAGCTGAGAGGAGCCGTAGAACTCCTTGATGGCCGCCACGATTGGGCGAATGTTGATCAGCGACTGCGGCGTGATGTCGTCGGCATCCTGGGAGGCCATGCGCTCGCGCACGACGCGCTCCATGCGGCTCATGCCAATGCGGAACTGGTTCTGGACAAGCTCACCCACGGTGCGCACGCGACGGTTGCCAAAGTGGTCGATGTCGTCGGTGTGCTTGGTCTCGTCGCCGGCGTGGAGGGCAAGGAGATAGCGGAGGGCCGCCACGATGTCCTCGCTGGTGATCACGCGCTCGTTGGCGTCGACGTCGAGGCCGAGCTTCTTGTTGACCTTGTAGCGGCCAACGCGAGCCAGGTCGTAGCGCTGCGGGTTGAAGTAGAGGCCGTCGAGCAGCGAGCGGGCGGAGTCCACGGTGGGGGGCTCGCCGGGGCGCTGACGACGATAGATCTCGAGAAGGGCGTCCTCGCGCGTAGTCGCGACGTCGCGCTCGATGGTCGAGCGGACAACGTCGGAGTCGCCGAGAAGCGAGAGGATCTCGTCGTCGGTCTCGGCGATGCCAAGGGCACGCAGGAACGACGTCGCGCTCTGGCGACGCTTGCGATCGATGGAGACCACGAGGTGGCCGCGCTTGTCGACCTCAAACTCGAGCCACGCGCCGCGCGCGGGGATGAACTGGACGCGGTGGACGAGAACGCCAGAGTCCATCTCGGCGGCGAAGTACACGCCGGGCGAGCGGACCAGCTGGGAGACCACAACGCGCTCAGAGCCATTGATGATGAAAGTGCCGCGGTCAGTCATGAGCGGGAAGTCGCCCATGAAGACGAGCTGCTCCTTGATCTCGCCGGTCTCCTTGTTGATGAAGCGCACATCCACGAAGAGAGGCGCCTGGTAAGACAGGTCCTTTGCGCGGCACTCGGCCAGGCTGTGGGACGGGTCACCAAACTGGTGCTCGCCGAAGGTCACCTGCATGGTCCCGGCAGAGTTCTCGATGGGAGAGAACTCCGCGAAGGACTCGGCGATGCCGTCGGTCATGAAGTGCTTGAACGAATCCTTCTGCGGTTTAGTAAGAGAAGTCTTTGCGGTAGACACCAGGCTTTTCCTCCTTCAAAAGGGTGGAAGGCGGCAATTGTCGCAAACTAGTAATCTAGCCAAGGTCAAGACTCTCGTCAACAACAAGTCTTGACTTGCTCAGCATTTTCTATTAGATTCTCCAAGTTTTCACGCGTTTCCCGCAAAATCCCAGAAAGCTTGTGGAGGAATCATGGGGGCTCGGCGAGTCACTGGCACCCAAGGGCCGGACGCGGCGCCAGGATATGACGGCTTGCTACCGTTCCATTAAGGCTGCGGGGCATCAACTGGGCAAATACACCAAAACCTAGACGTGCCGGTAACAACGGCTTGCTGCAACGCACGCTTGTTACCGCCCCGGCAAGGTGCCGCTGAGTTTCCGCAGTTGAGGGTTTCTCGATCTTCCGTGCCGGTAACAACGAGTCGGGCTAGGAGGCAACCCCTTTACCGGAGCGACGGCAAGCACATAGGCGCTGTTAAGGTCCCCCGCACCCCGCATACAAAAGGGGCCGAGCCATGCGGCCCGACCCCTTGAACTCAAGCAGAGCGTCCGAGAAACCCGAAGTTACTTCAGGGTGACGGTGGCGCCGGCCTCCTCGAGCTGCTTCTTGGCGTCCTCGGCGTCCTCCTTCTTGGCACCCTCGAGCAGGACGGTAGGAGCGGACTCCACCTTGTCCTTGGCCTCCTTGAGGCCGAGGCTGGTGAGGGCACGGACGACCTTGATGACGGCGATCTTGTTGGAGCCGAAGGAGGTCAGCACGCCGAAGACGTCCTCCAGCTCGTGGACGAGCTCGGAAAGCTCGAGGGCGGGCATCTCCTTGATGGCCTCGATGATCTCTTCCTTGGTAGCAGCCATGCTAATTCTCCTTTGCGTTGGGGCACCTTGTGTGCCCTCAGGTTTGTCTGGTAGTGCGGGTAGTGCGTGTAGTGCGGCAGGGCGCTAGGCGGCCTGCTTGTCGGCGACCGCCTGGAGCGCGGTGACGAGGCCCCTGGCGGGACCAGCGCACACCTGCGCAATGCCGGAGAGCGGGCTGCCAATGACGTACACGAGCTTGGCGAGCAGCTCGTCGCGGGACGGGAGCTCGGCGTACGCGAGAGCCTCCTCGGCCGAAATGGCCTTGCCGTCGGCGATGCCACCCAGGATCTGCATCTTCTTGAGCTTGTCGGCCTCCTGCTTCAGGACCTTGGCGGCCTCGACAGGATCCTTCTCGTAGAAGACGTAGGCGCAGGTGCCCTTGAGCATGTCGTCGATGTTGGGCATCTCGGCCTCGTTGAGGGCAATGCGCACGATGTTGTTCTTGTAGACCTTCATGTGTGCGTTGGCCTCGCGCAGGGCGCGACGGAGCTCCTGGGCCTCCTTGACGGTGAGACCGCGGTAGTCGACGACAAAGACGCCCTTGGATGAACACCTCCTTCTCATGCGTTTCCGGGCACGATCCGCCGACGCGGCGGGCCCCTCGCATGAGAGGGCCCCGCTTGGCGCAGCCAAACGGGGCCTCATAGGTTCATAACTGAGACCACCTCGGCAGGCGGGTTTCCCCTTTGAGCCTTAAGGCACCGGCTGTCTTTGGCAGCGGGACGTGCAATGTGTGCAGTGCAGGCTAAAAACCTGCATTGGGTATTCTTACACGCGAGACGCCTGCGCGTCAAGATGCCCCGGCGAGACACGCCATCGACACATAAGCGCCCGGAATTGCACGCGATGAGACAAAGGGACTGTCCCCTTGTCTCATAAAGAAAGCCCCGCTCACGTGAGCGGGGCTTGCATACTACGATGCGAGAGGAGCTAGTCCTCCATGAAGTCGCGGGTCTTGGTGGTGTCAACCTTGATGCCAGGGCCCATGGTGGTGGAGATCACGATGGACTTGACATACTTGCCCTTTGCGCTCGAGGGCTTGACGCGCAGCAGCTCGGTGAGGAGCGCGCCGTAGTTCTCGACAAGCGCCTTGACGTCGAAGGACGCCTTGCCCATGGGGACGTGGCAGATGCCATAACGATCGGCGCGGTACTCGACGCGGCCGGCCTTGAGCTCCTTGACCATCTTCTCGACGTCCATGGTCACGGTGCCCAGCTTGGGGTTAGGCATGAGGCCGCGGGGGCCGAGGATACGGCCGAGACGGCCGACCTTGCCCATAAGGTTGGGCGTGGCGATGACGGCGTCGAAGTTGATGTTGCCCTTCTGGACCTCCTCGATGAGGTCGTCGGAGCCGACGATGTCAGCGCCGGCAGCCTCGGCCTCTGCGGCCTTGGCGCCATCGGCAAAGACGGCAACGCGAACGGTCTTGCCGGTGCCGTTAGGCAGCGAGATGGAGCCACGAATGTTCTGGTCGGCCTTGCGGGTGTCGACGCCCAGACGAATGGCGACCTCGACGGTCTCGTCGAACTTGGCGGAGGAGAGCTCCTTGGCGAGCGTCATGGCCTCCTTAGGCGAGTAGACCTTGCCGGCCTCGACCTTGGCGGCAGCGGCGTTGTAGTTCTTTCCGTGCTTTGGCATGTGATACCTCCTGTGGTCAACGGGCTTTGGCCCTCCCACATAGTTGGCGGTAAACCCGCCATATCCTGAGAGGCGCCCCGAGGGGGGCGCGTGGTGCCTGGTTGATGCTAGTCCTCGGCGATGGTGACGCCCATGGAGCGAGCGGTGCCGGCAACGATCTTCTTGGCGGCCTCGATGTCGTTGGCGTTGAGGTCCGGCATCTTGATCTGAGCGATCTTGGTGAGCTGCTCCTGGGTGAGCTGACCAACCTTGTCACGCTGGGGAACGCCGGAGCCGCTCTTGAGGCCAAGCTCCTTCTTGATGAGGTGAGCCGCAGGCGGAGTCTTGGTCACGAAGTCGAACGTGCGGTCCTCGTAGACCGTGATCTCAACGGGGATGATGTCGCCGGCCTGGTCCTTGGTGGCAGCGTTGAAGGCCTGGCAGAACTGCATGATGTTGACCTGGGCAGCGCCAAGGGCGGGTCCAACGGGAGGCGCAGGGTTGGCGGCGCCGGCCGGAATCTGGAGCTTAATGAAGTGAGTAACCTTCTTCTTGGGCATGATGTTCCTCCTGGAGAGCGTGCTTTGTATCTATCTTCACGCAGGCGCCCGAGAAGCCATCCTCACCGATACGGGACCTGCCAGAAGTTCCTAGCTGATGACCGAGATCTGGTCGAGCGTGAGCTCGACGGGGGTCTCGCGGCCAAAAATCATGAGCATGACCTTGACCTTGCCTGCCTCGGCGTTGACCTCGGAGACCTGGCCGTCGAAATCTGCCAGAGGTCCGGAGAGGACACGCACGGACATGCCGGGCTCGATGTTGGTCGAGGTGCGCTTGGGCGCGGGAGCGGCTGCGCTGGTGCGCACGCCACCGCGACGCATGATCTTGTCGAACTCGTCGCGACGGAGCGGCGTGGGCTTGCCGTCAAGGCCAACAAAGCCAGTGACGCCGGGCGTATTGCGCACGACAGCCCAGGTGTTGTCGTCTACCTCCATGCGGACGAGGACGTAGCCCGGGAAGACCTTGGCCTCCTTGGTCTCGCGCTTGCCGCCGTCCTTGACTTCGGTGACCTCCTCGGTCGGGATCTGGATGTCCACGACCTTGTCACCAATGCCATAGGTCTCGATGCGGTGCTCGAGATCGGTCTTGACCTTGTTCTCGTACCCGGAGTACGTGTGAATGACGTACCAACGCTTAGCCATGGCCTATGCCCCCAAACTCGTGTAGCCAACGAGCAAGGCCACGATGCCGGTGTCGACGAGCCAGAGAGCGATGCCAAAGACCACGAGAGAGACAATCACGGCAACAGAGTAGTTGCGAAGCTCGTCCTTCGAGGGCCACACCACTCGCTTCATCTCCGTGCGCACGGCGGCAAAGTAGTTGCTGATGCGCTTGCCAAGACCCGGCTTCTTGTTGCTCGCCTTGGCGGGCTTGTTCTGCTTCTCGGGCGCCTTGGCAGTGGCAGCAGCCGCCTGCTTGCTTGCGCCCTCAGCCTTCTGGGGCTTCGAGGAAGCGGCGGAGGCAGCCTGAGCGGCCTCACGCTCGGCGCGCTTCTGGGCACGCGCCTTGCGGACACTCCTCTTGTTCCTGTCCTTGTTCTTACATGGAAACCGGCTAACCCCGAAGGGAAAGCCGGTGGGAAATTCTGGCACGCCAGGAAGGACTCGAACCCTCAACACTCGGTTTTGGAGACCGATGCTCTACCAATTGAACTACTGGCGTGTGTGGACCCACCTAGTTTAGCGGGTCTCGCGGTGAAGCGTGTGCTTACGGCACCACGGACAATACTTCTTCATCTCAAGGCGATCAGGGGTGTTCGCCTTGTTCTTGGTCGTGGTGTAGTTGTGCACTCGGTGCATGCAAGTGTAACAAGTGTACGCATGAATCCTCCTGAGACACCATGTCACTTCGAGGCCATCCTCGAAGATGGCGCGGTGGAGAACGTTACCATTACCTAACGCTTCCTGTCAAGCTAACGGCCTTTCTGCGGATTACCTCACATAACATCCACGCGAAAGGTGGTCTTGAATGTGCAATGGAAGCGCTGAGAAACGCGTGGCCCAGGGGGCCGTAGGCGCGAATCTCAAGAGAAGGGCCCGACACCCTTGCGGATGCCGGGCCTTGAGGTCACTTCTAAGAGAAGCTACTCGACAATCGTCGCAACAGGCCCTCCTCCATGGCGATGGGGTGAATGAGCTCGCAGGCGATGGTGACGTGGTCACCCGGCATGGCCATCTCGACCTTGTTGCCGTCCTTGTCGGTGAGCTCGGTGATGTCGCCAGTCACATCAGTGGTGCGGAAGTAGAACTGGGGACGATAGCCGGAGAAGAACGGGGTGTGACGGCCACCCTCCTCCTTGGTGAGAACGTAAATCTCGCCGGTGAACTTGGTGTGAGGGGTAACCGAGCCGGGCTTGCAGAGAACCTGGCCACGCTCGATGTCCTCGCGCTTGATGCCACGGAGCAGGATGCCCACGTTGTCGCCAGCCTCGCAGAAGTCCAGCGTCTTGCGGAACATCTCGATGCCGGTGGCCACGGAAGTCTGGGTAGGCTTGATGCCAACGATCTCGACGGGCTCGTTGAGCTTGAGCTCACCGCGCTCGACACGGCCGGTGGCGACGGTGCCGCGGCCGGAGATGGTCATGACATCCTCGACGGCCATCAGGAACGGCTTCTCGTTGTCACGAGCAGGCGTGGGGATGTAGGAGTCAACGGTGTGCATGAGCTCGATGATGGAGTCGACCCACTTCTGCTCGCCGTTGAGGGCGCCGAGAGCGGAGCCACGGATGATCGGGGTGTTGTCGCCGTCGTAACCATACTCGGAGAGAAGGTCGCGGGTCTCCATCTCGACCAGGTCGATGAGCTCCTCGTCGTCGACCATGTCGCACTTGTTCAGGAAGACGATGATGTACTTAACGCCGACCTGACGGGCGAGCAGGATGTGCTCGCGGGTCTGAGCCATGGGGCCGTCGGTAGCGGCGATAACGAGGATGGCGCCATCCATCTGAGCAGCGCCGGAAATCATGTTCTTGACGTAGTCGGCGTGGCCCGGGCAGTCAACGTGAGCGTAGTGGCGCTCCCAGGTCTCGTACTCGACGTGAGCAACGGAGATGGTAATGCCGCGCTGGCGCTCCTCGGGAGCCTTGTCGATGTTCTCGAAGGCGGTGTACTGAGCCTTGCAGCCCTCGGTCTCGGAGAGAACCTTGGTGATGGCCGCGGTCAGCGTGGTCTTGCCGTGGTCGACGTGACCAATGGTACCGATGTTTACGTGCGGCTTAGAACGATCGAACTTCTCCTTGGCCATTGCCAATCCTCCTTTTGGAACGAACCTCTCCGGCCATTCCATGGTACAGAAATACGCCTATTTATGCTCAGCGGCGCCGAAGCGCCGCAGAAAAGCCTGGTACCGGTGACTGGATTCGAACCAGTGACATCGCGGGTATGAGCCGCGTGCTCTAACCAGCTGAGCTACACCGGCATGGAGCCGTGCACTTGAAAATGGTGGGGATGCTTGGACTCGAACCAAGGAACCCAGAGGGAGCGGATTTACAGTCCGCCGCAGTTGCCGCTGTGCCACATCCCCATTCCGTTTTCAAGTACCGCACGAGGCGAACCCCCTGCAGCGGAGTGAATAATACGACGTGGAAATAATCCTGTCAACGCGTACCCCGGTACCGGGCGTATCTATCCCACGATTCCCGCACAATTCGCGCAAACTCGCAGGTAGATCTAGTGGGCTACGTGGCCCTCACTGCATGGCAGTGGGCTTTGTGCGCACCTTCTTGCGCCCGTGGGCCTACCGCTTACAATGGAGCCGGTAGAGGGAGTCGAACCCACAACCCACGGTTTACAAAACCGTTGCTCTGCCATTGAGCCATACCGGCGGTGAGGACATGATAGCGTGTTTGGACCAATCTGGCACGCGAGGGGACAGAAGGCCTGCACCTACCTACGTCCGCGCAGCTTATCCAACTTGGCGCGCGTCTCGGCATCGAGTCTATCTCCCAGGCTCAGATGTGTGTGCGACCCTCGCTCACGCGCCTCTTCAACGCCTTGGTTCACGATGCTCATGTTCTGTGCGAGAAGCGCGCTCGAGACCGTGGTTACCGGGATGCCACCCACGGTGTAGCGGATGGTGTTGTCCGAAGTCACGAGCAACACGTCCCTCTCGGCATGGCGCGCCTCTGTGACCAGACGCTCTATGACCGTGTCGGCGGACTCGCCCGTGCGCGAGAAGACCACGTGCACGCCCGCCGTGCTCCAATTTGGGCGCTCGCTCGAGAGGTTGCCTGCCGCATCGAAGACCACCACAGGTTCGTAGCTACCCTGGGCATAGGCGGCAACGTCGGCAACGAGCGCCTCGCGGGCGCGATCGAACGGGTCGTGCCCGTACGGGTCGCGCGAGAGGTGCGCCACGTCAGCCAGAGCGCCGGCGCCTGCGTGCTCGTCGATAAGCGCGGCATAGCGCGGCGTCCCGTGGACCACGTTGTAGCCGTCGACCACGAGAAGCGCAAGACGCGGGCGCCTAGGCATCCGAGCGCGCCCCCTCGCTCACGCGGCGAAGCCACTCATAGCACATGACCGTGGTTGCCTGGGCAACATTGAGCGACTCAACGCGCCCGCGCTGCGGGAGCCTGGCGCCAAAGTCACAGTGGTCAAGCACCAGACGGGAGATACCCTCCCCCTCCGAGCCCATGACCAGGGCAAGCCTACCGTAGACAGGTGCATGCCACACGTCCTGTTCGGCATGCTCGGTAGCGGCGCAGGCCCAGAAGCCGGCCTCCTTGAGCTGGTCGATCGCGCGGGCAAGGTTGGGGACCTGGGCTATGGGAAGGTGCAGCACCGCGCCTGCCGAGGTCTTGTAGGCCCCCGGGCCAACCGTGGCGGCGCGGGCGTTGGCAACAACCACGCCCGCCGCGCCAACTACCTCGGCAGAGCGCACGATAGCGCCAAAGTTGCCCTCATCGGTCACGTGGTCGAGCACGACCACCAGGGCGTCTCCCTCGCCCGCTGCGGCAATGACGTCCTCGATAGTCGCGTACGAGAAGGGCTTGGTCCGTACGACGATGCCCTGGTGAGCACCATGGCTTGAGAGACGGTCGAGGCGTGAGCGGGGCACGCTCTCGCACTCCACGCCGGCGTCGGCAAGCCTGCGCACCAGCGTGTCAAGCGTCTTGTCGGTCCCCTCGGGCGAACCGGCGCCATCCTGCACGTAGGCGGTGCGAATGGGAATGCCGGCGTCAAGCGCCTCCGCGACGGCACGGCGCCCCTCGATGAGGTCGGAGCCAAGCGTCGCGGGGCGCTGCTGGTCCTGGCGGTTACCCGCACGCTGCGGGCGCGCAGCGGAACGCTGGGGGCCGCGCTGGCCGCGGCTCCCCTGACCCTGACGGCCAGTGTTGCCGCCCGCGCGCGAACCTGCACGCTGGTCGCGCCCGCGGTACTGGCCGCCGCGCCCCGCCTGAGAAGAGCCCTGTCCCTTGCGGGACGAGCCTCGGCGTGCGTCGCCTCGTGCCATGCCCATCACCTACGCCCTGCGCAGGCGAGAGCCCGCGGCAGTATCCTCGAGGACCAGGCCCAGCCCGGTGATGGCATCGCGGATGCCGTCTGCCGTGCCCCAGTCCTTCGCCTTGCGGGCCGCCTGGCGAGCGGCGATAAGCGCATCCGCGGCTTCGGCGGCTGAGTCGCCCTGGTAGCCGGCGTACTTCTCGGCAAGGCCCACCAACTCGGCGGGGAGCTCGTCCTCCTCGGAGGCAAGCGTGATGCCCAGGACGCCCGCAAGCTCGGCCAGTGCCTCCGCCGCGGCCTTGGCGGCCTTGCCTCCGGCGGCGGTACCGGCATCGGCAAGGTAGGTGTTCGCGGAGGTAACAAGCGAGAAGATCGCAGCAAGGCCGCCGGCGGTGTTGAAGTCGTCGTCCATCTGGCGCGTGAACTCGTCGCGCGTCTCGCTCACGGCAGAGTCCAGCGTGGCGTCGAGCTCCTCGCTGCCGGTGCCGTTCTTGGCTGCCCAGAGCAGGTTCTTCTCGCACGTGCGCAGGCGCTCGAGGGTGCCCACGGCGCCTTCCAGGCGGTCGAAGGAGAAGTCGAGGGGCGCACGGTAGTGGGTCTGCAGCATGAGCAGGCGCACGGCGTCGGCGGGGTACTTGTCAAGGACCTCCTTGAGCGTGTAGAAGTTGCCCAGGCTTTTTGACATCTTCTCGCCGTCCACGCGGAGCATGCCGGTGTGCATCCAGAGGTTGGCAAGCGGCTCGTGCCAGGCGCACATGGCCTGCGCGGTCTCGTTCTCGTGGTGCGGGAAGACGAGGTCCGCGCCACCGCCGTGGATGTCGATGGGGGTACCCAGATAGCGGTGGATCATGGCGCAGCACTCGGTGTGCCAACCAGGGCGACCGTCGCCCCAGGGGCTCGGCCAGCTGGGCTCACCGGGCTTGGCGGCCTTCCAGAGGGCGAAGTCGAAGGGGTCGCGCTTCTGGTCGTTGACCTCCACGCGCTCGCCGGCGCGCATCTGGTCAAGGTCGCGCCCAGAGAGGATGCCGTAGTTGTTGTCCGAGCGCACCGAGAAGTACACGTCGCCGTTGTCGGCCACGTAGGCGTTGCCCTGCTCGATAAGGGACTCGATCATCTCCTGCATGGCCTGAATCTCGTGCGTGGCGCGCGGGCGAATGTCGGGATCGAGAATCCCAAAGCGGTGCATCTGCTCGATGAAGGCGTCGGAGAACTCCTCTGCTACATCTGCGGCGGTGCGACCCTGCTCGTTGGCGCGGTTGATGATCTTGTCGTCCACGTCGGTGAGGTTCTGGGCAAAGGTGACCTCGTAGCCCTTGTACATGAGGTAGCGGCGAATCACGTCAAACGAGAGGAACGTGCGCGCGTTGCCAATGTGAATCTGGTCATAGACGGTGGGGCCACAGACATACATGCGAATCTTGCCCGGCTCGATGGGTTCGAGCTCCTGCTTCCGGTGCGTCTGGGTGTTGTAGATCTGCATGGTTTGCTCCTTGGGATGTGTGCACAAGTACTGGCATTGTAGCAGCACACCGGGGAGCAACTGGGGAGGGGGCCTCCTAGGCGGCCAGCCCCAGCACGCCCGCGCCGTACGTGGCCATGGCGCCCTGGCCCGTGACCGTCGACGCCTCGACGTTGCCCGCGCAGCGCCCTACCAGCGCCTTGGTACCGTCGAGCACCTCAAAGCTGGCGGTTGCGGTTCCGCTGTAGCTCCCCGTGCCGGTAACGACGGCAAGCGCGGTACCCACGGTGTCGTTGCCAACGTAGCTCACCGTGTAGTCGGTCCCCTCGGTGAGGGTCGTGCCGTCAAGGGTCACCGTTACCTGCGGCGTCACGGCCTGCCCTGCATACACCGCATCCTCTACCGTGACGGTTGCATTCTGAAGCGAGATGGGGCCGGGCGCCGACACCGGGCTCGCTACGTACCAGTAGGCGTTTGCGTTGGAGACGCGCACGCTCACACACTCGTCAAGCGGCGAGGTGGCGCCCGTGAGCGAGTCGTGGGCAATAAAGGTGCCGGTCTTCTCGTCGTAGCCCAGGAGCGTCACGGCATGCGGGTTACCGGTGCTCGTGTACAGCACGATGCCCGCGGGATTCTCGTCAAGCAGGGCGAGAAGCTCTGCGGTTCTCTCTTCCACGGTCGAGCCCGTGATGTAGCCGTGCTCCACGGTGTAGATGGCATCCTGCGTGCTCACCGAGAAGCTGAAAGGCAGGCCACCGGAAGACGGGATGGACGAAGTGGCAATCGAACTCCAGTCCAGGTCGCCGTTGAGAAGTGCCGCCCGGCGAAGCATGTTGGTGGCGGCATAGATGGTGCAGCGCCCGGTGCTGCCAGGCTCGTTCACAAAGACGTCGTCGGCCAAGGTCTCGTCGAGCGTGGTGGCATGCGCCCTGGTAAGGCCCAGCGAGAGGGCAAGGACGAGTCCCGCGATAAGGGCAGCGCATGCGAGAAGCACGCGAGTGGCGCGAGAGGCGCCGGCAGCGGGGAACTTGCCTGCAGTGATGGACATGTGCGATTCCTTCCCGGCCGCGCGGGTTGGGGCAATGTCGTTCTGTCGAAGTGCAGAGGTGCCTAGATCGTGATGTGGCGCGTGGTGCGATGGTGCGATGATTCAAGTGCGTGGTACATCGTGCGCGGCCTGTCCAGATACGCGCGGAACGGGAGCTGTGCCCTGCCGCGCGTATGCGAGACAGAGTAACCCCACATGGGCTTGGCACACGAAGTTTGCGCAGACTCTTCGGTAGACCTGCACCTCGCGCCCACCAAATGAGTACAGATCAGAATGGTGTCTATGGGAGTTGACGCAACGTGACGGGCGCCCTGGTATGCCGCAGCGAGTAGCATCGTTGTTACCGGGCCGCCACACGATCCAGAGGGCCATCTGGGCAAACGTGCCGCACGGCCAACGCGCCGGTAACAAGGCGCGATCCGAGAGGTTCGTTGTTACCGGGCCGTTGTGAGTCCGGGGCTGTCAACAGGGGAAACGCATTCGAACTCAAACGCTCCGGTAACAAGGGCGGAATCGAGAGGCCCAGCCATACGAGAGGCATCGCCATACCCTCTCCGAGAAGGGCTATTGGCCGCTATCTTTGTCGAGAAGCACCACAGACCAGGCGGCTATGCCCTCCTCGCGTCCCACGAAGCCAAGGTGCTCCGTTGTGGTTGCCTTGACACCCACCTGTGACACGTCGACACCCATGGCCTGCGCCATTGTCTGGCGCATCTGCTCGCGGTAGGGCGCGAGCTTTGGCACCTGGGCAGCAACGGTGCAGTCCGCATCGATAAGCGAGAAGCCCTGCTCGCGGGCAAGTTTCATCACGCGCGAGAGCAGGACCATAGAGTCTGCCCCCTCGTAGGCCGGGTCGGTATCGGGGAAGAGCTGGCCGATGTCACCGGCCCGCATGGCACCCAAGATGGCGTCCATAAGGGCATGGGCGAGCACGTCCGCGTCGGAGTGGCCCGCGAGACCTCGCTCGCTGGGCACGGTGACACCGCCGAGAACAAGCGGACGTCCTTCTGTGAACGCGTGAACGTCGAAGCCATGTCCAATACGAGTCATGTCCGCCCACCTCCGGGGCATGCGCCTGGCTACCTATCTGTGCAGTGGTCCTTTGCAGAGTGAATCATAAGCATGTTATACGCGAGAGCCGCAGAAACGGGCCCCTGGGCATCACCACAACGCCGAAGGGCGCCACGCGACAAGAAGGTCAGCGTTACATCAGCAGTCGCTGCTCGAGCGCCGTGCAGGCAATTGCCAGGTCCTCCGGCACCGTGACCTTGATATTGTCGCGCGGGGAGTCGTAGCAGCGGAC
Organism: uncultured Coriobacteriaceae bacterium; assembly: GCA_902773995.1. Taxonomy (GTDB): domain Bacteria; phylum Actinomycetota; class Coriobacteriia; order Coriobacteriales; family Atopobiaceae; genus Tractidigestivibacter. The sequence goes on along the minus strand of CACYGL010000021.1, from coordinate 14,297 downwards.
CTTGCCACCGTGGCGCTCCACGAGGGAGGCATCGTCGGTCCCCTGGTAGCCCTCCCAGGCGGCAGACTTGTACGCCGAGGTGAGCGCACGGGTGCGGAACACCTGGGGCGTCTGGGCGGCCCAGTAGAAGGAACGGTCTGGCGTCGCGATAATCACGCCGTCCTCGACCAGCTTGAGCGTGTCCACCGAGCGCGTGGCGCAGATGGCACCCGCAAGCTTGGGGTCTTCTCGCACGCAGGCAATGACGCCCTCGATGACCTTAGTCTCGATGAGAGGGCGCGCCGCATCGTGGACGGCCACAAAGTCGTACCCACGCGGCATGGCGGCAAGCCCATGCGCGACAGACTGCTGGCGCGTGTCTCCCGAGGGGGCAAGCGTGACGGGCGTGAGCAGGGTCACGCGAGAGAGCACCTCGTCGCGCACCGTGTCAACACGGTCCGGCGCACACACCACCACAATGTGGCCAACCGATGGCGCGTGGTCAAAGGCGAGAAGTGGCCAGCACATGAGCGGCAGGCCGCAGAGGTCCACAAACTGCTTGCCGCGCGGGTCGCCAAAGCGCTCGCCCGTACCACCGGCAACGATAATCGCCACGGTATCGGGCTTGTTGCCTTCCTTGCCCACGCGCGCAGCGTCGGCGCAGGCACACGTCTCGGGGGCGCTCATTCGCTCTGCCCCCACATGCGGTGCAGGCTGTTGGCCAGGGCGTCCGGGTTCTTGACGCCAATCTCGCCCAGCTTGGAGGAGTCGTCCTCGGCCGCCTCTAGGATCTCCTGGAGCGAGCCGTACTCATCCACGATCTTGTCGGCCATGCCCTCGCGCACCACAGAAACGCGCGAGAGGGTGCGCAGGCCAAGCGGCGTCATGATGGTGTCCTCGCCGTAGTCGTCGTAGCCCAGGATACGCGCGACCACCTTGGGCGAGCGCAGCTGCGGGTTGGCCATCTCGTGGAACTGCTTGCGAATGGCGCGCGCATGCTCCTCGGAAGAGTCCTTGGCGTAGTCGCGGATCATAAGGTTGTAGGCCTCGTCCATGTCGCCCAAGAACTCCTCGCGCTGCATCTCGGTGATGCGGCCGGAGGTGCCCAGCTGGACAATGCAGCGGTCAAGCTCGTCACCTGCGGACATAAGCACCTCGAACAGGTAGAAGATGTTCGTGATGTCGCCGAGCGTAACAAAGTTGTCGAGCTCAAGACTCGTTAGGTGTTGGAGGCTCCGGTCAAGCTGCGAGCGGGTGTTCTGCATGGCAGCAGTGAGCTGGTTCACCGTAGACATGATCTCTGCCACGGGGCGAAGCTGGAAGCCCCGACCGTCCACGTAGACATTGACCACGGAACGGCGCTCAGAGACCGAGATGACCATGGCCTTGGTGAGCAGGCTCATGCGCGCTGCCGTACGGTGGCGCGTGCCCGTCTCGGTGGTGGGCAGAGAGGGATCGGGATTGAGGTGGTAGTTGGCACGCAGGATCTTGGTGAGGTCCTTGTCAACGATGACCGCGCCGTCCATCTTGCAGAGCTCGAACAGACGGTTTGCGGTGAATGAGACATCCATGGCAAAGCCGTCATCCCCAGCGGCAAGCACGTTCTGGGTGTCGCCGACGCAGATGAGGGCACCCAGGTGACCGGCAATAATCATGTCGAGGGCCACGCGAAGTGCGGTTCCCGGTGCCGTCATCTTGATGGCGCTGTCGATGCGCTGCTGGGTTGTGAGGGCCCCTTTGTCTAGCTCGGCAGGATCCATGGCGCCTCCTTGGACAAGCCGGCCCGCGCGAGGCGGGCCGGTAAATTCTCAAACCTAAAAGCAGTATATGACGAGCGGGGGCGCTTGAATGGCCGCGCCTTGATCCTACGCGCCAGACGCGGCAAGCCCGCCCTCCTGCGGCGACGGCTGCGCGCCGGCATCGGTCGACCAGCGGTCACGCGCCGAGGGCAGGTCCATGTGCTCGTGCTTGCGCGGAGCGGGAATCTCGCCCGTCCCCTTGGAGAAGACGAGCTCGTCTCCCTTGGCATCGACCTCGATGATGTCGCCGCGCTGCCACTTGCCCTCCAGGAGCTCCTCCGAGAGCGGGTCCTCGATGAGGGTCTGGATGGCACGGCGCAGCGGACGCGCGCCGTAGATGGGATCGGTGCCGCGCTTTGCCACGAGGTCGCGGGCGGCGTCGGTGAGATCGATTGACATGCCGTTGGCGATGAGACGATCGCGCAGGTCGGAGACCATGAGCTCCACAATGCCGCGGAGCTGCTCGCCCGTAAGCGACTTGAAGACCACGATCTCGTCCACGCGGTTGAGGAACTCGGGGCGGAAGAGCTTCTTGAGCTCGGAGGTCACGCGGCTCGTGATCTCCTTGTCCGAGAGGCCCGAAGCACCGGATGCTGAGAAGCCCATCGTGGTGGTCTGCGCGATGTCGCGCGCGCCGATGTTGGAGGTCATGATGATGACCGTGTTGGAGAAGTCGACGTGGCGACCCTGGCCGTCCGTGAGCCTGCCCTCGTCAAGGATCTGGAGCAGCACGTTGAAGACGTCCGGGTGGGCCTTCTCGATCTCGTCGAAGAGGACCACCGAGTACGGGCGCCTGCGCACGGCCTTGGTGAGCTCGCCGCCCTCATCGTAGCCCACGTATCCCGGAGGGGCGCCAACGAGCTTGGATACGGTGTGCTTCTCCATGAACTCGGACATGTCGAAGGTGATGAGAGCCTCTTCAGAGCCAAAGAGGAACTCGGCAAGCGCCTTGGCAAGCTCGGTCTTGCCCACGCCCGAGGGCCCGAGGAAGATGAACGAGCCACCGGGGCGACGCGGGTCCTTGAGCGGCGAGCGGCTGCGCCTGATGGCGCGGGCAACCTTGGTCACGGCCTCGTCCTGGCCAATGACGCGCTGGTGGAGAACATCCTCGCAACGCAGCAGCTTGGACGCCTCGGCCTCGGTGAGGTTGGAGACAGGCACCCCGGTGATGCTCGAGACCACGTCGGCGATGTCGTTCTCGTCCACGGTCACCACGTTCTGGGCGAGCTTCTCGCGCCACGCGCTCTCGAGCTCGTCACGCTTGCTCACGAGCTCCTTCTCCTGGTCGCGCAGACGAGCGGCGTCCTCGAATTCCTGGGCTGCCGCGGCCTTGGACTTCTCGTCGCGAACGCGGGCAAGCTCGGCGTCTACCTTGGCAATCTCGGGGGGCAGCGTGGTCTTGTGGACACGCGTGCGCGCGCCCGCCTCGTCAATCACGTCGATGGCCTTGTCAGGCAGGAAGCGGTCCTGGATGTAGCGGTCGGCCAGGGTGACGGCGGCCTTCAGGGCCTCCTCGGTGTAGTGGACGTGGTGGTGCTCCTCGTAGCGGCTCTGCAGGCCGTGCAGGATCTCGAGGGTGTCCTCGGGACTGGGCTCGCCGATGTTGACCGGCTGGAACCTACGCTCGAAGGCGGAGTCCTTCTCGATGTGCTTGCGGTACTCCTCGGCCGTAGTTGCGCCAATGACCTGGATCTCGCCACGCGAGAGGGGCGGCTTTAGGATGGAGGCGGCATCTATGGAGCCCTCGGCCGAGCCCGCGCCAATGATGGTGTGGATCTCATCGATGAAGAGGATGTCGTTGGGGTTGTCCTCGAGCTCAGCGACGACCTTCTTCATGCGCTCCTCGAACTCGCCACGGTACTTGGAGCCCGCCACGAGCGAAGCCACATCGAGCGTCCAGATCTGCTTGCCACGAAGGATGTCGGGCACGTTGCCGGCCGAGATGAGCTGTGCCAGCCCCTCTACGATGGCCGTCTTGCCAACGCCTGGGTCGCCCAGGATGAGCGGGTTGTTCTTCTGCCTGCGCGCAAGCACCTGCATGACGCGCTCGATCTCGCGGTCACGGTCGAGCACCGGGTCGAGCTTGCCGGACTCGGCGAGCTTGGTGAGGTTGCGACCGTACTTCTCGAGCATGGAGCCATCGTCGGCAGACGGCTGGCCGCCCATGCCCATGAAGGCGCCGGGGTCCATGCGCACCTCGGCGGCGGACTGGCTCTCCTCCTCGGTGTTCTTTGAGACAATCTCGTTCACCGCATTGCGAACCGCGTCCCCCGACACGCCCATGGCGCGCAGGGCATCCATGGCGCGGCCGTTGCCCTCGGACACGATGCCCAGAAGCAGGTGCTCGGTGGCAATATAGGTCTGGCCGTGCGTCATGGTCTCGCGATAGGCTGCCTCGAGCACGCGCTTGGTACGCGGCGTGAAGGGAATGTGACCGCCGGGAACGGGCTCGGTCTCGTCCTGGGAGAGCTGCTTTACCGTGGCGAGCGTCTCGTCGTACGTGACGTCGAGCTTTGCGAGCGCCTGAGCCGCAACGCCGTCTCCCTCCTTGATGAGGGCCAGGAGCAGGTGCTCCGTGCCCACGTACATCTGGCCGAGACTTCTCGCCTCGTCCTGTGCCAGGCTCATGACCTTCCTGGCCCTGTCAGTGAATTTCTCGAACATGCGCTGACGTCTCCTCAATGCCATGCGGGTCGACAAGAAACGCGCGGACCCGAAGGCCCGCGCGCAGGGTTGCGTGCCCCGCGCTGTCTGCTTGGGTCTCTGTTTACCCACGCGCGGGAGCGGGCAAACACGCGGACAAAACGTACGCTATTGCTCGGGATGGCTCTTGAGCCACTCCTCGCGGTCCGGCGCGATGGAGCGCATGGCCTCAATCATGCTTGCGAACAGGTCATCAAGCTCCATATCGTTGAGCTCGGCACCGTGGCGGATAACGTCGCGGCTGCAACCGGCAGCAAAGTGCTTGTCCTTGAACTTCTTCTTGAGCGACTTGACCTCGAGGTCCATGACCGACTTGCTGGGACGCATGAGAATGGCCGCCTGGATGAGGCCGCTCAGCTCGTCAGCGGCATAGAGCACGCGCTCCATCTTGGCCTCGGGCTGGGGCAGCTCGGGGTTGTTGTCGGAGTTGTGCGTCTGGATGGCGTGCACCAGCTCGGGCGTGCCCCCCTCGGCCTCGATGAGCTCGCCTGCCTTCACCGTGTGCTGCACGGGATCCTGGAACTCCTCCCAGTCGAGGTCGTGGAGAAGCCCAACCTGGCCCCAGAAGTCGACGTTTGCCGGGTCGTACTTCTCGGCGTAGTAGCGCATGAGGCCCTCGAGGGTCTCGGCGTGCTGGATGTGGAAGGGGTCCTTGTTGTAGCGCTCGAGCAGGGCGAAGGCCTGGTCGCGCGTGAGACCGGTGGAGAGGGCAGGGGCCGCGGAGTCGCGTGCGGCCTCGTTGGCAGCGCCGTTCTCGGCGTCATCCGCAATCACGTCCACGGACGCGGCGGCGTTATCGGTCTTCTCGGGGAGCTGCGACGCGATGTCCGCACGGGTAACGACCTCGGGCTTCATCTGCGGGAAGAGCAGCACGTCACGGATGGCGGGCTGGTCGCAGAAGAGCATGATCATGCGGTCGATGCCGTAGCCGATGCCACCTGCGGGAGGCATACCGTACTCGAGCGCGCGCACGTAGTCGTAGTCGTAGCCCATGGCCTCGTCGTCGCCCATGCCCTTGGCTGCGACCTGCTCGGCAAAGCGGCCGGCCTGGTCAACGGGGTCGTTGAGCTCGGAGAAGGCGTTGGCGTACTCGTGGCCGCAGATCACGAGCTCAAAGCGGTCCGTGAGACGCGGGTCGTCAGCCTTGCGCTTGGCAAGAGGGCTGACCTCCTCGGGGTAGTCGCACACGAACGTGGGGTCGACCAGCGTGGACTCGCCCAGCTCGTCGTAGAGCTCGAAGAGGAGCTTGCCGGCGCCCCAGCCGGCCTCGGTCTCGATGCCGTTGGCGCGGCAGAGCTCGCGCAGGTGCTCGATGGGCGTGTCCATGTCCACGTGCTCGCCCACCACCTGCGACGCGACCTCCGAGAGGGGCACCGAGCGCCACGTGCCGCTCATGTCCACCTGCTGGCCCTGGTACGTGATGACCTCGTGGCCCTCCTCGCAGCCGCAGACCTCGCGCGCGATGGCCTTGAAGAGGCCCTCGGTGAGACGCTTCATGCCGTCCAGGTCCGAGTAGGCGCAGTAGGCCTCCATCGAGGTGAACTCAGGGTTGTGCGTGAGGTCCATGCCCTCGTTGCGGAACTGGCGGCCAATCTCAAAGACGCGCTCCATGCCGCCCACGATGAGGCGCTTAAGCGGCAGCTCGGTGGCAATACGCAGGTAGAAGTCACGGTCGAGCGCGTTGAAGTGCGTGACGAAAGGCTTTGCGTTGGCGCCGCCGAGAATGGCGTGCATCATGGGGGTCTCGACCTCCATGTAGCCGTCGGCCTCCATGTAGCGGCGAATCAGGCTGATGATGGCGCTGCGCTTGCGGAATACGTCGCGGACCTCGGGGTTCATGATGAGGTCGACGTAGCGCTGACGATAGCGGACCTCGCGGTCGGTGAGGCCGTGGAACTTCTCGGGCAGCGGTCGCAGCGACTTGGAGAGAAGCACGAGCTTGGTAGGCGCAATGGAGAGCTGGCCGCGGCGGGTGCGCAGCACGCGACCGGTGGCGTCGATGATGTCGCCGAGGTCGAGCTGGCGGAGAAGCCCCCAGCCCTCCTCGCCCAGGTCGTTCACGCGGCAGAAGAGCTGGATCTGGCCGGTGACGTCCTCGAGGACGATAAAGGCGACCTTGCCCTGGCGGCGGAGCGCGCGGATGCGGCCGGCAACGGAGACTACGTCCTGGGTGTCCTCGCCGTCGGGGAGATTCGCATAGTCCTTCTCGAGCTGAGCCGCGTGGGCCGTGACCTCGCTCGCAATGGGATAGGGGTTCACGCCCGCATCGATGAGCGCCTGGCGACGGGCACGACGCTGGGCCCTCTCGTCATTCGTGTTGTTCTCGCCCGTCTTGGTCTGGTCGGCCATTGCTGCTCCTCGTGCTCGCGCGCGCCCGTCGGCGCGCATGTTCTCTTCCATGCCTGGCCGGCCACGTGAGGCGGCCACAGCGCAAACCATTGTACTGTAGCGTTTTGGCGGGAACGTCGACGCGGGATGAGACAAAGGGACTGTCCCTTTGTCTCATAAAAAGGCCCCTCCGGAGAGGGGCCAAGGTTGCGTGGTGTGAGACCGGCCTAGCGGGTGATGCTCACGATCGTGTAGCTCTTGGTCTTGCCCGCGGGCGTGGTGAACTCCACTTGGTCGCCCTTGCCGCAGCCGATAAGGGCCTGGCCAGCGGGGGACTCGTTCGAGATCTTGTGCTCGAGCGAGTTGGTCTCGGTGGTGCCCACGATGGTGAACTTGGTCTTCTTGCCGCGCTCGTCCTCGAGCTCGACGGTGGTGCCAATGGAGACCCTGATGCCGCCGTGCTGGGCATCCTCGACGACCCTAGCCACCGAGAGTGTCTGACGAATCTCGGCGATCTTGGACTCGTTCTGGGACTGCTCCTCCTTGGCGGCATCGTACTCGGAGTTCTCCGAGAGGTCGCCAAAGGAACGGGCCTCCTTCAGGCGCTCGACGATCTCGTCGCGAAGCTCGCCCTCGCGGTACGCAAGCTCGTCGACGAGCTTCTGGCGACCTTCGGCGGTAAGAGTGATTTCCTTGCTGTTATCCATGACTCTGCTTTCCTCGTAGTGCGTGGGAGGTACGTGCCCTGGGCGCCTGGGTTACTCGCCCAGCTTGGCGCCGCACTTCTTGCAGAAGGCAGCGTCGGCGGCGTTCTCGGCACCACACTTGGGGCAGAACTGGACGTCCTCCTTGGCCTTCTCGGCAGGAGCATCCTCGACGTCAGCGTCATCCTCGTCAGCGACGACATCCTCGGCCTCGTCTGCCTTGGGCTCCTCGACCTTCTTGGAGTCCTTGTCGTCACCCTCCTCCATGCCCTCGCGCACGTTCTTGACGGTCTTGCCAAGAGCGGAGCCGAGCTTGGGAAGGTTCTTGGGCCCAAAGATGATCAGCACAACGACAACGATGATGAGCAGCTCGGGAATGCCAAGTCCAAGAATCATGGTGAGGTCCTCCTAGATGTGGATGAATGAGGCGAGCACACGTCGCGTACTGCCGCATCCGCTAGTATAGCCGAGGATGTTTCCTACTCACAATATAAACTGGGAGTTTGGGTATAGGCACCTGTGCTGTCCGCCCCCGCCGCAATCACACCTCGTTAGGAGCGCACATGCCAACCTGGCTCATAGTCGTAATTGTTATCTCCTGGATTCTCTTTGCGATTGTCCTTGCGCTTCCGTGGCTGCTTAAGCGCCGCGGCGTCGAGATGCGCCGCACAAAGTTTGGTCCCGCGCTCATCTTTGAAGCGGCAGACGACGACGGCACGCCCGTGCGCCTGCTCAACGTGAACGGCACCTTCCAGAGCGTCTGCTATCTGCCCGATGACCTGCACTTTGAGCTGGCGTGCGTCTACCACCGCACCATGGCCGAGGTCTGCTACGACCTGCCGGACGCCACGCGCGCGCTGGTCATTGGCGGCGGCGGCTACTCCCTCCCCAAGTGGCTCGTTGCCCACCGCCCCAAGCTTCACGTCGATGCCGTAGAGATCGATCCGCGCGTCACGGTCATTGCACGCGAGCGCTTCTTTCTCGATGACCTCATCGAGAAGTACGGCGAGGACCGCATCTCGCTTGTGAACGATGATGGCTGGGACTACCTGCGCCGTGCCGAGAAGCCCTATGACGTCATTGTGAACGACGCGTTCTCGGGCAACCACCCGCTGGGGCAGCTGGGGACCGACGAGGGCGCGCGGCTCATCCGCGAGAAGCTCGCGCCCGGCGGGGTGTACCTCGCCAACCTTCGCTGCTCAACGCAGGGACGTCACGCGCGCATCCTCGAGGAGGTAGAGCAGGCCTTCTCGGCGCAGTTTGCGCACGTTGCCTACGTGCCCGAATGGCCGGACAAGCCCGAGGAGCGTGGCAACAACGTGCTCATAGCCACGGACGTCGAGCTGACGCTGCCCGAAGGCGCCGTTGTTGTGAAGTAGTCGCGGCTACGCCGGTCGCCGATTACGCCCCCCCGAACGCGTTACCTTGTTTAAACAAGTATTGCGTCCCTCGCCGCGATGGTCCACCATGTGCATCGACCGCACTACCCGGCATCTGTCGAGAAGGGACCCACATGGCACAGGACACCAGCACATCCATTCGCAGCCTCGTTATCTACTCCGTCTTTGTACGCAACCACACGCCCGAGGGCACGTTTCGCGCCGTGATTCCCGACCTGCCTCGCATTCACGCGTTGGGAACCGACGTCGTGTGGCTCATGCCCATCCATCCCATTGGCGAGAAGAACCGCAAGGGAACGCTCGGAAGCCCCTACGCAAACCGCGACTACCGAACGGTCAACCCCGAGTACGGCACCATGGAGGACTTCCGTGCACTGGTGGATGCCATCCACGCCGAGGGCATGAAGTGCATGATCGACGTGGTATACAACCACACCTCCCCCGATTCGGTCCTCTTTGAGGAGCACCCGGAGTTCTTCTTCCGCAAGCCCGACGGCAAACCCGGCAACCACGTGGGCGATTGGTCCGACGTCATCGACCTCGACTACAACGTCTCGGCGCTCTGGGATTACCAGATTGAGACCCTGTGCCAGTGGGCCCGCATCGTCGACGGCTTCCGCTGCGACGTCGCCTCCTTTGTGCCCGTGGAGTTCTGGAAGCGCGCTCGCGCCGAGGTGGCGAAGGTGCACCCCGGATGCCTGTGGTTGGCCGAGACGGTCCACCGCTCGTTTGGCGCCGCATGCCGCGCGGCGGGCATGACCTGCGCTCGCGACTCCGAGGCCTTCGAGGCCTTTGACATGGAGTACGAGTACGACGTCCAGGAGGCCTTCGAGCGCTACCTCAAAGGCGAGATTCCCCTCTCGTGCTACCTCGACCTTCTCGACTTCCAGGAGAACCTCTACCCGCAGAACTACGACAAGCTGCGCTTTCTCGAGAACCACGACGTGCCGCGCATTGCCTCCTACGTGAAGAACGAGTCCGACCTGCGCAACTACACGGCGATGCTCTACTTCAAGAAGGGAACCACGCTTGTCCACGCCGGCCAGGAGGCTGCCTGCTCGCACCTTCCAAGCCTCTTCGACCGCGACACTGTCGATTGGAACACCGGAATCGACCTTTCCGACCTCATGCGTCGCATGGCCGACATCAAGCATACGGAACTTGACGCAGACGACGCCTTCTTCGTGGCGTCAGATGACGAGAACGACATTGCCATTCTGCGTCGTGAGCACGAGGGCAGGCGCAAGGTTGGCGTCTTCTCGCTCAAGTCGCGCTCGGCCGAGGTCGAGGTGCCGCTTCCTGACGGCACATATGAGAACCTCGTTGACGGCTCGTCGGTCACCGTACGGGACGGGAAGCTCGCGTGCGCCGGAGCGCCCATTGTGCTGGCGGCAAACGTTGAGCGCGCTTGGGGCGTGTAAACGGCAACGCATATCCGTGGTCGCAGTAGCATAAGGGCCGGGCATCCCACTGCGGGTGCCCGGCCCCTATCGTAGAAAGGGAGCGCATTCGCCATGACCGAACCACTCAGGGACAAGAACGGCCTCACCGAAGAGGAGTTCCTGGCAAACTACAGCCCCAAGGACTACCCTCGCCCGTCGCTCACGGCAGACAACTGCATCTTCCGCGTTGGGCCAGATGGCGCTCTCAAGCTGCTGCTCATTCGCCGGGGCGGCCACCCGTTCCTGGGGTGCTGGGCGCTTCCGGGTGGCTTTGTGAGCCCTGGGGAGACGGCGCTTGAGGCCTCGCGGCGGGAGCTTCTCGAGGAGACCGGCGTGGAGGGGCTCGCACTCGAGCCGGTGGGACTCTACAGTACGCCCGGCCGAGACCCGCGTGGGTGGACCATCTCCCAGGCGCACATCGCCGTGGACAGCCATGGGGTAACTGCGCATGCAGGTGATGATGCCGCAGCTGCGGCATGGTTCGACGTTGCTAGCACGGAGAAGGACGGCCGCACGCAGCTCTCACTTACCTCCGGCGACACCACGCTGACCAGCAGCTTTGCCGTAGAGCCCGGAGCCGTGACGGGCACCCCGCGTTCGCGCGACGTACGCGGAGACGGACTTGCCTTCGATCACGCGCAGATCATCGCAGACGCCTGGCTGCTCCTAGGCTACGCGGGCAGTAGCAGCCTTCGTTACTAGTCGTCAATCGGAGCCGTTCCCGCCCCTACTCGATTTTTTCAAACACCATAGTTGCCTGGATACGATCTCCTCCACCCAGCCCCTTGCTGCCTCCATTGGCAGTTGAAATGGTGTGGGGACGATATCCCTTGGCTGCCTGTGCGTTTATCACATTCTCCAGTTCAGAAAGATTCCCGGATCCAGTCCCAATGAATTTCTCTTTGAGAGTCACCTGCAGAACAACGTAGTGGTAGTTATTTCCAGAAGCGACAGAATACGAAGACTCTTCCCTGGCTTTATCAAGCAGCCCCATGACTTCTCCCTGACATTAGACGGCCAAAACCTCACCCAACTTTCCGCAATGGCACCCCAGGCGACACGCCGCCTTGGGCAACCACATTCTCGCACCAACTTTCTCAAGAATGAACAGCACGAATTGCCAATCTAATCCCAGCTATATTCATCCGCCCTACGACAGCAGGTAGTCGTAGACGGCCTCGGCGCAGCCGCCGTGGTTGTTGTCCGCAACCGTCACGTCTGAGGCGTCCACCACGTCAGGAGAGGCGTTACCCATAGCAATGCCAAGACCAGCGGCGCAAAGCATCTCGAGGTCGTTGCCGGAATCGCCAACAGCAATGCTCCTCTCAACGGGAACGTCAAGGAGGGCGCAAAGCTCCTGGAGTGCAGACCCCTTGCTCACGCCCTTAGGCGAGAGCTCGAGCGAGTTTGCTTGACTAAAGGCAGCCTCCACCGGAATGCGCCGCTCCCTGATGCGGTCAAGGACGTCGCACGCGTCCTCGCCCACCACGGGATGCACGATGTACTTTGCAATGACCGACGCGTGACTGAGGACCCAGCCCTCGATGTCGTCGACCTCGTGGCACACGCGCACGAACGTATCGTGGAACTCCTCAAGTCCATAGCGTTCGAGGTGGTCGAAGCTGCCCGCGGGGTCGTACGCCTCCGTACCCGAGAAGATCTCGAGCATCACGTCCTTGCCCTGGTGCGTATGGAGGAGCTGGGGAATCACGGCAGGGTCAAAGGCGCGCTCGGCCAGAAGGCTGTCCTGGTGCAGGTCGAGCAGGTGTGCGCCGCTCGTACAGATGGCGTAGGGGACATCCGGGAGTAGGTCGCGATAGGGCAAGACCATGCTGGGACTGCGCCCCGTGGCAATTGCCACGACCTTGCCGGCGCTTGTCGCGGCGTGGATGGCCTCGATCGTCGAGGGGAGCACGCGCTTCTCGGTGTCAAGGAGCGTTCCATCCATGTCAAAGGCTATGAGGTCGTAGGCCATGCTGTCCTTTCCGTGAGGCGCCTGCCGTCTACGTGCGGCCGCCGTCGAATGTACACCGGGATTGGCCGCCGTCAGCCAATCTCCACCGCAGTTGTGCAAAACCAGGTGCCATGGCACATCTCCTCAATGTTAGTATTGTTTAACAATATGCGAAGCGAACGCAGAGGGCAGGCGATGGCGGCACGCGGAAAGCTCACAAGAGGACTTTGGATTGCGCTTGGTTGCGCGTGCCCTGGGCTGGGCACCATTGGTGTTGTGCTCCCCATTCTGCCCACGGTTCCCTTCTATATGGCAACGGTCTTCTGCTTTGCCAAGAGCCCGAGCGTCTGCACGACTGGTTTGTTGGCAAGAGCCTCTACGAGAAGCGTCTCGAAGGACTTGTGGCCCGCCGCGCTATGACAATGACGGACAAGCTCAGGGTTGTGTGGAGCGTCACCCTTGTCATGGGGATTGGCTTTGTGCTGATGGGCAAGGTCCCGGTTGGCCGCGCCATTCGCGCCGTTGTGTGGATGTACCGCCAGCTCTACTTCTTCCTGCGCGTACAGACGCTCCCAGAGGGGCAGGCGCCTGAGGGCGAGTAGGGCCGCTGCGCAACAGTTACACGCGCTCGTCTGGCCAGTGCGCAAAGTGGACGAGGTGAACGCCCAGCCCAAGGAGCTTCTCCCAGCTCGATTCCATCTGGACATCCCCATAGAGCTCTACCTGGTCGAACGGACAAAGGTCGCCGACAAACGCATCTCCGGAATCGAGAACGAGGCTGATGGAATCCGGGCTATGCCCAGGGGTTTGGACCACCTGACCATCAATGCCGCAATGAGCGCTCAGGAACTTCCGGGAGTCCTCCGGCTCAAGGCGACAGGCGTCCTCCTCGCGAATCGGCCGAAAGGCCCGATTGTGGTCACGTGCATACATGTGGTCCAGCTGATGAACAAAAGGCACCTGGCAACTGGGGAGGAGCAGTGTCACTCCCAGCTCGGCGAGGTCTCGTGCGATGCCCATGTGGTCTGGGTGGAAATGCGTGACCAAAAGGTAGTCTACGATCTGAAGATCAAGCGCATACATTTTGAGCTGGCTGCCCAGCTGCCCCAAAGATTCCGCAAAGCCGGTATCTATCAGCAGAGAGCCAGTAGGACCCTTTACCAGATAGCAGATGGTGTGGCCGCAGCGGAGCGGCATGATTTGTTCGTGCATGCAAGGCGCCTCCATAGCCGACCATCGCGTATGCTCTGAGGATAGCGGGTATCGAGCAGAACGGAGCATGCGATGGCAGACAAGGACTTCTTCCAGCGAGCATACGACATCGTGCGGCAGGTACCCGAGGGACGTGTTGCCACGTACGGGCAGGTCGCACGCATGATGGGCGAGCCGAGAAAGGCGCGCTACGTAGGGTTTGCCATGCACTCGAGCCCCGGCATGAAGGGCGGAGTTCCCTGCCACAGAATCGTATTTGCCGACGGCGGCTTAGCGCCCGGCTTTGCGTTTGGCGGCGCCGACGAGCAGCGTAGGATGCTCGAGGCCGAGGGCGTGGGATTTCTCCCCAACGGCAAGGTTGACCTGCGGCAATATCTCTGGGAAGCGTAATTGCGCGAGCGTTTGGAGACGGACCTCAACCGCCGGCCATGACCCACAGAAAAGCCCAGGAGCACACGCTCCTGGGCTGCAATTTAGATGGTCGGGACGACTGGATTTGAACCAGCGACCTCTCGGTCCCGAGAAAGTTCCAGCGCTCAAAGATAGGCTTTACCTTTCTGGCCGTCAAGTCACTTTTCGGTATTTGACCTGCGGTTTTGTCAGCATTGACCGTTTCCGTCGAGTATTGTCCCTTCCATCACTGGACGGGCGTTTGTGGCCAGTTTGTGGCCAGTCGGGACCGCGTTTTGTGGCCACTCCCGAACGCCCAAGTCGATGGAAGGACGCAGCCTATGAAGCCCATGAAGTACTCGAACCCCTCCGTGAGGGACCGTGGC
>CACYGL010000020.1 GCA_902773995.1 uncultured Coriobacteriaceae bacterium | reverse complement strand
GACCGTTGGCTCTATCACGCTCCGAGAGTACCTCGCGATGAACCACCACTCCAACTCCAACATCGACTTCGACGACGTCAAGCGCATGGTCAAGGAGTCAGGCAGCAAGATCGTAGGTGGCAAGGGCTGCACCGAGTTTGGCATCGCCTCGGTTGTTGCCGAGATCATCACGGCCATCCTGCACAACGAGAAGCGCATGCTGCCCCTCTCGGTGCACCTCGAGGGCGAGTACGGCGAGAGCGGTATCTCCGCAGGTACGCCATGCATCGTGGGTTCCAACGGCATCGACGCCGTGCTCGAGATTGACCTCTCCTACGACGAGCGTCGCGCGATGCGCAACTCCTGCTCGATCATCCGCGGTTACGTCGACAAGGTCATGCCCGAGGTTCCCACGCAGGAGTAGGGAAGGGTCTCTCAGCGCCTGGCGCTGCGCTGGATGGCGTGTTGTGCCAGGTGCGCGGATACAGATTCGCACCCGAATGTGTATCGCGCGCAGGTTGATACAGGTTTGGGTGCCGAATATGTAGCGCCAGGATACACGTTCGAACCCGATTCGGTATCGCGCGCAGGTCGATACACAATCGCACTCCGAATGTGTGGCGAACTGAATGCGTTGCAAACGGGCCGGCCGTGCGGGAATCCCGCGCGACCGGCCCGAGACGTAACGGTGCCGAGAAGCCCCGACCGTCCTACGCCAGGGTGCGCCGGATGCTCTCGAGCGCCTTCTTGCGGTCGCTCCTGTAGCGGTTGGCCTCGTCCTCGTCCATGGACGAGCAGCGCACGCGATCGCAGTCGCGAAGCGCCTGCACGATGGCCTCCATCACGGGCTGCGCCTGCTCGGTGGGCGTGACCACGAGGAGCTTGGTCTTCGTGGCCCCGGTGGCCGCGGCGGCACCGGGAGCTGCGGAGGCAACGGCAGCGGCCTCGTCGCCCGCCTCAGCGCGCTCCACGCGCGTCTCCACGGTGACCAGGCGCTTTGACTGCAGCCGCTGCAAGGTGCGCGCCAGCTGGAGCGTGGAGAGGCCGCAGTAGTCCGCCAGCTCTTCTCGGCCCGAGAAGACCGTGCCCAGCCGCACGAACGCAAGAAGCCGTACGTCGCGCGGGGTGAGGGCAAACCGCGCCGCCACAAGCTCGAGGTTTCTCTCGATAAGCTTCTCCTCGAGGTACAGCCCCAGAAGCGTGTCAGCCTCCATCTCGGGGTTCACGTAGACGGGCACGCGCTCCTCGCCCAGCTTGGCCGAGCGCTGCCACGGCATGATGTCGCCGTCGCCGGCGGACTCGATGTAGAAGCGGTAAATGTCGGGGCGGCGCGCGCGGTAGTCCTCCTCGTCAAAGACCTGCTTGTAGAAGTCGTTGTAGTACTCGATCACGTTGAGCTTCATCTGGACGACCTTGGCGGGGTTGGCGCCCTGGCTGGCCAGCGAGCCCCTGGTTCGCACGTAGTAGTAGACGGGGACCTGCAGCGGGTAGATGCGCTTGCAGTGCAGCTCGTACTCCATGTTGAAGATGAAGTCCTCGCACCAGCTGAGCGTGACGTCCATGCGCAGGTGGTACTTCTCGATGATGTCGCGGCGGTAGAGCTTGTTCCACACCACGCCAAAGTAGAAGTCCGAGGGGTTCTGAATCATGTAGTCGCCAAACTCCTCGCGCGAGAGCACGCCCTCGGCGTCGATGTCGCCCTTGCGCGAGACCTTGCTGCCAATCACGCGGTAGAAGTCTGCGATGACCATGTCGCAGTCGTTGTCCTCCATGGCGCGCACGAGAAGACGCGTGGCCTCGGGGGCAATCCAGTCGTCCGAGTCGAGAAACTGCACGTAGTCTCCTTGCGCGGCATCAAGCGCCTTGTTACGCGTGTCCGAGACGCCGGAGTTCTCCTTGTGGAGCACGCGCACGCGGCTGTCCTTCTCAGCGTACTCGTCGCAAAGGGCGGGCGAGGAGTCCGTGCTGCCGTCGTCTGCCAGGATGAGCTCGTAATCGCGATACTCCTGCCCCAGGATGCTGTCGACGCACCTGCGCAGCGTCTCCTGGGCGTTGTAGACGGGAACGATGATGCTTACCTTGGGCATGACGCCCCTCTCGACGAGACCGATGCCTGCGTGCGTGCCTCCTGTTGGGTACGCAGGGCTCAATTGTAGCCCACGGCGTTTGCTATCCTTTAAGCTCGAGAAGGCCGGGTTGGGCGGCCTCAATCGGATTGGTGATGGCTCATGGCAAACAGGGAGAACAACTACAAGGGTCGCGAAGGGCGAGACAGCATTCGCGTCTCGCGCTACGTGCCAGAGGATCCGGTCGAGAAGGTCGCCGGCTCCGGTTCCGCGATCGAGGTCCAGAGGCGCGCGCAGCAGCGAGGCCAGCGGGGCGGCCAGCGTCGCCGTCAGTCGGCAAGCGACGTGCGCGTGCTGCGGCCGGGCGTTGTGCCTGGCGCACAGCCTCCCGCCAGGGCAGAGCAGGCTCGTACCTACGCCGAGCGCCACCGCAAGGAGCAGCGCTCGCGCGTCGTGCGCCGCGGGGTTCTCATCGCCGTTGCCTGTGTGGTCGCGCTCGTTGTTGGCATCGTAGTTGCCCGCGGCGGGGTGGGGTCCTTGCTGCCAGATGCTGGCGGCTCTGTCAGCGGCAGCGAGCCCGCGAGCCAGGAGGCGAGCGGTTCGCAGAGTATCACACAGAACGCCCAGGCCACAGGCACCCAGAATGATGGCAGCATCGTTATGACGCTGGGTGGCAGCGCGGACACCTTCGTCAAGCGCGGCGAGGGCTACGTGGACGGCGGCTGCTATGCGCGCGACCGCACGGACGGCATGATCACGGACAAGGTCACGGCCTCGGGGGAGGTCGACACCACGACGCTGGGGGACTACACCGTGACGTATACCGTCGAGGACTCCGCGGGCATGGTGGCCACAGCCACGCGGACCGTGCACGTGGTGGACGACGTTGACGGCGGCTGGGACGACGACGGCATTTCGGTCTTCATGTACCACGACGTCTATGATGCGGCAAACCCTCCCGAAGGTGCCTCGAGCGACCAGAACCTCATCTCGACCACCCTGCTTGACCAGCAGCTCTCTTGGCTCAACGAGAACGGCTACTACTTCCCGTCGTGGGCCGAGGTGCGTGCCTACATCGAGGGTGGCCACTCGCTGCCGGCAAAGTCGGTGGTGCTCACCTTCGACGACGGCTCCGAGGGCTTCCTCACCTATGCGATTCCGCTGCTCGAGAACCACAAAATCCCTGCTACCTCGTTTGTTATCTGCAGCGACAGTGATATCCAGGACAAGCTCTCGAACTACGCCAGCCCCTACGTGGACTTCCAGTCGCACTCGTACGACCTGCACCGGGCGGGCACCTCGGGCAAGGGCCATGGCGGGCGCATCTACGACCTCACCTCCGACGAGGTCGCCGAGGACCTCAAGCAGTCCGCGGACATCCTCAAGACGAGCGATGCCTTTGCCTATCCGTTTGGCGACGTCTCCGACGCGGCGCCTGCAGGGGTAGAGCAGGCCGGCTTCCTTCTCGCGTTTACCACGCAGTACGGGCAGGTGCATCCGGGTGACGATCCCATGCAGCTCAAGCGCATGCGCGTGTTTGGCACCTACGAGCTGGGAAGCTTCGAGTACCAGGCGGCGCATGGCATAGGGTAGCGGCGCCTCTCGCGTGCCAGGGGCTTTCAAGCTACATGTCAGTGTGTCGGAACTTGCGTGGCGACGGGTTGCCGGGTCGGGGCGTCTCGGTATCATCAGAGTGCAGGCGGCGCGCCCTTCTCGGCGCGTTGCATCGTTTGGGGCCAGCTGCCCCGATGGGGGCGGGGGTCTCTCATGGCGTTGTTTGACAGGAAGTCAAAGGGTGCTCGCGCGGCCTCCGGGGCCGTGCACGTGCCTCCTACGGCGTCGCGGCATGATGGCAACACGGCCGGTCGCGATGGACGCCGGCGCGCGGTGAGTGCGTCTCCCGCTGCGCCTGCGGAGCGCCAGGCTGCTCCTGCCCGGCGCATGTCAACAGGGTCTCCGTACGAGACGGGCAGCTATGGTGCGGTTGACGCACGCGATGCGGAGGCGCAGGTCTACGCACGACGCCGCCGCGAGCAGGCGCGGCGCGACACGCTACGTGTTGTGGCGATTGCTGCTGTGGCCGTGGTGGTGCTTATCGTTGTGTTGGTGGTCGCAGGCGTGCTGGGGTAGGCGGCCGTTAGCCGAGTGGGCTTCTCGGCTAGTGGTGCCTGGCGAAGGAGCTTGCCGTGGAGGGCTGGGCGAGAAACGTCTGTGACATGGCAGATATGGCAACTATTACCAGCGCGCAGGCCACAATGATGAGCAGTACGTAGACGAGGGTGCGGTTGTCGACGTGACCGACGTTGGACACCAGCTGAGAGAAGTGCGACGGCTTGTGCTTTGATGCGGGGGATGACGCGGAGTCCTTGCCCTGGTCAGCATGCATCTGGCTCTCTGTTTCAAGCCCCATCGTGACTTCCTCATCCCCCTGAATAAATCCCCTTGGGCCACAGTATGCGACAAATGAGCTTTCAGCTGCCTTACTCTTTCAAGTTCTCTTGGGATTCTCACGGAGGCCGATGGCGGAGGGCGGCCGAACTGGGGCGGGTTCCGATGTCCCGGTCATCGGCGCGGAATACGTGCCAGCCGTGTGTTCTGCCGGTCTAGCGCGCTTCTCGTCCAGTGCCGCTCTCGCTCTGGGTGGTTCTCGCTCCGGGCGTCTCTCGGCCTGCGCATCTCGTCCCGTGCGACCCTCGATTAGTGTGGCACTCGGCCAGCACGGCCCTTGATTATTGCGCGAAAAAGCTGACTTGTTGAGAGTTTCCGCAGTTGAGGCTTTTTCGCCCAGGAATAACGTTCAATAATTGCGGGCGAGAGCCGTGTTCCAGAACCGCTGCCTAGAGGTTGTGGGTTAGGACTGCGTTCCAGAACCGCCGCCGGCGCCATGCGGCAACCAAAAAGGTACGGGCGTCGTGTAAGGGAAACAACCAGTTAGCAAGAGGAGCGCGAACGCCGCGCCTGCGAGACCCTACGCCGCAAGGTTGCCGGCGGAGCGGGCACCCGCGAGGCGTCGGCTGGTCCTCTTGACCCCACGGCGCTTGCCGGCGACCTCACAGAAGATGGCGCCACCCAGGATGAGCACCGTACCAGCAACGTTCGCGGGCGTGAGTGCCTCGCCAAGAATGAGTGCCGAGAGAATCACGGCAGAAAGCGGCTCGAGGTACCCCCACACCGAGACGCGCTGCACGGGTAGCTGGCCCATGGCGGAGAAGTACAGGTAGCAACCAAGGCCCGTGTTCACGAGGCCCAGGCAGAGAATGGCAGGCCAGTTTGCCGAGAGGGGCACGGCCAGCTCGGAGCCGTGGGCGACAAGCGCAAACACGGCGACGGCGGCAAAGCTTGCAACCAGCTGGATCGCAGATGCCTCAATGCCGGCCACGGCGTTGGACGCGCGCTTGCTGCAGATGACCATCACCGCGTACATGACGGCAGACATGCCGCCACACACGAGCCCCCACGGCGAGAGCGCCACGCCCTGGCCCTGCGCCACCACGAGAAACGCACCGCAGATCACGGCAGCAAAGCCCAGCAGCTTGGCGGGGGTGAGCCGCTCGTGGAAGAGGACCGGCGAGAGCGCCATCACAATGACCGGCCCGCAGTAGTAGGCAAGAGACGCAATGCCCACGCCAATGAGCTTGTAAGCCTCAAAGAGGAAAATCCAGCCCACGCCCAGCGCCGCACCGGATGCGGCAAGGTAGGCGGCATCGCGCGGGTGGTCGAGAAACGCGGGACGCTTGCGGGTGCCCAGCACGATGAGGGCAAGCAGCGTGCCGCCAAGCAGGGTGCGGAGCAGGACAATCTGCCAGCTGGGAAGCGAGATCTGGCTAGCAATGATGCCGTTCGAGCCAAAGACGAGCAGTGACAGCAGGTACTTCCTCGACGCGCGCGACATGCATGACCTCCCATGGCACCTCAATTACCTCAAACACTTTCGCAGAATGCGTATGCTGAGAAAAGCGAATGTTTATCATGAGATGCATGAGGATTCATCATGTAATCGGTACCAGCGGCTCGCAGCGCCGCGCCGTGTGCCACGAGGGGGCTCCATGGACGCAAACATCCAGAAGTACCAGGCATTCGTCGAGACCGTACGCACGGGGAGCTTCACGCGGGCGGCACGCTTGCTCTCGTACACTCAGTCCGGCGTGAGCCGCATGATTGCCGACCTCGAGCGCGACTGGGGCATGACGCTTCTCGAGCGCAGTCGCGCGGGCGTGACGCTTACCAGCGAGGGACGGGCAGTGCTGCCCTTCGTGGAGGGCGTGTGCGACGACTACCGTCGCCTTGAGTCGCAGATAGATGACCTCAACGGGCTTGCTGCGGGCAGCATCCGCATAGGGACCTTCTCGTCTGTGGCCACACACATCCTGCCCAAGGTCATTGGCCGCTTCCAAAAGGACTACCCCGCCATCGAGTACGAGATGCTCATGGGCGACTACACCGAGATCGATGGCTGGGTGGCGTCCGGCCGCGTGGACTTTGGCTTCCTGCCGAGGGCGCCGCGCTACTCGGGGCTCGCCGAGCGCGTGGTTGAGCGAGACGAGCTCATGGCGGTGCTCCCGGTGGGTCACAGGCTGGCGGGGGAGGCGTCCGTGCCCGTCTCGGCGCTCTGCGAGGAGCCGTTCATCGTGCTCGAGCGCGGTCAGGACGACGAGATAACCCCCATCTTCGAACGTGCGGGCCTCTCGCCCAACGCGCGCTTCTCCACCTGGGATGACTACGCCATCATGTCGATGGTCGAGAGCGGCCTGGGCCTTTCGATCCTGCCTGCACTCATCCTGCGGAGAAACCCCTATGCCATCGTGACCAAGCCGCTCGAGCCGGCCACGTACCGCGACATTCGCGTGGTTTATCGCGAGGGCGCGCTTCCGCGGGCCGCGCGTCGCTTCCTCGAGTACCTGTGAGCGGATTTTGGTTGCGACTCCCTACTCTCCCGTTGCGTCGCGGAACTCCTGCGTGCCGGCATCGGACCAGGAGGTCTTTCCGGACGCGATGACCTCGCCAGTCTCGTATGCGTAGGCGTACTCGTCGAGCAGCGTGGCCTCCTCGATCGACCAGCTGCCATAATCCTCCACGGGGCAGCTCTCCAGCGCAAAGAGCGCGCATGCGCCGTTGGCAGACTCGCGGTCGTAGACGAGAATCACGACCTTCTCGCTGTCCTGGGAGAGAATGACCTGCTCGTCTCCCTTGGCGTTGTACGTCACCTGGTAGCCGTAACCCTGCGACTTAAGCGCCGCGTCGTAGACGGCTTTGTAGCCGGCATCGATCTGCTCGGCTTCTTGCTGGGCCACCTCGGAGGACGTGGTGCCGCCATCGGTTGGCGCGGCAGGCCCGTCCGTCTTCGTATCTGGCAGCTCGCCCAGGCTCTCGTCCGCGGTAGCTCTGCCTGTCGATACGCTGCCGTCAAACCCCATGGTCACAAGCTCGTCGGCCTGCTCGGATCCCCTAAGGCGCACCTCGGCGCCCGAATCCTCCCAGCTCACCTGCCAGCTTGTTGGCCGCACCTGCCCGCCGTCGTCCGAGATCTGCGTGTCCATGCGTGAGACCTCGTAGCGGTCAAACTTGAGGACAAGGCGTGCACTGGCGGGGGAGAAGAACATAGGCTCGCCAACGGACTGCAGCTCAAGTGTGTATCTGCCGTCTGGGGAGGTTGAGGTGTCGACTGTCCTCACGGCATAGTCGAGTTCGTATACCAGTGCCACTGCGAGAAGTGCCAAGACCACGACGATGCCGCCGATAATGGCAAGAACGGTCTTTGCCACGTGACCGGCTCGGTGCTTTTTGCCGTGGTCGGATGTCATGCTGCCTCCCTCTGCGTTGCGCGGTTACGCACGATGCTAGCAGGACTTTGCTGCGTGGCGGCGGACGCGGCCGTTTGTCTTGGGGTAGAGTGTCCTTGAGAGGAGGGACCATGGAGGACAAGTTTCTCAAGCTTGCGGGGCTGGCCCTTGTGGCGTTCATTGCCATGGCCGTCGTCTTCCAGATTGCCGAGCAGCTGGGCACCTTCGCCCGCGGCATCGCGTGCGCCGCGGGAATAGGCGTGATGGTCGGCCTTCCCATCTGCGTGCTGCGCACCTTCTTCGGCGCCGATGCGCGCTCCCGGCCCGGCACCTGGAACGGGCTTGTCGCCGTGGTCGCCATCTTTGCGTTCTCACTGCTTTTCTATGGGATGTCCGGTCAGCTCGACGGCAGCGCCGCGGCAGTCATGGTCTTGCTTCCCGGCTTTGTCACACTCTTGGGCATCCTGCGGGGCTGAGTAGAAACCCGTGCGACGCGGCAGGCCATTCTCTGCATTGTGCAGAGATTTGACTGAACTTGACTGAAATTGATTGAAATTGAATGAAATTGCGAGATAATCATGCTACGCGCGAGGCCCGTACGACGATTCATTGGGGGAGCGTGCGGGTCTCGCGCCTGTATTGCATTACCATGCTGAAAGAGTGGTCTACCAGCTCTGACAGTGCTTCTTGTTTAGCGAGCCGTGGGGGTGGCGCGCATGCTTGCGCGTGAGCGACAGGACATCATCGTTCGGCTCGTGCACGAGCGTGGATCTGTCACCACGCAAGAGCTCATGGCCATGCTTGGCGCCTCCGAGTCGACCATCCGCCGTGACCTCGAGATTCTCGACGAGCAACACCAGCTTGTCCGCGTGCGTGGTGGTGCCACGGCCGCGGTCTCCCGTGCGCGTCTCGTCCTCCATGACGCATCCGTTGCCCAGAAGCGCGACGTCAATACCGTTGCCAAGCGCGCCATCGGCGTCCGAGCGGCCTCGCTCGTTGGTCCGGATGACTTTGTCTACATCGACGCGGGCACCTCGACCATGCAGCTTGCGGAGGCCATCACGCAGACGGAGGCAACGTACTTTACCAACTCGATTCCCCATGCGCAGCTTCTTCTCGCCAAGGGGTGCAAGACCTACCTCCCTGGCGGAATGGTTAAGCCCCTCACGGAGGCGCTGGTGGGGGAGGCAACCATCGCCTCGCTTGAGAATCTCCACTTTACGCTGGGCTTCTGGGGTACCAACGGCATCTCGCACGAGGCGGGCTTCACAACGCCGGAGTACAGCGAGGCCAGGGTGAAGGAGGTCAGCATGGTGCATACTCTGCGTCGCTACGTGCTGGCCGACCAGAGCAAGTTCGACCAGGTCTCTCTCGTCACCTTTGCGTCCTTCGAGGACGCGACCATACTCACTGACCGGCTCCCGCAAGGTGGGAGCTTTCAGGATGCAGACAATGTCGTGGAAGTGGGGAGCAGCTCATGATCTACACCGTAACGTTCAACCCGTCGCTCGACTACATCGTTCGTCTCGACGACCTTCGCCTGGGCGAGATTAACCGCGTGAACTATGAGCAGGTCCTGCCCGGCGGCAAGGGAATCAACGTCTCCATTGTGCTCTCCAACCTGGGGCACAAGTCCACGGCGCTGGGCTTTGTCGCTGGCTTTACGGGTAGGGAGATTGAGGCGCGCATGAGCGCCTATGGTGCCACCTGCGACTTTATCCAGGTCAAAGAGGGCATGAGCCGCATTAACGTGAAGGCAAAGGCCAAGGAGGAGACGGCGATCAACGGCCTTGGGCCCAAGATCACGCCGCAGGATATCGACGCGCTCTACGCAAAGCTTGACGCCCTTCAGGCCGGAGACCTGCTGGTTATTGCCGGTAACGTACCCTCGATGCTGCCCTCCGACATCTACGAGCGCATCATGAGCCGCCTCGACGGTCGCGGCATCGACATTGTGGTGGACGCTGAGCGCGACCTCCTTGTGAACGTCCTGCCGTACCATCCGTTCCTGGTAAAGCCCAACAACCACGAGCTGGGCGACATCGTTGGCGCCACCATCACGCATCGCGACGAGGTCGAGCCCTACGCGCGCATGCTGCAGGAGCGCGGTGCTAGGAACGTGCTGGTATCCATGGGCGGCGAGGGCGCCGTCCTTGTTCCCGAGAACGGCGACGTGATCATGAGCGAGGCTCCCAAGGGGACCATGGTCAACACCGTAGGCGCGGGCGATTCGATGGTCGCCGGCTTCCTCACCGGTTGGATTGAGAGCAACGGAGACTACGAGACGGCCTTCAAGATGGGTGTCTGCACGGGCTCTGCCAGCGCGTTCTCGGACAATCTGGCCACGCGTCCCGAGGTTGAGGCCCTGCTCGCAAAGATGTAAACGTTGGGAGAGCTTTGCATGGCAGACGACACGCTCGACCAGATACGCGAGAAGTTCTCGCACGACCGCTTTGCGACCGAAGCTTGTGGCTGCAGGGTGGACGAGGCTCGCGCGGGTCATGCGGTTTGCTCTCTCGATATCACGCCCAAGCACATCAACGAGAAGGGCGCCCCCATGGGTGGCGCCATCTTCACGCTGGCGGACTTTGCGATTGCCGTTGCCTCTAACCTGGGGCGCGTTCCCACGTTTTCCGTCTCGTGCAACATCGAGTTTCTCAGCGTAGCCAAGGGGCACCGCCTGATTGCCACTGCTGACGTCGACCGCGAGGGCCACACGCTGGGATTCTATACGGCTGTGGTGACTGACGAGCTGGGGACGCTGGTCGCAAAGATGACGTCTGTCGGGTACGGCAAGTAGGCAACCCTGCGACGTTTACTGGCGGGCGGCTGTAGCCACGGCCGCCCGCTTGCATCGAAATCCCCCTCGTTACACGATTTTCCGGATTCTTGCGCCAAACTACCCTTCGTTACATAGGGTTTGGAGAGACTCCGAAGTATCGAGGTGTCGCGATACTCAACATGTTGTGGTTAGGTTGACCACGACCACAACATGCATACCTCTCTACTTCGCCATCCTTCGAAACTACGTGTAACGAAGGGCAGTTCAGCGCATTTGTTCACGAATTTGTGTAACGAGGGCGGTGTCGATGCAGGTGGAGCTGTACATCACATTCAGGCATCTGACACTCCGTGCCCCGCTCGCCCAATAGTCAGCCGCGCCTCGATTCCGTTGGTATACCATCGAAATTACGTGAATTTGTTTGCTTTCGAGCAATTTACTTCGAAAGGTGAGTACTGTGGACAAGAACTCCAGCATCTGCATTGTTGGTGGTGGCCCTGCGGGACTTTCGCTGGCCATGTACCTCGAGAAGAACGGCTATGACAACTACCGCATCTTCGAGCGGGCAGACCACGTGGGAGGCAAGGCGTTCTCGCCGCTCATGAAGGTCAAGAACGCCAACGGTGAGTGGGAGGACCGCACCATCGAGATGGGCGCGGTCATGGGCTGCGACACCTACTTTGCCGTGCACGAGTGCGAGGAGTTCGGCGGCACAACGCACGAGGACGGCCCCAAGATGGGTCGCAAATTCATGAACACCGACGGCACGCCGCTCAAGTCCAGGAAGATCGACCTTCTCAAGAAGGTCATGAAGATGAACAAGCTGTCGCGCCTGCTTGACAAGAAGTACAAGGGCTACGACGTCAACGGCCACCGTGGCGTGGCGCAGGGCCGCTACGAGGGACCGTGCCCCTCGCCGGAGCTTAAGCTTGCACACATCGAGGGCGAGAACCCCAACCTCAAGGACCTCTCGATGCCCTTCTCCGAGTTCCTCAAGAAGAACGGCTGCGAGGATGCCGAACTGGTGTGGAAGGGTCCCTTCACCTCGTTTGGCTACGGCTACTTCGACGAGATTCCCGCCGCCTACGTCCTCAAGTACCTCGATGCCTTCACCGTGAGGCAGTTCCTCTCCACTGGCAAGCTCTGGACCTGGAAGAACGGCACGCAGTCCATCTGGAAGGGCGTGAACGACCATCTCAAGCACCCGGCCGAGCTCAACAGCACCATCACGTCGATTCGCCGCACGCCCGAGAAGGTCTACGTCACCGTGAACGGCGGTGAGGAGCAGGCCTTCGACAAGCTGGTCATCTGCACGCCGCTGGAGCTCTTCCTCGAATACGGCGACGCCAACCAGGCCGAGCGCGAGCTCTTCTCCAAGATCGTGCACAAGGAGTACTTCACGATGGCCGTGCGCACGGATGAGGACAAGGCGCCGGAGATCTCGTACTACTACTTTGACAACATGACGCCCGAGACCCGCGGACACCTCATGGTCTTCTACCACCGCTGGCCGGATGCCGGTCCGCAGCCGCTGGTCACCTTCACGCTGCGCAACCATGAGGGCATGGAGGACGTGCCGTTCGAGGAGGCGCGCGACACCACGATTGCCGACATGGCCAAGTCCGGCCTGCCGGTGACCAAGACCGAGCGCATCGACGACTGGTACTACTTCCCGCATGTGAGCTCGAAGGACTATGCGGACGGCTGGTACGACAAGGTCGAAGCCATGCAGGGCGAGAACAACACCTTCTATGCCGGCGAGGTCATGGCCTTTGGCGACATGGAGGAGACGGCCGAGTACTCACGTGACCTGGTGAGAAGGTTCTTCTCGTAGGGCACGTTGGGATGCGCGTCACGGCGGCGCCGGGGTCCGTTGGGGCCTCGGCGCCGCTTTTCGTGGGAGTTTGCGTGCGTGGTGTTCTCGCCAGGCGCATTCCCCGATGCTTCTCGGCGCGCAAACTACGCACAGTCGGACGAGGCGCCGACAAAAGCCCAGTACCACACAAAGCTGAATCGCGACCGTGCATTGTTTGACGGGCGAGGAGGGCCTGCAGCTGCCTGACACTGGGGAGGGGTAACTGATAAACCTCGAAAAGTGGCAAGTAGGAGCTTCCGCATACCCTCGAAAAGTGGCAATTTGAGACTTTGCTATACCCTCGAAAAGTGGCAACATAGAATGTCCTAACCCTCGCGAGATGAATGTGGGGCTAAGGCATGGCGCTGTACAGACGCAAAATATACGATAAGCTCCTTGGCTGGAAGCAGGAAAGCGCTGGTAAGAGTGCAATGCTCATTGAGGGGGCCCGGCGTGTTGGAAAGTCGACCATCGCCGAAGAGTTTGCCCGTCGAGAATACGCTTCGTATCTCATTGTCGACTTCTCGAGGGTTACTAGTGACTTCAAGCAGACGTTTCTCGATACGAGGAATAATCTAGACAGCTTCTTCCTCTACCTTACCGCCGCATATGGGGCAAACCTTGTTGAGCGTGACTCGCTTATCATTTTCGATGAGGTGCAGCTCTTTCCTCAGGCGCGTGAGTTCATCAAGCATCTGGTTGCCGATGGACGCTATGACTACCTTGAAACTGGTTCGCTCATATCGCTGAAGACAAATGTGCAAGACATCCTCATTCCTTCAGAAGAGGAGTCTCTCGAGATGGGCCCCATGGACTTCGAAGAATTCCTGTGGGCTGCTGGGGAGGAACCCCTTGCACGGGCAATCGCTCTTGCATTCCAAGACAAGAAGCCTTTGCCTGACAATCTCCACCGAAAGGCAATGCGCCTTTGGAACGAGTATCTGATTGTGGGTGGTATGCCACAGGCCGTTGCGGCCTATCTCCCCAAGCGTGATCTATTGGCAGCGGACCGAGCAAAACGGCTTGTTCTCAAGATTTATCGCGATGATATCGAGAAGTATGGGGGCATTGCGGCAAAGCGCGTGAAAGCGGTCTTTGATGCGATTCCGGGACAGCTTTCAAAGCACGAGAAGAAACTCGTGTATTCCCAGGTTGAAGAAGGTTCGCGCGCTCGTGACTACGTGACGGCCTTCTCCTGGATGAGGGAGGCGGGTACCGTCAACATCTGCACGCGCTGCACCGACCCTTCCGTAAGCCTTGCACTTGGTGCGGATGATTCGACGGTCAAATGCTACATGGCCGATACCGGACTTCTCTCGACCATGGCGTTCAGCGCGGCGGGAGAGTTGGTGCCCGACGCCTACAGGCAGGTCCTTTTGGGTGACGATGGTGTGAATCAGGGCATGCTCGTGGAGAATGCAGTCGCCCAGCAGCTTGCAACGGCGGGGCACGAGCTGTACTTCTACTCAAAGAACTCGGCTGAAAAGGATGAGCGCATGGAAATAGACTTCCTTGTCGTTCGGCCTTTCTCAGATGCCGCAATGAAGCCCCGCGTGTCGCCAATTGAGGTGAAGTCGGGCAAGCGCTATTCGACGCTCTCTCTAGATAAGTTTTCGAAGAAGTTTGGCAAGCAGGTGGGCACGGAGTATGTCCTGCATCCGCGTCAACTTGCAACCGAGAAGAGCAGGGTCTACCTACCGCTTTATATGGCGCATCTGCTATAGGCACCGATTGTATTGGCTGTTGGAGATTGACTGATCCGTTGTGGCTCTATCCACGGCTCGGGGCATTGGCGTCTCTCCAGGTGGCGTAGGTTACCGCAGCGGCAACACCCATCGCTAGCAGGTCAGATATCCCAGCGTTCAGTGTGTTGAGCGCGCCGCCGCCCACGTAGCCCAGAATCGAGAGAAAGCTCGACGAGCCCATGATGTAGGCAGTCACATGCGTGGCCCCGGCCCAAATGCCGCCGATAAACCCGCCTACGGCAAGGCCGATGAGTGGCTGTGCGGTCTTGAACATGCCGCAGACGAGAAGTACCGGAATCATCTTCACCATGGCTCCGGAGAGGTAGTCCAGTGCGGAAGCGACGCGGTGCGAACCGGCCTGCGCGCGGGGGTTGCGGGAGAGGTGGTCTCGGCCTTCTCGGCGTGGCTCATGTTTGCTCACAATCGTCATGAAGCGTTAGATAACGAACATACTATACGCGTGCTGTGTGACTTTGCGGCCCTGCTTGCGGGGCTCCGTCTGCAGCCCCGCGCGGCTGTACCATGGTTCTGAAATGCAGCTGACAAGGGAGGGGCCGCTGTGTCTCACCACAAAACCGCCCCGCGCGCCATCGAGGTGCGTGGCGCTCGAGTGCACAACCTCAAGAACGTCGACGTATCCGTGCCGCTGGGCGAGCTCGTGGGCATTGCGGGCGTCTCCGGCTCCGGCAAGTCGAGCCTTGCCCTGGGCGTGCTCTACGCCGAGGGCAGCCGCCGCTACCTCGAGGCGCTCTCGACCTACACTCGCCGTCGCCTCACGCAGTCTGCCCGTGCCGACGTCGACCTGGTCGAGCACGTGCCTGCCGCCCTTGCGCTGCGACAGCGTCCCGGCGTGCCCGGCGTGCGCTCAACCTTTGGCACCTCGACCGAGCTTCTGAACGGCCTTCGCCTGCTCTTCTCGCGCGTGGGCTCCTACACCTGCCCCAATGGCCATCGCTGTCCGCCCTCCATGAGCGTGGCGCTTGAGCAGCCCATTGTCTGCCCCGTGTGTGGTGAGAAGTTCTACGGCCGCGGTGCCGAGGAGCTGGCCTTCAACTCCACGGGCGCCTGCCCCACCTGCGGTGGCACCGGCGTGTCTCGCGTGGTTGACGAGTCTACGCTCGTGCCGGACGAGAGCCTGACCATCGACGAGGGCGCGGTCAAGCCCTGGGGTAGCCTCATGTGGAGCCTCATGGCCGACATCGCGCGCGACTCGGGCGTGCGCACGGATGTCCCCTTCCGCGACCTCACGCCCAAGGAGCGGGAGTTCGTCCTGCATGGGCCTGCCGAGAAGCACCACCTTCTCTATCACAACGAGAAGACAAACACCGCCGGCGAGATGGACTTCACCTACTACAGCGCGGTCTACTCCGTCGAGAACGCCCTGGCGCGCGTGAAGGACGAGAAGGGCATGAAGCGCGTCGCCAGGTTCCTGCGCGAGGGCCCGTGCCCGGACTGCCACGGTACGCGCCTCTCGGCCGCGGCGAGAGACCCGCAGGTACGTGGCATCAACCTCGCCGAGGCAACGGCGATGACGCTCGATGAGCTGGCGGAGTGGCTTCCTGGCGTCTCGGCGACGCTGCCGCCGGAGGTTGCCGCCATGGCCGACCAGATCGTGTCTACCATGGCCGAGCCCATCGCCCGACTGCGCCAGCTTGGGCTGGGCTATCTTGCCCTTGACCGCGCAAGCTCCACGCTCTCCAACGGCGAGCGCCAGCGCGTGCAGCTCGCCCGCGCCGTGCGCAACCGCACCACGGGCGTGCTCTACGTGCTCGACGAGCCCTCGATTGGGCTGCACCCCTCGAACGTGGAGGGGCTTCTCGGCGTGGTGGACGACCTTCTCGCCGACGGGAACTCCGTCGTGCTGGTCGACCACGACGTGCGGGTGCTGCGCCATGCGGACCACCTCATCGAGGTGGGGCCGGGGTCTGGCAAGAATGGCGGTACGATCATCTGCCAGGGGAGCGTCGAGCAGGTCGAGAAGGATGGGACTTCTCGCATTGCACCCTTCCTCTCGGGCGAGCGCAGGATTCGCACGCGCCGCCGAGCCGAGGGAAGCGCGATGTTTGACCTGGGCCGCATTCACCTGGAGACCAACCGGGTCCACACCGTGCAGCCCCTCGGTCTGGATGTGCCGCAGGGCCGCATGGTCGCGGTGACCGGAGTCTCGGGCTCGGGCAAGACCACGCTGGTGCTCGAGAGCCTGGTGCCCGCGCTTGAGGCGCGCATTGCCGGCACCGCGCTTCCCGAGACCGTGCGCGCCTGCGATGCGCCGGGCATCCGCCGCGTGTGCCTCATCGACTCCACGCCCATCGGTGCGAACGTGCGCTCCACAGTGGCCACGTACTCCGGCGTGATGGATGACTTGCGTCGCGCCTTTGCCCAGACCACCGACGCAAAGGCCCGCGGGCTGCATGCGGGGGACTTCTCGTATAACACGGGCTCGCTTCGATGCCCCACGTGCGACGGGACGGGGACCATCTCGCTTGACGTGCAGTTTCTTCCCGACGTCGAGATAGACTGCCCGGATTGCCACGGCTCGCGCTACGCGCCCGGGGCATGGGAGGTGCGCCGCCACACCACGCGTGGCGCGGGCGGCGAGAAGGGCGACTACGTGAGCCTACCCGAGCTCATGGAGATGACCGTGGACGAGGCGCTCGGCCGGCTGGGGCGCCTGCGCCGCGTGGCCGCCAAGCTGCAGACGCTCTCGGACATTGGGCTGGGCTACCTCACGCTGGGCGAGGCCACGCCGGCGCTTTCTGGCGGTGAGGCGCAGCGCCTGAAGCTCTCGAGCGAGATTGGCCGCAGCCAGGAGGGTACCCTCTTCGTCTTTGACGAGCCAACGATCGGCCTGCACCCGCTTGACGTGGAGGTGCTTCTCGGCGTGCTGCAGGGGCTGGTAGAGCATGGCGCGACGGTTGTGGTGATCGAGCACGACCTGGACATGATTGCCAACGCCGACTACGTGATCGACATGGGGCCAGGTGGCGGCGAGGCTGGCGGGCGCATCGTATGCGTGGGCACGCCCGAGGGCGTGGCGGCGTGTGG
The DNA here is from genome assembly GCA_902773995.1 of uncultured Coriobacteriaceae bacterium. Taxonomy (GTDB): domain Bacteria; phylum Actinomycetota; class Coriobacteriia; order Coriobacteriales; family Atopobiaceae; genus Tractidigestivibacter. Next base: position 6,832 of record CACYGL010000020.1, on the reverse strand, counting down.
GGCGTCGGTTACCGGGCGCTATCTGGCCGAGGAGTTGGCCCAGGGGTAGGACCGCGGCGCGAACGACGTTGCTGCTAAACTCTCCGCAGGCACGAGGCGGGTTCGATTGGGTAGCCATGTGGGAACGGAGGCGCTATGGACATCCGGCGCATGCTGGCGGGCAGGCTTCGCACGCACGAGCGGCAAGATCCGTTGCCCCTCTGGACGCCTTGGGGAGAAGCGCTGCAAACCGGTGACGCGCGGGCGCAGCTTACCCATCCACACCCCCAGTTTGCCCGCGAGTCGTGGGGGAGCCTCAACGGGTGGTGGGACTGCACCTTCGTGCCCAGCCCCGGCGGTGCCGCACCGGAACGCACGGCTGCTGTGCCCGCGACGTTTTCCCAGCGTATCCGCGTGCCCTTCTCGCCGGAAGCGCTGCTCTCGGGCGTGGGGCGACAACTCAAGCCAGACGAGCTGCTGTGGTATCAGCGCGCATTCGACGCGCCTGTGCTTGGACCGGGGGAGCGGTTGCTCCTTCACTTTGACGCCGTCGACTATGCCTGCGCCTGCTACGTGAACGGGCGTCTTGCTGGCACTCACGCCGGCGGCTACCTGCCGTTCTCGTTTGACGTGACGGATCTGCTTGCGCCAGGCGAGAAGAACGAACTCTTTCTCTGCGTGCGCGATCCCAGCGACACCGAGCCGCATCCCCGCGGCAAGCAGCTCCTCCAGTGCGGAACCATCTGGTACACCGCGCAGAGCGGCATTTGGCAGGACGTGTGGTGGGAGCGCGCGCCCGAGAACCGCATCGAGGAGCTGCTTGTCGACGCGAGCCCAGACGCCGGCGACGTGACGGTTGCCGTGCGGGTCTCGCGGCCGGGCGAGGAACTGCGCGTGTCGCTCCTCTCGCCAGGCGGAGCGGTCGTTGCCCGTGGTGCGGCCACGGCAACCGAGAACAGCGCATCCGTGCGAATCCCCGTTGCGGAGCCGCACCTGTGGTCCCCGGAGGATCCCTACCTCTACGGGCTGCGCATCGAGTATGGCGCGGACGAGGTGACAAGCTATTGCGCATTCCGCACCGTGTCGATAGAGCCGGACTCCGCCGGCGTGCCGCGCTTTTGCCTCAATCACCAGCCGCTCTTTCTGCGTGGCGTCTTAGACCAGGGCTATTGGTCCGACGGTCTTCTCAGCGCGCCATCGGTGGACGCACTGGCGGCAGACATCAATGCCGCAAGGAAGCTTGGCTTCAACATGCTGCGCAAGCACATCAAGATTGAGCAGGACCGCTGGTACTGGCTCTGCGATCGCATGGGGATGCTCGTCTGGCAGGACATGGTGAGTGGCGGCACGGCGCCGTACGACATGTGGCAGGTCAACCAGAAGCCCACGCTCTCGCGGTTTGCCTGCGGGCACTTCCGCGACGACACCCCGTCCCACCAGGTGCGCCTTTCGTCTGCAGACCCCGCTTTCCAGCAGGAGTGGACGCGTGACTGCGAGGGTAGTTTGCACTACCTGCGCAACCACCCCTGCATTGTGACGTGGGGCCTCTTCAACGAGGGCTGGGGCCAGTTCAACGCTCGCGATGTCGTGAGCCGCGTGCGGGCGATTGACCCCACGCGACCCATCGACGCCACAAGCGGGTGGTACGACCAGGGCTGCGGCGACTACGCAAGCGAACACAACTATTTCCGGAGGCTGCGCGTGCCGCGAGGGCTGCGGGGTTCTTCGCGGGCCTTTGTGCTATCGGAGTTTGGCGGACTCACCTGGCACGTTGAGGGGCACAGCTCCTTTTTGGAGCCGTACGGCTACGCTGGCTTCGATAGCCTGGAGGAGTGGCGCCGCGCGGTGCGGTCGCTTCTCGACGAAGCGGTGGCGCTTGAGGCCAAGGGACTTGCCGGCTACGTGTATACGCAGCTCTCGGACGTGGAGGAGGAGACCAACGGTCTTCTCAGCTTCGATCGCCGGGTGAACAAGCTGTTGTGGTAGGCGGCCGCTTGCATTGCGAGTGCTGTTGAGAAGAAATTCGACAAAACTAGCCCCTCGCGCGGTCCAAAACGTCGAAATGGTTCTCAGCAGCACCGGGACGAATAGGAAGGGGCGACCGCCAGGCGGCCGCCCCCGGTAACCCGCCTACTTCACAGCAGCTAGATGTGGTCGTGGCAGGTGCGCGCAATGACGTCGAGCTGCTGCTCGCGCGTGAGGTCGATGAACTTTACGGCATAGCCGGAGACGCGGATCGTGAAGTTGGCGTACTCGGGCTTCTCGGGATGCTCCATCGCGTCCTTGAGCTTCTCGACGCCAAACACGTTGACGTTCAAGTGGTGCGCACCGTTGGCAAAGTAGCCGTCGAGCACGTTGACCAGGTTGCTCACACGCTGCGACTCGTCGGTGCCAAGGGCGCCGGGGTTGATGGTCTGCGTGTTGGAGATGCCATCAAGGGCGTACTCGTAGGGCAGCTTCGCCACGGAGTTGAGGCTTGCGAGCAGGCCGTTCTTCTCGGCGCCGTAGCTGGGGTTGGCGCTACACCACGTTGGACGTGATGGTGAGGATGGACGTCGTGGCCTCGGAGTTGCGGTAGGTGTGGTGCTTCTTGATCTTGGTCATGAAGGTCTTGAGCAGCCACACGGCAATGTCGTCCGCGCGGTCGTCGTCGTTGCCGTAGCGGGGGAAGTCGCCCTCGGGCACGTAGTCAACAACCAGGCCACTCTCGTCGCGCACGGTGCGCACGCGGGCGTACTTGATGGCCGAGAGCGAGTCCACCACGTGGCTAAAGCCCGCAATGCCGGTGGCGAAGGTGCGGCGCACGTCAGTGTCGATGAGGGCCATCTCGGCGGCCTCGTAGTAGTACTTGTCGTGCATGTACTGGATGAGGTCGAGGATGTTCACGTACAGGCCGGCCAGCCAGTCCATCATGATGTCGAACTTGTGCATGACCTCGTCATAGTCCAGGTACTCGCTCGTGATGGGGGAAAGCTCGGGTCCAACCTGCATGTGGTTGCCCTGCTTGTCGGTGTACTTGAGGTCCTTGCCGCCGTTGATGGCGTAGTTCAGGCACTTGGCGAGGTTCGCACGGGCGCCAAAGAACTGCATCTCCTTGCCGGTCTGGGTGGCCGAGACGCAGCAGCAGATGCTGTAGTCGTCACCCCACACCGGACGCATGACGTCGTCGTTCTCGTACTGAATCGAGCTGGTGGTGATGGAGATCTTGGCTGCGTAGCGACGGAAGGCCTCGGGCAGGCGCTTGGAGTAGAGCACCGTGAGGTTGGGCTCGGGCGCGGGGCCCATGTTCTCAAGCGTGTGCAGGAAGCGGAAATCGTTCTTGGTCACCATGTGGCGGCCATCCTGGCCAAGGCCCGCCATCTCGAGCGTTGCCCACACGGGGTCGCCGGAGAAGAGCTCGTTGTAGCTGGGGATGCGTGCGAACTTAACCATGCGGAACTTGAGGACCAGGTGGTCGATGAGCTCCTGCGCCTGGGCCTCGTCGAGCTTGCCGGCCTCGAGGTCGCGCTGGATGTAGATGTCGAGGAACGTGGAGATGCGGCCAACGGACATGGCGGCGCCGTTCTGGGTCTTGATGGCGGCCAGGTAGCCAAAGTAGAGCCACTGCACGGCCTCGTGCGCGTCGCGTGCGGGCTGCGAGATGTCGTAGCCGTAGATCTTGGCCATCGCCTTGATGCCCTTGAGGGCGCGGATCTGCTCGGCAATCTCCTCGCGCAGGCGGATGACGTCGTCGGTCATGGTGCCGTCGCCGCAGTTGAGGAGGTCCTCCTGCTTCTTCGCGATGAGGAAGTCAATGCCGTAGAGCGCCACACGGCGATAGTCGCCCACGATGCGGCCGCGGCCGTAGGTGTCGGGCAGACCGGTGATCACGTGGCTGTGGCGGGCCGCGCGCATCTCGGGAGTGTAGGCGTCAAAGACGGCCTGGTTGTGGGTCTTGCGATACTCGTTGAAGATCTGGTCATACTTGGGGTTGATCTTGTAGCCGTAGCTCTCGGCCGCCTGCTGAGCCATCTTGATGCCGCCGTAGGGCATGAATGCGCGCTTGAGGGGCTTGTCGGTCTGGAGGCCAACGACCTTCTCGAGGTCCTTGAGCTCGGGGTCGATGTAGCCGGGGCCGTACGCGGTGAGGCCGGAGACGACCTCGGTCTCGCAGTCAAGCACGCCGCCGTTGGCGCGCTCCTGCTTCTGGAGCTCCTGAACCTTACCCCAGAGCTTGTCGGTGGCCTCGGTTGGACCGGCGAGGAACGACTCGTCGCCGTCGTACTGGGTGTAGTTGCGCTGGATGAAGTCGCGAACGTTCACGTCGTCCGTCCAGTGACCCGCCGAGAAGCCATGCCATTCTTCACGTAGTGCCATGCGTTCCTCCTGTAGTTGCTATGCCTGCGGAAGCCCCGACACGGCTGCGCCGAGGATTCGTTCCGCGTTTTCCACATGTTCCTTGCTGGGCGGCTGGGTGTCGCGCAGCGTATAAGGTATGCCGAGCTCGTCCCACTTGTAGACGCCCAGGCTGTGGTAGGGGAGCACGTCGACGCGGCGGACGTTCGAGAGCGTCTTTATGAAGTCCGCGGTGCGATGGAGGTACTCGTCGTTGTCGGTGATGCCAGGGACCAGCACGTGGCGGATCCACACGGGAACGCCTGCGTCAGATAGCCAGCGCAGAGCGTCGAGGATATTCTCGTTGGAGTGGCCGGTGAGGGCGCGGTGCTCGGCGGGGTCGATGTGCTTGATGTCTGCGAGGACCAGGTCACAGGCCGCCATGATGCGCTCCCATGCCTGATAGAAAGGCTGCTGGCGGGTGAAGGGCGCAAGCGAGGTGTCCAGGCACGTGTTAATGCCACGGGCATGGGCGGCTTCGAAGAGCTCTGCCACAAACTCCGGCTGCAGCAGCGCCTCCCCACCAGAGACGGTGATGCCACCCTCACGCCCCCAGTAGCTGCGGTAACGTTCTGCCTGGTCAAGGAGCTCGGCTGGCTCCATGAGGGTGCCTCGGTCAAGCGCCCAGGTATCGGGGTTGTGGCAGTAGCGGCAGCGCATGGGGCATCCCTGGAGGAAGACAATGAAGCGCACGCCCGGGCCATCCGCCGACCCAAACGACTCCGTCGAGTGAACGCGTCCCTGCATGGCTTGCCTCCGCCCCTGAGCTAGTCCCAACCGACTCTGCGCGCTTAAATGTAAGGTGGCTGTGCAGATGTTTCCTTGATTGAAATCAAGTAAATGAGAAATCACGTGATTTGAACAGCCGCATGGAGCCGGCGGCGGCACGACGAGAGAGAGGACGGGGAGCCCTGGCGCATCGAAGTGCCCCTCGTTACACAGAAATGCCTGCGGCTGCGCCGAAGTGCCCTTCGTTACACCTGCTTTTCGTGCCTGATCGGACTTTTAATTATAGTTAAAGAGTTGATAACGCTCCTACCTGCGCTTTTTCAGCCTCGCAATGGTTCGCTACTTTAGGTGAATCATCAACTACGTGTAACGAAGGGCACTTCAGCGCAGCGGAGAAAAAAATTGTGTAACGAAGGGCACTTCGATGCACCGCTGGCGCCTGAAGGGGCCTTTCGGCAGCCTCAAAGGCCTGTGGTGCTCGAATTAGCGTGCAAATGCCGGCTTGTCTGCTTGTCCGTTTATGCGTTCTACCAGGCCCTCTCTGCTCAACGAGGAAATGGCGCGAGAGACGGTCTCTGGGCGCAACCCCACCGAGGCAGCGATGTCCTCCAGTCCCAGGTGAATCTCTGCGCCAATGCAGCGCTCGTCGCGAAGAAGCAGGTACTGGGCCACGCGCCGCCGCGGGTCGCGAATGCCGAGCATCATCGCCTTCTCCTCGGCGTCGTCCAGCTCGGTGCATACCATGCGAATGAGCCCCAGCGCGGCGTCGGGGTGTTCCGCGAGCATGGCCTCGAAGTCCATGCGGTGAATGGAGCACAGTTCAACGCGGGTGAGGCAGCCCACGGAGTAGTGGGTGCCAGATGGCCTGCCCGTCGTGCAGCACGTCGAGCACGTATTCCACGCCGTCGGGGTCGATGCGAAAGGTCTTGATGCGGCCTGACCGCACGATGAGGACCGAGTCGATGGGGTCGCCTTCGTGCACCAGGATGTCACCGCGCCGGTGGGTGGAGCGCACGGAGCGGGCGAGAAGATCGTGCTTCGCGTTGTCGGGCAGGCCCGCGAACAGGCGAATCCTGTTTACGCAGGTACCGTTTGCTGCCTTGAAGCTGCAGTCCTCGCACTGCTGGCAGGGGATGTCATCCTCGCGCACCACGTATGCCCCTAGTCCTGAGACGCCAGCTTGAAGCCGTCGAAGGTAAAGCCCGGGCTCACCACGCAGGAGACAAGCGCATCCTCGCTGGAGGGTATCGTGCGCTGCCAGACCCCGGCGGGAACGATCAGCTCGCCACAGGCACCGTGCTTGTCTACGCGCAGCGTCACGCGCCGGGCGTCGTGCTCGTTGGGCTTCTCGCCGTTACCGCCCAGCTCGAGCGTTACGGCACCGGGGCCGTGCCAGAGCCATAGCTCGTCCGCGTCGACAACGTGCCACGCACTGGCATCGCCTGCCGGCAGCAGAAAGTAGATGCACGACGCAAGCGGGCGATCTTGGCCAGCATCTACCGCCAGCGCCGACTGCCACGTGCGGCGATACCAACCGCCCTCGGGATGCGGCGCCAGCCCAAGCTCGGCAATAACGTGCCGCGCGTAGTCGCTGAGCTGCGGCGCGCCATCTGCCGCCGCACTGCTGTCATCCTTGGTCATCGCGCGCCTCCTGTGGGTGGTCGTTACGAGCACAGGTCTCCATCATAGCCGCGTCGTGTGCCCCACGCCTGGCTCGCGCCTGCGCGGGAGTCTCGCCAAAGCGCTCGCG
>CACYGL010000019.1 GCA_902773995.1 uncultured Coriobacteriaceae bacterium | reverse complement strand
CTTGGCCTGGTCCTCCTGCGGAATGCCTATGCCCGTGTCGCTCACGCGCACGCAGGGCTGGCCGTTCTGCGGCAGCACCCACACAAAGACGCTTCCGCCGCGACGGTTGTACCTAATGGCGTTGGAAACGAGGTTGCCAACCATCTCGTCGAGCAGGCGCGCGTTGCCCTGAATGGTGGTGGACACACCGTCCAGCTTGAGCTTCACCCCTGCGTCGCGGGCTCGCTGCTCGTAGCGCTGGCAGACGTCGGAGGCAACGGAGAGCAGGTCGATGGGCTCAACGCTGCCAAAGAGCTGCCGGTCCTGCGTGCGTTCCGTCTCGTCAAGCTTTGAGAGCGTGAGAATGTCGCTCACCAGGGCCGAGAGGCGCTGCGCGTCGTCGTAGATGCGGCTCGCAAAGTTGGGGATGTCCTCCGGACGCACGATGCCATCGCGGATGAGCTCGGAGGCACCAGAGATAGCGGCAATGGGCGTCTTGAGCTCGTGCGTCACGTTGGCGGTGAACTCACGGCGCATGTCGTTGGCGCTCTGGACCTGGTCCATGCGCTCGACAAGGTCGTGGTGCTGCTCGTTCAGGCGCGAGACCAAGGGCTCAAGCTCCACGTAGGGAGCCCGCGCGTCCTCTGACTCGGGATCAATCTCCAGAATGGGATGCACCAGCCGGCTGGCAATGATGCGCGAGACAAACCACGCGACAACAACCAGGCACACCACCACAATCGCTATAAGTACCAGGTCCTGGCTCACGATGCGACCCACGCTGGAACGGTCAAGCCCCAAACGCACGACGTCGCCGGTGGGAAGGAGCCGCGCATGGTAGAGGCTCACGTATCCCAGGGTATCGGAGTCCCTGTCGGACTCGCCCTCGCCGGTCTGGTATGCCGCGGCAATCTCGGGCCGGTCCGCATGGTTCTCGAGCGAGGCAGCATCGACCTTGGAGTCAAAGAGCACCGTACCATCAGGAGCAACGAGCGTCACTCGTTCCTCGCCAAAGTCCATGGACGAAAGCGCATCAATCTCTCCTGCCGAGCTACCCGCATCATCAACAGCCGTGGCAACCACCGCGCACTCGCGCGAGAGCATACCCCTCGCATCATCAAGCGCTGTGGACTGGTAGAACACAGAAAGCGCCACAAGCACCGCAAGCGCGACCACGGAGCACGAGACCGCAAAGGAAACGAAGACGCCCCTTCTCAGCGACCGCTGCCCTCGCGCGGAGCAAAAGCCCTTCTCGCCCACGCGCGTCGCCTACCCGCGCATACGGTAGCCAACACCGCGAACGGTCTCGATGAGGTCCGAAGAGTCACCGAGCTTGGCACGAATCTGCTGCACGTGGACGTCAACCGTACGCGATCCTCCGTCAAAGTCCCAGCCCCAGACACGCTGGAGCAGTGTCTCGCGAGAGAAGACGACACCGGGGCTTCTCATGAGGAACTCGAGCAGGTCAAACTCGCGCATGGTGAGCGAGAGGGGCTTTCCGTCGATGGTCGCCTCGCGACGATCCGGCCAGAGCGTGAGATTCTCGACGGAAAGCGCCTTGCGCTCGGGCATGTCCGAGGCGCGGCCCGCGCGCCTGAGCAGCGCACGCGTGCGGCTCACAAGTTCCATCATGCCGAAGGGCTTGGAGAGGTAGTCGTCGTCGGCGCCGCCATCAAGAGCCCGCACCTTATCGAGCTCTGAATCCTTGGCAGTGAGCATCATCACGGGAACGCGGGAGAGTCCAGGCGTATGGCGCACGCGAGCCAGGATGTCAAGGCCATCTGCATCGGGAAGCATGATGTCGAGCAGGATGACGTCCGGCCTCCTCTCGGCGCACATACGCCTGAACTCTGCATCGTCGCTGCAGCCGGAGGCGTCGAGACCCGCCTGGCGCAAAGCGTAAGTTGTGAGCTCGCGAATGTTCTTATCGTCCTCGACGTAGTACACCACGCCCGAGACCGGTGCCGCCTTCTCTGGCATCGTCTGAATCCGTCCCTTCTCTTGCGCCTACAAACAACGAGTCTAGTCGTCGGTCGGGATAGGGTCGACGCCCTTTTCGGTCACGTGCTCGCCAGTCACACGGAAGATGGCCCACGACGCAATGCGCTTGGCAAGGTCGCCAATGCGCTCGAAGTACTTGGCAACCATGAGCACCTCGGGCAGGTAGCGGGCAGAAGACTTCCCCTCGCGAATCTGGGCCACGAGCTTGTCCGTCACGTCCCCGTAGATGAGGTTGACGGCGGCGTCGTCCTGAATGACCTCCTGGGCCGCGGAAACGTCGGAGTTGCAGAAGGCGTCGATGGCCTTCTCGACCATCTTTGCCGTGGCATCGGCCATCTGGGTGAACTCGCTGGTGAACTTGGACGTGGCCTTCTCGGGAACCTCTGACACCAGGAAGCTGGCGTCGCGCGTCATGCCATCGATGTGCGAGAGGTCCGAGACAATCCGGAAGGAGCCGGTGACAAAACGCATGTCATCACCAATGAGCGGCTGCTGGAGGAGAAGCACGTCAAGGCAGGAGGACTCGATGGAGGTGCGCAGACGATCCTCGGCCTTGCGCCCGCGGGCGAGGCCCTCTTGGGCGCCCTTGTCGCCGGTGGCGGCGAGACCAGTGGCGCGGATGTCGGACGCGCACTTGTCCTTGAAGCGAACGAGCAGGTCCTCGATGTCCTTGAGCTGAGCGGTGAGCTTGGAGCGGGTCTGGATGGTCATTAGCTGAACCTCCCTGAGAGGTATTCCTGCGTACGAGTCTCGCGTGGGTTAGAGAAGAGCTCTGCCGTGGGGGCCTCCTCGATGAGTTGTCCCAGGTAGAAGAAGGCGGTCTTGTCCGCCACGCGCGTTGCCTGCTGCATATTATGAGTCACAACAACCACGGTGTGGTCGTGGGAGAGCTCCACCATGAGCTCCTCCACCATCGAGGTTGAGATCGGGTCAAGGGCGCTCGTGGGCTCGTCCATGAGCAGGACGTCCGGGCTTGTCGCCAGGGCGCGCGCAATGCAAAGGCGCTGCTGCTGGCCACCGGAAAGGCCAAGGCCGCTCTGGTTGAGCTTGTCCTTGACCTCGTCCCAAAGGGCCGCCCGGGTAAGGCAGCGCTCCACGATCTGGTCACCCTCGTCGCGCGAGAGGCGCTTCATGCGCGATGGCCCGTAGAGGATGTTCTCGCGGATGCTCATGGGAAACGGGTTGGGGTGCTGGAATACCATGCCAACGTGCACGCGCAGAGCGTTGGCGTCGGTCTTGAAGATGTCCTGGCCCTTGAACTCCACAACTCCCTCGGTCCGCACGCCCTCGACAAAGTCGCACATGCGGTTGAAGGTACGCAGAAGGGTCGACTTTCCGCAGCCAGAGGGACCAATAAAGGCCGTGGCGCGGTGCTCTGGGATGTCCAGCGAGATATCCTTGAGCGCTTGGAAATCTGTGTACCAAAGATTGAAGTGCTTCACGGAGATGACGGGGGACACGTCCGTCACGCTCCTGTGCTGCGTCTGCGTGAACTCTTTCTCCATCATCAGCTCCATTAGCCAAAGCGTCCGGACAGGTAGTCGGCAAGCCGCTGGTCATTGGGCGCCGAAAAAATCTGCTTGGTCGTCCCCGTCTCGACCATGTTGCCTACGTAGAAGAAGGCAGTTCTGTCGGAGACACGCGTGGCCTGCTCCATGTTGTGCGTCACGATGATGCAGCAGATGCCCGTCGAGGCGATGGACCTGATGGTCTCCTCGATGGAGTAGGTAGAGATGGGGTCAAGCGCCGAGCAGGGCTCGTCGAAAAGGACGACGTCGGGCTTCATGGCAAGCGTTCGCGCAATACACAGGCGCTGCTGCTGGCCGCCAGAGAGGCCAAAGCCGCTCTGGTTGAGCTTGTCCTTTACCTCATCCCAGAGGGCAGCCTGACGCAATGACGTCTCCACGAGCTCATCCGCCCCTGCACGGTTCTTGATGCGGCCGTGACGCTTGGGAGCAAAGAGAATGTTCTCGCGGATGGACTTCCTGAACGGTGTGGGCTGCTGGAACACCATGCCGATGGACTTGCGCAGCTCAAAGAGGTTCTCGTCGGGCGTGTTCACGTCATGGTCGTGGTAGTGGATCTCGCCCTCGACCACGCAGCGAGGAATCTCTCGGTTCATGAGGTTCAGGCAGCGCAGGTACGTGGACTTGCCACAGCCCGAGGGCCCAATGAGCGCCGTGACCGTGCCAGCGTCGAAGGAGAGCGACGTTGGGTGCAGGGCCTCATGCGTGTAGTCGTACTTGACCGTGACGTCTTTGGTGTAGAGGAATGCGCTACCCTCGCCCGAAGTGGGTGTCATCGTCTCGTCCTCCATCATTCGCTCGTCATCTTCTTGGCAAGCGCCTTGCCCAGGACGCGCGCAAGGATGTTGAAAAGCAGCACGCAGATGATAAGGACGGCTGCGGTGCCCCACACGATCTCGTCGTTGCCAGGGGTAGGCTCCATCTTGAGCTTCCAGATGTGGACGGCCAGGGTCTCGGCAGGCCTGAAGATGGTCCAGGGGTTACGCGGGCTCGAGAGGTTCGCGCTTGCAAAATTGATGTTCACAGCGGCGGAGCCGGAGGTGAAGATTAGGGCAGCCGCCTCGCCAAACACACGGCCGGCGGAAATCACGATGCCCGTGACGATGGCAGGCATGGCCGCCGGGAGCAGCACGTGGCGCGTGGCCTCCCAGCGGGTGAGGCCCATGGCAAGCGCGGCGTCACGCTGCGAGCGCGGAACGTCCTGCAGTGCCTGCTGGATCACGCGGACGAGGATGGGGATGTTGAACATGGTGAGGGCCATGGCACCTGCGATGATCGAGATGCCCCAGCCAAGCGTGACCACGAAGAAGAGCGAGCCGAACATGCCCACGACGATCGAGGGAAGGCTCGAGAGAGTCTCGATGGCCGTGCTCGCCGCCTTGGTCACCCAGTTGTCAGGTGCGTACTCCACAAGGAAGATGGCCGCACCAAGCGAGATGGGCACGCTGATGAGCAGCGTGATGATGAGCATGTAGAACGAGTCGAATATCTCGGAGGAGATGCCGGGATTCTCGTCCGCCAAAGGGGACGTGGTGAGGAAGCCCGGCGAGAGAGCCTTGCCCAAGCCCTTGACAAGGATGAATGCCACGATGGAGGCAAGGAGGAGAAGGACGAAGGCAACGATGACGGTGAGGATGCCCGTTGCCACGCGGTCCTGCCTGCCAATCCTCTTGACGTGAGCGTCGAGGTCGACTCCGAGGTCGTTGCCGACCTGCTTTGCGGTAGTCTCGCTAGCCACGGTTCTTCGCCCCCTTTGCGCCAATGAGGTGAATGATCAGGATGAAGATGAGAGACATTGCCATGAGCAGGAGGCCCAGCGCCCAGAGCGCGTGGTACTGGACGGAGCCGGTGGTTGCGTTCGAGAAGCCCGAAGTAAGTGCCGTGGTAAGCGTTGCCGCAGGAGAAAGGAGGCCGGCGGGCATGACCTTCTCAACGCCTCCAATGACCATCTGAACGGCGAGAGCCTCGCCAAAGGCGCGGGTCATGCCGAGGATGACGGCGGTCATGAGTGAGGGCATGGCGCTCTTGAGGACAACGTGCCAAACCGTCTGCCAGCGTGTGCAGCCAAGGGCATAGGAGCCCTCGCGGTACTCGTTAGGGACGGCCGCCAGGCCATCGATGGAGAGCGTGGTAACCGTTGGGAGAATCATCACGGCAAGCACAATGCCGCCGGAAAGGATGCCCGCGCCGGTTCCCGCTGCCTCGCCAAAGATCGCACGCATCGCCGCGTTGACCACCGTGAGGCCAATAAGGCCGTAGACAACCGAGGGGATGCCCATCAGGAGCTCGACCAGCGGCTGGAAGATGCGGCGGCCAAAACCGGGCTGGACCTCCACCACAAAGATGGCGCTACCAAGCGCGATGGGCAGCGTGAAGAGCGTTGCCAGGAGCATGACCCCGAAGGAGGTCACAATCAGCGGAAGCGCACCGTAGACGCCGTCGGAGGGAACCCAGCTGGTACCCGTGATGAACGAGATGAAGTTGATGCCGTCCACGAAGAAGGCGGAGAGGCCCTGCTGGGCGACCATGAAGATGAGCGCGATAACGACGAGGGCAACGAGGAGCACACACGCGCCGGTGAGGGTGAGTCCCACCCCCTCGAGCTGCTTCTTCGGCATGAGGCGTTTAGCCATGTGTAGCCTTTCTACCTGTACAGACAAGGGGCATCCGCACACAAGCGCGGACGCCCCCGCGGTTTTGCACGGAAGTTACGCGTTGGTGATGGTGCCCGACGCGTCCTTCTTAACCTTCATATCGCCAGCGGGGATGAAGCCCTGCTCCTCGACCATGCTGCCCTGGACCTCGTCGGACATCATGTAGTCGATGAAGGCCTGGGTGACCTCGTCGGCGTCCTTGGTGTACATGTGCTCGTACGCCCAAATCTTGAAGGTGCCGTTGCACACGTTGTCCGCGTTGGCCTCGACGCCGTCGACCTTCAGAGCCTTGAACTTGGTGTCGTCGAAGTAGGAGAAGGCCAGGTAGGAGATGGCACCCTCGGTCTGCTGGATCTTCTCGACAACGGTGCCCGAGGAGTCCTCCTCGGCAACGGGGGCAAAGTCGGCGGGAGCGGACTCGCCACCGAGGACGGCGGCCTCGAAGGTGGCACGGGTGCCGGAGCCAGCCTTGCGCTCGATGACCTGAATCTTGCCAGCGGTGCCGCCGACCTCGGACCAGTCGGTAATCTGGCCGGTGAAGATGCCCTTGAGCTGGTCGGTGGTGAGGTCGTCAACGTCGACGTTGGAGTTCACGATGGGGCCCATGCCAACCACGCACACGGTGTTGTCGGTAAGAGCCTTGGCGTCGGAGGCATCGAGCTTCTCCTCGGCAAAGACGTCGGAGCGGCCGATCTGCGCCTTGCCGTCGCGGACGTCGGAGAGGCCCTGGCCAGAGCCGCCACCGGTGATGGCGATGGTCACGTCGGGGTTCTCGTCCTCGAACTTCTTAGCGGCGGCCTCGACCAGCGGTTGGAACGAGGTGGCGCCGGAGCAGTTCACGGTGCCGGAAAGGGACTTGGCGGTGGAGTCGGAGCTCGCGGAGTCGGAGCTCGAGTCGGAGCTGCTGGAGCCACCGCAGCCGACGAGGCCCAGGCCAGCGAGGGCGACCGCGGTGCCGCCTGCAAGCGAGAGGAAAGAACGACGAGAGAGACTATCGGACATGCTTCTCCTTCCAGAGGGTGTGACCACGCCGTCCCATTCCCCCGGCGGGTCTTTACACCATGCATGCTATGGGTTGGAAAGTCTCTCCCCCACCTCGGCGAAAAGGCATTACGACGCCCTGACCGCACATTACATTTGCCTTACATTGTTGATGAGCAATTGTAAGGTCACTGTATCGCAGCAGGTAGATGGTACTGCATTTGTGTAAGGTCACCTTGGTTGGCACCGGTTCGGAGCGATTGTGTCTACCAGATATGGTAATTTGCTAAGTACCTTGACACTTTTTTGTTAGGTACCTAACCTTCTCTCGTCAACATCAAGTGGTAAGAGATAAGGGAGAAATCACTACGTCTGAAACACAGCAACCCGGGAGGTGCCGGCCGCCCAAGGAGCTCTCTGCCTCGGCGGAGTCTCGTATTATGAGGGACCTGGGCTACTTTGGGCACTTCCTGCACCTCCACGCCGGAGGGCGCAGCGGCAAGCAGCGCATGCTCGAGCGCATCCTGCGCGAGGGCGGCACCATAAGCCAGAGAGAGCTTCAGGACACCGTGCCCATAAGCTCTGCCGCAGTCTCCGAGGTTCTCGCCAAGCTCGAGTTCGAGGGTCTCATCACCCGCACGCGTTCCGAGAGCGACAAGCGCCAGCTTGACGTCACCTTGACTGAGAACGGACAGGCCGAGGCCAAGGTATGTGCCGAGAAGCACGCAAAGTTCGAGGCAGAGGCGCTCTCGGTGCTCACCGAGGACGAGAAGGGCCAGCTCCTAGGCATGCTCGACCGTCTCATGGAGCATTGGCAGGACATCGAGGAGAAAGACAGGGCGGTGGAAAAGTGAGCATACGCAAGAAGCTGAAAAAAACATTGAATGCAGGCGAGCAATCCTCGCTTCCCCAGTACGGGCTCAAGGAGATCATCTCGACGCTTGCTGGGTCGCTGAGGGAGTTTGGCAAGCCCGCCTGGGCGACGCCGTTTCTCGTCACCGGGGAGGTTGTGCTTGAGTGCGCAATCCCATTCGTGACAGCACAGCTCATCGATACCCTCGCACTTGGGGGCGGCGTCTCCGCAATCGCCGGGCACGCGGCAATTCTCATCATCATGGCGCTCGCCTCGCTCGCCTTTGGAACCGCAGCCGGCGTCACCTGCTCGATTGCGGCCACTGGCCTTGCCAAGAACCTCAGGCACGACGTGTTCCACAAGATCCAGGGGTTCTCGTTCTCCAACATTGACCGGTTCTCCACGAGCTCGCTCGTGACCCGACTCACGACCGACGTCACCAACGTCCAGCAGGCGTACATGATGATCATCCGCATGGCGATCCGCTGTCCGCTCATGGCGATCTTCTCCATCGTGATGGCGTTCGTCTCGGGCGGCCCCATGGCCGTTATCTACGTGATCGTTGCCTTTGTCCTCGGCTGGGGCATCTTCAAGATCGCGCTCACCGTGATGCCCATCTTCCGCCGCATCTTCAGAAAGTACGACCGTCTGAATGACTCTGTGGAAGAGAACGTCCAGGGCATTCGCGTGGTGAAGTCCTACGTCCGAGAGGACCACGAGAAGGAAAAGTTCAACGAGGCGTCCGGCACGCTCTACCACGACTTTGTTCACGTCGAGCGCATCCTGGCATGGAACCAGCCCCTCATGACTCTGGCCATCGACGTCATCTACACCTTCGTCATCTTCTTTGGGTCCCAGGCAATCGTTTCCAGCCAGGGCCAGCTCATGGGCGTGGGGCAACTCTCCGCCCTCATCACGTATGGCTTCTCGATGCTCATCAGCCTCATGATGCTCTCGATGGTCTTCGTGATGATCACGATGGCAGACGAGTCTGCGCGACGCATCTGTCAGGTCCTGCGCGAGGAGCCCGACCTCAAGAACCCCAAGAACCCCGTCATGGAAGTCCCTGACGGCTCCATCGACTTCGACCACGTGAGCTTTGAGTACTCGGCCAAGGCAGACCGCATGGCGCTAGACGACATCGACCTGCACATCAAGAGTGGCGAGGTCATCGGCATCATCGGCGGCACGGGCTCCTCGAAGTCGACGCTCGTTCAGCTCATCTGCCGTCTCTACGACGCAACCAAGGGCACCGTGCGCGTTGGCGGCCGAGACGTGCGCGAGTACGACCTTGACACCCTCCGCAACGAGGTGGCGGTCGTGCTCCAGCGAAACGTCCTCTTCTCAGGCCGCAACCGACGCGCAGATGCTCGAGGCCTGCAAGCTCGCGCAGGCAGACGAGTTCGTCCAGCAGTTCCCCAAGAAGTACGACACCTACATCGAGCAGGGGGGAACCAACGTCTCGGGCGGCCAGAAGCAGCGTCTCTGCATTGCGCGCGCACTACTCAAGAATCCCAAGATCTTGATTCTCGACGACTCCACGAGCGCCGTGGACACCAAGACCGACCGTCTCATCCGCGAGGGGTTCAAGAACTTCATCCCCGAGACCACCAAGGTCATAATCGCCCAGCGCACCAGCTCGGTGGAGGACGCTGACCGCATCGTGGTCATGCGCGACGGGCGCATTGACGCCGTGGGCACGCACGAAGAGCTGCTTCGAACCAACGAGATCTACCGCGAGACGTACACGACACAGAACAAGCAGTCGCACGACGAGGCCATGGAGACCATCTCCAAGGACGCCGTCGAGCCCAAGAAGGAGGCGAACAATGAGTAAAGAGAAAGACCAGGCAATGAAGTCTCCTTCTGAGCAGGCCGCAACGTCAAAGCACACTGATGGCCCCAGCCGCGGCCATGGGGCTGCAAACCCCGGGAAGACGCTCGGGCGCACGTTGGCGCTCACCTTCCACTACTACCCAGTTCACGTAACCGCACAGGTGCTCTGCATTCTCACCGCCTCGATCCTCTCGTCGCTGCCCTCCGTCTTCATGCAGCAGGCCATCGCCGTGGTGCAGGATTTCGTGGGCACGGGAGACTGGGCAGCTGCACAGGTCCAGATCACGCGCATCGTCTTGAGTCTCATTGGCTGCTATGTGATTGCCCTGGGCGCGAACATCGCTCAGGCCCAGCTCACGGCTGTAATCTGCCAGGGCACCCTCATGAAGGTACGCAACCAGATGTTCGACCACATGGAGGACCTGCCCATACGCTACTTTGACACGCACAAGCACGGCGACATCATGTCGCACTACACCAACGACGTGGACACCCTCCGCCAGCTCATTGGCGTTGCCGTGCCAAACCTCATCACCATGCTCACGGCAATGGTCTCGGTTCTCGTCATCATGCTCTGGTACTCGTTCCCCCTCACGCTCGTGGTGCTTGCGATGGTCGTCCTGATGGTCGTGATCACGCGTGTCCTGGGCGGACGTTCGGCGCACTTCTTCCTCGCACAGCAGCGCGCGCTCGCTGCCGAGGAGGGCTTCGCCGAGGAGGCCATGAACGGCCAGAAGGTAATCAAGGTCTTCACGCACGAAGCTGCCACCGAGAGGGGCTTCGACGAGGTCAACGACGAGCTCTTCGACGTCTCAAAGCGGGCGAACATCTATGGCAACACTCTTGGCCCCATCCTCATGAATATGGGCAACCTCTCATACGTGGTGGTTGCGCTGGCTGGCTGCGCCATGCTCGCTGCGGGAACGCCCAACCCCTCCATCGCGGGCGTCGCGCTCTCCATCGACATCGTGGTGCCGTTCCTCAACCTAACGAAGCGCTTCTCGGGCTCCATTGGCCAGGTCTCCCAGCAGATCAACTTCGTGGTGATGGGCCTTGCCGGTGCCGAGCGCATCTTCTCGCTCATCGACGAGGAACCCGAGGTCGACGATGGCTACGTCACCCTGGTCAACGTGCACAAGAACGCAGCGGGCGAGCTCGAGGAGTGCACCGAGCGCACGGACAGCTGGGCCTGGAAGCACCCTCACCACGACGGCACCGTCACCTACACGCCGCTTGCGGGAGACATGCGCCTCTTTGACGTGGACTTTGGCTACACGCCCGACCACACCGTGCTCCATGGAATCTCGCTCTATGCCAAGCCCGGCCAGAAGGTGGCATTCGTCGGCGCGACAGGCGCAGGCAAGACGACCATCACCAACCTTCTCAACCGCTTCTATGACATTGCCGACGGCAAGATTCGCTACGACGGCATCAACATCAACAAGATCAAGAAGGCAGACCTTCGCCGCTCGCTGGGCATGATTCTGCAGGACACCAACCTCTTCACGGGCACGGTGATGGACAACATCCGCTACGGACGCCTGGACGCCACCGACGAGGAGTGCATTGGCGCCGCCAAGCTTGCCGGTGCCGACAGCTTCATCCAGCGCCTGCCGGAGGGCTACAACACGATGCTCACCGACAACGCCGCCCAGCTCTCGCAAGGCCAGCGCCAGCTGCTCTCCATTGCGCGCGCTGCCGTGGCAGACCCGCCGGTCATGATCCTGGACGAGGCAACGTCCTCCATCGACACGCGCACCGAGCAGATCGTGCAACGCGGCATGGACGCCCTCATGTACGGGCGTACCACGTTCGTGATTGCGCACCGGCTCTCGACCGTGCGAAACTCCGACGTGATCATCGTGCTTGACCACGGCCGCATCATCGAGCGTGGCACGCACGACGAGCTCATCGCCCAGCACGGCACGTACTACCAGCTCTACACCGGAGCGTTCGAGCTGGAGTAGCGCTTGCTGCCTTGGCGGCAGAGATACTCTCGCCTATTGCCCCTTCGGCGTCTTGCGGCGCCGGAGGGGTTCTCTTATGCGAGAAGCGCGCAGAAGCACTTCCCTACGGCGTGCGTCTTGCCGCCGAAAGGCGCAAAATGATGCAGCCTGCATCAAAATTACCCTTCCGGCGACTATTTGTCGCCGGAAGGCTTCCCATGCTGCAAATGGGACTAATGGAGGCCCTCCGGCGACGGGCTGAGGGAATCACACGGACTGTCCGGCTGTCACTCTCTTGCGCCACTCTCTCGGAGCGCAACCAAAGTACTCGCGAAACCTTAGCGAAAAGTTCGATGCCGATTTCATGCCAACGAGAAGCGCTACCCGCGAGACGGGTTCATCCGGGCTCTCCGATAGGATACGCGCCGCATGTTCCAGACGCTGCTGGGTGAGATACGCAGAAGGCGTTATTCCCAGCTCTTGCCTGAAGCACCTAAGCGCCTCACGCTCCCCAATACTTGCCGCGTGGGCAATGTCCGATATGCCAATGTCATCTCCCAGATGGGTCTCGATGAACCGGCACATTTCTCTTACCCTTCTGGCGGAGGCCCTCGGACGCCCTCCGTCCGCCTCCTCACCGGCAAGTGCGAGCACATCGAGCATAAGATGCGAGAGTGCAAAACGAGCGTCTATCTCAAAGCCTTGTCCGCCAGACTCAAAAGCCCTCACGGCATCCTCTATGCGTGTACATCCATGCACGCCCGCTGGAGTATTGGAGGGCAGAAGCACAATAGGATGGGCTTCGTTTCCCACTATTGGGGCAAGGTACTTACGGTGTATCGCCAACGCCTGTCCACCAGCCACCAAACTGGAATCAAAGGTCACCGAGCGAATCCGACACGTAGGCTCACCCTTACAGGCATGGAGCACGTTGCAATTAATAAAGACGCCACAGCCCCTCTCGACTACAAAGGAGCGACCGGAAGCAAGGAGCCGCATGGCGCCGTCGCGCACCACAATGGCCTCAAGCTCCTCGTGCCAATGCCAAGGAACGTCACACCCGGGCTCCTGATTCAGCAGCTCGTCGTAGCCTTCGGCAGGAAAATCGGGCGAGACAGACTTAACGTCCTCATGGTCATTGCCGCTAAGGTTGAGAGGGCATCTCGAATAAATCATTCACGCTCCAGATGTCCGAAACACGATACTATTGGGCGGATATATTGTACAAGAATGTCCGTCTCACAATTATCATGTGACAAACATCCTCGAATCGGACAGAGATTGGCACTTCATGACCAACGCACTTCTCGGCATCATCTACCTGGCATTTGTTAGCCTGGGGCTCCCCGACGGCCTTCTAGGGGCGGCATGGCCAGCCATGCACGCAAGCGTCGACGCCAACGTCTCGCTGGCAGGCGTAGTCTCGATGGTCATCTGTCTGGGAACCATCACCTCCAGTTTGCTTACCGTGCAGCTGATTCGCAAACTGGGGACAGGAAAGCTCACGGCGGCCTCGGTGGCGCTCACCGCGGCGGCGCTCTTTGGCTTCTCAGCATCTAACGCGTTTTGGCAGCTCGTGGCCTGGGCCATCCCGTATGGATTGGGTGCCGGGGCAGTCGACGCAGCGCTCAATGCCTATGTTGCCACGCACTTCGAGGCGCGCCACATGAACTGGCTGCACTGCTGCTGGGGACTTGGTGCCGCCGGCGGCCCCGTAATAATGTCCTGGCAGATGGGTGGCCCCGCGGGCTGGCCGGGAGGGTACCGCGTTGTTGGTGTTCTTCAGGTGATCCTTGTTACCGCAATTGCTCTGAGCCTGCCGCTGTGGCACGACTTGACGGGCGCAGCAAACTCTGGCGAGAAGCGCGTCGCGCTCTCGCGTCAAGAGCTTCTATCCCTTCCCGGCGTAAGGCTCGCGATGGCGGGGTTTCTCTGCTACTGCGCGCTGGAGTCGTCCTGTGGTCTGTGGGCCTCAACGTTTCTGGTACTGGGCCACGGCATTTCGGCAGAGACGGCAGCCTTCCTCGCCAGCCTCTTCTATGCCGGCATCACGGCAGGAAGGTTCTTCTCGGGCGTGCTGACGCTGCGACTTGACGGAAAACAGCTCCTCAGGCTTGGCGAGACAATCATGGCGGTTGGGGTTGCGGCGCTTCTGTTGGCTCCAGACGAAGCTGGCCTCGGCGCGGGCCTGGCGCTTCTCGGCCTAGGCTGCGCGCCCATCTACCCGCAAATGATTCAGCTCACCCCCGAGCGCTTTGGCTCGCAGAACGCGCAGTCGCTCATGGGGCTCCAGATGGCCTGCGCGTACGTGGGCTCGATGGCGGTTCCGCCGCTCATGGGCCTTCTTGTGGAGCAGGTCTCACCGCTACTGCTGCCCGTAGCGGTAGCCGGGCTCCTTGTGCTCATGACCGTCTGCCTCACCAGCTGCGACCGTCGTGTAGCGCAATCGCGCAAGGCAACACCCCTCGCTCACTAGAAAGGAAACATGCACATGCTTGCCGACTACCACGTTCACTCCGCATACTCGGACGACTCCACCTACCCCATGGAGCAGGTCGTGAGGGATGCCATTCGCATCAACCTCGACGAGCTGTGCTTCACGGAGCACGTGGACTACGGCGTGAAGCCGGACTGGGACCAGCCAGCCGGCGCGCGCTTTGAGGACGGCCACCCCGTCACCAACTGCCCCTACCCTGCCTACTTTGGGGAGCTCGAGCGAGTTCGCGAGCGCTACGGCACGAAAATCCGCATTGCGCGCGGTCTCGAGCTGGGCGTACAGACCCACACCATCCCCGCCTACGAGCGCTTGCTTGAGAGGTACGTCAAGCAGCTTGACTTCACGCTGCTCTCCATCCATCAGGTGGGAGACAGGGAGTTCTGGAACGGCGCGTTTCAGGAGGGTCGCACGCAGGAGCAGTTCACGATGGCGTACTACGAAGAGCTACTCGGAGTGGTCGAACGGTTCCATGGCTACTCCGTAATTGCGCACCTCGACCTAATACGGCGCTACGACCCCACGCCTGGCGGTCCTCTCCCCTTCTCGGCGGTCCGCGACATTGTGGCGGAGATCCTCTCGCGCGTCATTGCCGACGGTCACGGCATCGAGGTGAACACCTCCGGCTGGCGCTACGGGCTGGATGGGCCACAGCCAACCGATGAAGTGCTGCTTCTCTACCGTGACCTGGGCGGACGCATCCTCACGCTGGGATCTGACTCACACAAGCCAGAGCACCTGGGCGCCTACCTGCGGATTGCCCAGGACCGCCTGCGTGCCTTGGGCTTCTCGCAGGCGTGTACGTACGAGCAGGGGGAGCCCAAGTTCTACGATTTGTAGCGTGGCGGCACGACCTGCAGTGTGCTGTCGGGCAGAAAAGCGACACTTCTCGCCCCTCGGGGCATCCCAAACGTCCAATTTGAGCCCCACAGCACCTGTAGGCAAGGCCAAGCAGGGCCAGCTGCGCTATGGTGGTGGACATTCGGCAGCACAATCCCCAGGAGGAACCCATGCGCTGGCCCACCACGCTCACTACAGCCCATCTCGTCATGCGTCCCTGGCGCGAGGACGACGCGCCGGCACTCTACCGCTATGCAAGCGACCCCGAGGTGGGGCCACGCGCGGGCTGGGCTCCGCACCAGTCGCAGGACGAGAGCCGCCGGGTCCTACGTGACATCCTCATGGTGCCTGACTCATGGGCCATCACGCTCCGTGGCCGAGAGAGCGCATTGGCAGACGAGCCGGTGGGCGCGATAGCGCTCCGTCACAACACGCAGGGCCTCGTAGACCTGCCCGCAGACGAGGCCGAGATAGGCTACTGGATCGCACGCCCCTGGTGGGGCCACGGCTACATGACCGAGGCCGTGCGAGAAGTGCTTCGCCACGCGTTTCTCGTCGAGAACCTTGCCGCCGTGCGCGCCGGCTACTATGAGGGCAACGAGGGCAGTCGCCGCGTGCAGGAGAAAGCGGGACTCCGCCCGCACCACCACGTCGATGGCGCCGTCGACCGTCTTGGCATCACGCACACTGAGCACGTCCAGCGCATCACGCGCAAGGAGTGGGAGGTCTCACTTGCCGCAGACCCAACGGACGCCGGAACCATCGCGCGTCAGCAGTCCGAGGCCGCGGGCATCATCGACAGCCTGCCGCTCATCTCGCTCGTGCGCTCCGGCGGCCAAACCGGCGCGGACCGCGGTGGCCTCGATGCAGCGCGCGAGCAGAACGTGCCCATCTGCGGCTGGTGCCCGCCCGGCGGCCTTGCGGAGGACCTACCCGAGCCACCGGGCCTTCTCGCCATGTATCCCGAGCTTCGCGAGGGTCCAAGCCAGGGCTACGTCGAACGTACGGCATGGAACGTGCGCGACAGCCACGCAACCCTCATCGTCTCCCCCGGCGGACTGGAGCCACGAAGCGGCACAGAGATGACAGCCATCTTCGCCGAGCACATGGGCAGGCCGGTGCTGGTCCTTGAAAGGGCCAACGTGAGCGAGGATGCCACGGAGGCGCTTGCTTGGCTCCGCTCGCTTGGCACATGCGCCATGACGCTCAACGTTGCAGGTCCGCGCGAGTCAAAGATGCCTGGCGTCTACGAGCTCACGCACGACATCGTGACAAGCGTCCTGCGCCAGGCATGAGACAAAGGGAAACTCCCTTTGTCTCATCTCAGCGCGTGCGAGAAAAGTTCACGCTGACCAGCGTCCCACAGCGACATGTCATCCGAGGTAAACAGCACGCCGCCTAGCGTGGCGTCCGCCTCGAGCAGCTCCGCGCGCTGCTCGTCGGTTAGGCGCACGTCCGGCCGCAGGAAGAAGACGTCCGGGTCGCACCTAAACGCCCTGCCGTCGAGATGTGCTCGTCCCCGCGTGTTGGCAAGGCTGTTCTTGGTGCTCACACGCTCGCGGCCGGTGCCGCGCATGTAGGCGGCACCGTCCCAGTCCAGGCCCACGTCGCAACCAATGCGGCAGAACTCCGTGCGCCCCAAGGCGGACCCAATGGGAACGCCGCACAGGTCAAACCACGTGCCAGGTACCGCGCTCTGGCGCAGGAGGTCGATAGCGTCGGCCATGAGCTGGCCTCGGTTCATGCCGCCATGCGGGAGCATGCACGCAGCGTAGAGGAAGTCGCACTTGAGAAGCGAGAATCCCCACTCGCCGGTGAGCGTTTCCATGACGCGTGCCACGTAGTCACGCACCTCAGGATTCAGCGTATCGAGCGCAACGTGGCCGGACCAGTGCGAGCCGGTCACCACAAGCTCGCCCTTCTCATCACGAAGCAGCCAGTCCGGATGTGCCGAGAAGAGCTGGGACTCGCGCTCGCACACGAAGGGCGCAACCCAGATGCCCGGCATGAGCCCGCGCTCACGAGCGGCAGCGGCCACGGCGGCAAGGCCATGCGGGAACTTCTCGGCATCCGGATGGAGCCAGTCGCCCACACGCGTGTAGCCGTCATCCATCTGGAAGGTTGGGCGGCGCGTACCCAGGTCGTAGTCCTCAAGGCAGTTCGCAAGCGCATCCAAGTCGTGCAGCAGGCACTGCTCCGATATGTTCGTGTAGTGCCGGTACCAGCTGGTATAACCCACAAGCGGCGAGCAGGGCGGAGCAGCGATGCCACAGAGCGCAAGCCAGCGCGCAGCCGCCTTATCAACGCTCTCTGCACGAACCACGGCAAGCCCCAAAAGGCAGCGCCCCTCGCCAGCACTCACGGGAACCGCCGGCGGCTCCTTGCTCATGAGAAGCGCCTCTGCAGGCAGGTCTTCGCGAATGAGCGTCATGCCCGTGTCCTCGCCAAGCGAGCCCACCAGGGCAACCTCACCATCCCGCCGCAGGTAGCCATAGGTAAAGCCATGCTGGTGACCGGGCCTCTCGTCCGCCTTCACAAAGCGGTAGTCGCCCGAGGCGTCAAGCACCCAATGGCTTATGGCCACGCGAGGCACGCGGAAGTTGCGCATGCGGTCGCGAGGGCCGCGCTCGACCGAATCAGTCCAGGAATTGTAGCCGTTTAAGTAAAGCGCCGTGACGTCTGCCAGCGCGGCGGGGACCGTTGCCTCCACGGCATCGATCACGGCCTCACAGTGCGGCGCGACAAAAAGCCTCCAGCTCTCACCCTCGCGAGAGAGCGAGATGCCCAGGCCATCGGCCTCCTGCCCCGTCACCAGCCCCGAGGGCTGCACGTGCGCAACGCGCTCTTTGCCCGCCACATGCCAGCGCACGCGGAAGGTTGGCTCGCCGAGAAGTGCCGTCATTCCTTCTCGCCTCCCTGCCCCTCGGCAGGCGCGTTCTCAATGGTACCAAGCACGCGACGCTCGTTGTAGCGTGTGAAGACCAGGCCGCCAATGAGGCAGAACACGGTTGCCACAACAGCCGTGGCGCGGTAGCCCATGCCATTCTCCCCGAGGATGGAGATAGAGGTGAAGAGGATCATCGCAAGCGTTTGTCCAAGCGTCATCGAGAAGGTACGCGCGGCGTAGAACATGCCCTCGCGCCTCTCGCCGGTCTCGATAGCATCGCTCTCGGCAATGTCGGCGAGCACCGCCTGGGGAAGGATGCCCAGGATGGCCATGGGCACGGCAGCGAGCACCGCCACGAGCATGCCCCATACCATGCCCGGGATGCCAAACATGCCGCACACCGAGGTGACGGCAAACGCCGCGCAGAAGAAGAAAAAGCCAAACGCGACAATGCGCTTCTTACCGTGGCGCTTGGCCAGCATGTTCACGGGAGCATAGAACAGCAGCGAGATGAGCGTCATCGCGGCGAAGAATACAAACGAAAGCGAGTCTGGCAGGCCCATGAGCTCGGTGATGTAGTAGGTCATGCCGGTCTGGAACATGGTGATGGCAACCCAATAGAGCACATCTGAGAGTTCGAAGACCTGGAAGTCGTGGTTCTTGAACGTCTTGGCAACGGACTGGAACATGGGCGTGGAGGAGGGCTCGGCCTGAGCGTAGAGGTTCTCGTCGATGCCGAACGCGGGGACGAGCATGCACGCCACGGCAACGGCGGCAAGCACGGCAACCGTGATTCTAAAGGCGCCGGCAATCCCCATGGTAGGCTCGAGGTAGGCAGCCACCGTGGTCACGAGGTACGCAAGCGCCGTTCCCAGAAAGTAGGTGACCGAGATGTGCGTGGAGAGATCAATTCTCAGCTCCTGCGTGCGGCCCAGCTCGGGGATAAGCGCATTGAAGGGCGTGCAGTAGAGCGAAAGCGTTATGTAGAAGAGCATGAGGCAGCAGAAGAGCAGCACGTTGTTCAGAGTCTGGCTACCAGTCCCCGGTAGCACGAAGACGAGGACCGTCATCACGCCAAAGGGGATGGCGGCACCGCGCATGAACGGGATCCGGCGACCAAGAGGGCTTTTCAGCCTGTCAGACTGCGAGGCAATAAAGGGGTCGATAAAGCCGTCGAGGAGCCTGCCGCACCCCGTGATGATGCCGATGACCGTGAGGCCCGCAAACACGGCTCCCTGGGTGATGAAGACCGCCATGCCACGCGAGAGCATGGTGTCGGAGGGCATGTAGAAGTAGACGAGCCAGTTGCTGACGATGCCCGAGAGTATCGCCCATCCCAGCTGTCCTATCGCAAAGAGTCTGATGACCCGCTTGTCCGCAAGCCTGGTCCCCGAAGCCTTCTCCCCCGCCATCCTTGCTCCCCTCTCGCCATGAGACAAAGGGAGTTTCCCTTTGTCTCATCTCAATGCACGTACTGCCATGTCAACGATGCACTCAAGCTCCTGAGCCCCCGTGGAGAAGTCGTCCGAGGGGATGACCTCACCACGCGCGAGCTTCTGCGCCACACCCATGAGCGCATGGGCAACGCTCCTGTAGAAGACCGGAAAGTCCACCTCGCGCGCAACGGAGCCATCCTGGAGTCCCAGCTGGTACGCGTCTGCAAAGATGAGGTAGAAAGAGTCGACCTCGCGCCCGTAGGCGGCAACCGCGTCAAGAGGCGCCCCCTCGGTGACGAGAAGCCCGTCGAGGTCGTCGATAAAAAGCACAAAGCCGGCGTTCTCCACGTAGCCCTCGGCATAGAGGCGCAGCATGCGCTCGAGCCTGTCCGCGCCACTCATGCCGAGAAACGCATCCGACTCGACAAGCGCAACAATGCGCTCGTTGAAGCGCCGCCACAGGAGCGTGCCCGCAGCAAGCGCGAGGCGAGTCTTGGTCGAGAAGCGCCGGTAGAGCGTGGCCACGCCAACGCCCGCCGCCTCTGCGACGTCGGTCATGCGCACGTCCGCGATGCGCCGCTTAAGGAAGAGGCCGGCCGCGCACTCGACGGCGCGGTCCATGCGCGCGTCGCCCGTAAGGCTCCTTTCCTGTGGCACCGCAGGCGCAAGACCTGCCGTTGACTCACCCTGTGCCATCCTTGACGCTCCGTTCCCGTGGGTGATAGTCTTACTATCAACATGATAGCGAGGCTATCACCTCTGTCCATGCAGGGTCAAGGAGGATTCGATGGAAGCGTCGACAGACCGGGCGAGAAGCGTCTTTGGCAATGAGCAGGACGACGCAACGTACCAGAAGGCGGTCCAATCGAAGGAGCGCTACCTCCGGCGCTTTGGCGATGACTCCAAGACCGTCTATCACCTCTCGGCCGCCCCCACGCCCGTGATTGGGGACATGCTCGGCGTGAGGAACCTCGTCATCTCGCCCGACGGCACACCTCTCGACATCTACGCAGACGCCGCACAGGCCCCCAAGCCACCCGCCACAGACCGCACCGTGGAAGGCGCAAACGGCGCCCCGGTCATAGTGGGCAACATCCGCATGGGCTTTGGCCACTACCGCATCTCCATGGCCATGGCCTCGGCCGCGCATGCCATGGGCTACACGCCCTACTGGCTTGACCTGGCCTCCTTCAAGGACGCCACGGGGTCCAAGGTCATCCGCTACCAGAACGACCTCTACTCCAAGGGGTCGAGGATCTCTCAGCGCGTTGGTGCCTTCAACAAGCTCGTGTGGGAGCCGCTCAACTCGGAGGGCTTCCGCAAGCTCTCGTACAACGCGGCGGACCAGAAGAACGCCGAGCTCTGCGTGCCCCTCTTCCACGACATCGACAAGGACATCCCCTACGTGGGAACGCACGTCTGGCCCTCGCAAGCGGCAGTGCATGCGGGCATGACCCACGTGGTGAACGCCATCCCCGACAACTGGCCCATGGCGCTCCACCTTGCCGAAGGCTCCATCCACACCGTCCAGACGCCCAGCGCCTACCTGGGGTACCACCAGCTGCGCGGCATGGACCCTGCGCGCCAGCTTAAGCCCATGCGCGAGGGGTCCATCTACTACACCGGCCACTACGTCGACCATGAGCTTGTCTTCAACATCCCCGCAGACTGCGCACGGCGCAGGAACCGCGTCATGGGCGGAGGCCCCGTACGCTACCTGCTCTCCGTTGGCGGCGCAGGCGCACAGCAGGAGCTCTTCGCGGCAATCGTGGAGCACCTTCTCCCCTATGTGAGGCGCGGGGAGGCCGTGGTCTTTGTCAACGTTGGCGATCACAGGAAGGTGTGGGACTCGTTGCTCAAAAGCGTGGATGGCCTTCGCAGCGAGGCACTTCCCCACTTCGAGGGCATAGACGAGGTAGCGCGGTTTGCAACGGCGGCGCTCGACGGTGACGTGAGCGGCGTGCACGCCTTCTGCGACAAGGACATCTTCACGGCGGTCTACTCGTCCAACCTGCTCATGCGCTGCTCGGACGTACTGGTCACCAAGCCGAGCGAGTTCTCGTTCTACCCCGTGCCCAAGCTCATGATTCACCGCGTGGGCGGCCACGAGGCGTGGGGCGCCATCCGCGCCGCGGAGGTTGGTGACGGCACCTACGAGATGGACGACACCGCAGAGGTGCTCTCGATGATCGACTCGTTCCAGCGCGAGCGCGGACTTCTCGGCTTCATGTGCGACCGCATCGAGGACGCCGCCCAGGCGGGCATCTACGACGGTGCTTATCGCGTCATCGACCTTGCGGTGAACGGCACGCAAACGCTTCCCGCAGTGCGCTAGCACCCGCGATGAGACAAAGGGAAACTCCCTTTGTCTCATCGCCTGCGGCGCCGGTCGTCCTTGATGATGCTCCGGGCAACCCATATGCCCAGGATGAGGGCAGCAAGGTAGCCAACGAAGCCGATGATGGGAATGCCAAAGATAACGGGCTGGATGCGTGCATAGTAGACCACCGACGAGCCAATGAAGAGGCCTGCCACCATCACGCTCATCGAGAGCCTGTTGGCAATGTGGGCAAAGTCGTTGATGGGGTCCTCTGTTCCCGCCACGTCCAGGTTAAGCCGCAGTTGGCCGCGGGTGAGCATCTTCATGGCAAGGTCCGCCTGCGAGGCCGCGCCGAGAAGTCCATGCGCGGCGCGCGTTCCCTCGCGCGTGAAGCCCTTGACCTCGTGCTTGATGAGGTCCTCTGGCGTGATGTGAGCCTTGATGTGGGCCGTGATGATCTCGATGATCGAGACACCAGGGAGAAACTCGTCGACCACGCCCTCGAGCGTCACGAGGGAGCGTGCCAGCATGGTGACCGTGCCGGGAAGCTCGACGCCGTTCTTTCTCGCCATCGAGATGAGTGAGTTCACGAAGGAGCCAACGTCAAGGTCTGAGAGGTCTGCCTCGCCGTAGTCGGCAATGATCATGTCGAGGTCGTCCAAGAGATGCGCATGGTCGACGTCGGAGGTGTCAGATATCGAGAAGCGCAGGAGCCCGTCGGCAAGCCCGGCGGAGTCCCTCAGCGCAACGGCCTTCACCATGTCCGACATGGCCTTGCGGTCATGCGAGGAGAGACGCCCCATGATTCCCAAGTCGATGTAGACGATCTGCCCACCGCGGACGATGAGGTTGCCGGGATGGGGGTCGGCGTGGAAGAAGCCGTCGTCGATCATCTGGCGCGTGTAGTTGTCGACGAGCTTGGTGCCAATCTCTTCGAGGTCATAGCCGGCAGCAACCAGCTTTGCCGTCTTGTCGATGGGAATGCCCTCGATGTAGTCCATGACCACGACGTGCTTGGTGCAGAGCTTGGGATATGGCTTGGGGCAGTCGACAAACTTGCAGTCCGCGTTGTTGCGCCTGAACTCCTCCAGGTTTCTGGCCTCCACCAGGAAGTCCGTCTCGTCGCGGAAGGACTGCCAGAGCTCGTCCACTACCGACTGCATGTCGAGGAACTGGCTCCCCGACATGAAGCGGTCCATAAACCCCACGAGCGAGCGCATGATGGCAATGTCCTGCGCCATGGTCTCCTGGACGTGTGGGCGCTGCACCTTGATGGCGACCATCTCGCCCGTGACGAGACGGGCCTTGTGCACCTGGGCCACGGAGGCGGAGCCCAAAGGAACATCGTCGATGGCGTCGAAGATGTCCTCGATGGGGGTGTCATACTC
This sequence comes from uncultured Coriobacteriaceae bacterium, assembly GCA_902773995.1. GTDB lineage: Bacteria > Actinomycetota > Coriobacteriia > Coriobacteriales > Atopobiaceae > Tractidigestivibacter. The sequence goes on along the minus strand of CACYGL010000019.1, from coordinate 24,978 downwards.
GTCACGCAGCGCCTGGAGCACCGTATCACGGTCCATGGGCTCGACATCCGAGCGGAGCTTGGTAAGCTCGCGGCAGAAGCTCTCGGGCAGTATCTCCGAGCGCATGGAGAGGATCTGGCCAGCCTTCACGAAGGTAGGGCCAAGCTCCTCGAGCATGTGGCGCAGGCTCTTGGGCGTGAGGCCGTGGAAGATGTCATAGCGGCGAACGATCGAGAGAATCTCGCGCACGCGCTTGAGCCGCGAGCTGCGCGACGACTCGTACCCGTCAGACGTCTTGCTGCGACCGCCAAACAGGCCGATGGTCTGCGCGTCGTCGTCCTCGAAGCCGTCCTCGCTCACGGTCTTGTACCACGCGTCAAGGAGCTCGTCACTGGTGTGTGGCGAGCTCCCCTTCGTGACATCACTTGTGTCGTGAACCTCGGGCACAGGTTCTACTCCTTGGCGTCACCATCATCGACGGGGGCGTCCTCGACGGAATCCGGCTCGACGACGTCTGCGTCGATGTCAGAAGCCATAGAGGCAACCTTCTTGGCAAAGTCCGCACGCTCCTCGGGGGTCATAGCCTCCATCTTGGCGCGCAGAGCGGCGTCGGACGTGTCGCCAACGACCTCCTTCGCCTTGCGGGTAAGCTCCTCGTTGATGGCCTTACCCTGGGCAACGGTAAGCTCCCCCTTCTTGACAAAGCCATCGATGACCTCCTGGGACTTCTCGGCGGTGGTGGCGACTGCGCCCACGCTTGCCAGGAAGACCTTGCGGAAGCCGTCCGTGATATCGAAGTCTGCCATGATGTCTCCCTTCAGAAGCGGGACGAGCCCGTCCCGCGGCCGTGATGCTCTCTGTTCTACCCCACATCAGCTGGTTGGATGCGCTGGGAACCCAAAATTCGGCAGGCGCCCGATGCTTCACCCCAGAAGTATGTTGCCAAGCTCCTCAACGGTCTCGGCAACGGCAACCGCCCCGGCGTCCCAGAGCTCTGCCACCTCGCACGTGCGCGCATAGTGAACGCCAACGCAGGGAATGCCCACCTCTGTTGCTGCGCCAACGTCGTAGAACCGGTCACCCACCATCACCGCGTCCTGGGGCCCCAGCCCCGTGCGGTCCATCACGCGCCGGATGGTCTGCGACTTGGTATCGGTCCCGTCGTCAAGTTTGCCCAGATAGACATCAAAGTGTGGCGCAAGGCCAGACTCGCGCATGCCACGCTCGAGAAAGGCCGCGCGCTTTGACGAGGCAACGGCGAGCACCTTGCCGGCGGCATGGAGTGAATCCGCAAGCCCCGCCATGCCCGGGATGGCGGGGAACGCCTCGGCGCCCAGCGTGTTGTAGATGGCGCGGTACTCCTCGGTTATCTGAGCGGCATCCTCCGCCGAGAAGCCATAGACCATCGAGAAGGCCTCGGGGAAGGGCGGCCCCACAAGGCGCCTGAGGTCCCCCATGGCCTCGTCGCTCAGGCCGTGATAGCGCAGGACGGTACGGGCTGTGGCGATAATGCCCGCTATGGTGTCCGAGAGCGTGCCGTCAAAGTCAAACACCACGAGTCTGCGACCGCTCACGTCCATACCACGCAAAAAACGCCTTGTAACTTCTCCGGATGCCATGGTTGCTCTCCCCTGCCCTCATCCCACCTGTCACATACGGGTTTCCAAGCGTCTACGGTACCTGAAGCCACGGGCTCCGCGCGCTAGAATCTGCTCGTGGAGCTACCAGGACTCCATCCCGTATCAAGACCGCAACGAAGGAGCGACATGCGCGCAGAGCCGTTCGTGTGCTACAGGCCTCAGCCCGAGAAGGCTAAGGACTTCGCGTCACTGCCCTATGACGTCTTCACGAGGGAGGAGGCACGGGAGGCCGTGGCCAAGCGCCCGCACTCGTTTCTCGCCATTGACCGCCCCGAGACCGCCTTCGACCCCTCCCACGACATGCATGCCCCCGATGTCTACCAGAAGGCCGCAAGCCTCCTAGCCGACCGCGTTGCCGACGGCACGCTCGTGCGCGACGGGGACCCCTGCTACTACCTCTACCGCCTGAGCGGCAACGGCCACGAGCAGACGGGCATTGTGGCGGCCTTCTCGGTAGACGACTACGAGTCTGGCACCATTCGCCGCCACGAATTCACGCGCCCGGTTGACGAGAAGGACCGTGCGGACCACATTGCCACCACCGGCTGCCAGACCGGCCCCGTGCTTCTCGCCTACCGCGACGACCCCACGCTCTCGACCATCGTCGCCGCCGCCACAACGGCAACCCCGCTCTACGACTTCACCGATGCCGAGGGCCTGCGTGAGACCGTGTGGCGCGTCAACCGGCCTGCAGCCGTTGACGCCCTGCGTACGATGCTCGCGCTTGTCCCGCGCGCCTACATCGCCGATGGCCACCACCGCGCGGCTGCGGCAGCGCGCGTGCGCAAGTCGCTCCGCGAAGAGCACGGTGACACGATGGGTGCCCCCGGCACCGAGCCCTGTGATTACCTCCTGGCAGTGCTCTTCCCCGAGAGCCAGCTCATGACCCTCCCCTACGACCGCGTGGTGGCAGACACCGCAGGCCTTTCCGCCGATGAGCTTCTCGCACGCCTCGCTGAGCAGGGCTTTTCCGTGGGCGAGCCCGTCGAGGGTCCCGTGCGCCCCACGGACGCCCTCCACTACGGGCTCTTCCTGGGCGGTGCGTGGCGAGAGCTTGCCTGGCGGGGTGAGGTCCCCCAGACAGCCGTGGGCAAGCTCGACGTCTCGGTCCTGCAGGACCAGGTCCTTGGCCCCATCCTGGGCATCACCGACCCTGGTCGTGACGCACGCATCCGCTTCGTGGGCGGCCAGGCAGACGCCGGTGCCCTCCAGCCGCTCGTGGGCGAGGGCGGCCTAGCCTTTGCGCTGAGGGCAACGCCAGTAGCCGACATGATGGCCGTGGCGGACGAGGAGGGTATCATGCCTCCCAAGTCCACCTGGTTCGAGCCCAAGCTGAGAAGCGGCCTCTTTATTAGGCCCATCCTGGGAAGCACCGCAAAGCGCCAGGCATAGGAGCGCACACCAGCACCCCGGGGGCCATTGCGGTCTCTGGGGTGTCTTTTCCACGCCATGGGTATAAGGTGAGTTCGGAGACGCGACCGGAACCGCCGGTTTGCAGGCAATGAGGAGGTGCCGCATGGAGGAGACAGACGACGAACGTTGGCCGCACTGGGCACGCGACTTCACGCAGGCGCTTTCGCATGCCTTTGGGCGGCAGACGCCCTCGCAGAACCACGATGTCGCGGGCCAGGCCACCCTTGGGGGGCAGTCAGGACAGTCAACGGCGCCCAGGCTTGGTGCCCGCTTTGCTGCGGCCGTCGACGCCACCCGTCCTCGGGTCACGACGACGCTCGACATCGACGTGCTGTCCCAGCGACTCATGGCGTCCGACGATCCCCTCTCGGACCTTGGCCTTGTCGTAGCGGACATCCGCTCGCGGCAACGCGACGGCGAAGGTGGCGGCGAGGGTCAGATCATCGTACCCTCCTCTGCCCAAGACGCCCTTCCGCCTTCGAACCTCGAGGTGTTTCTCGCTGACGCGCTGGACGATGCAGGGCTTCTTGCCCCGGATGTTGCCATGCCCTCGGTGGGCGTCGTGCGCCCACACACATCGCATCTCTTCTATCTGCGCGTGAACGACCCAGAGCTGAGCTATGCGGCAAAGCTCAAGGTACTTCGCATCGAGGCTGCACTCAACGCGACACTTCTCGCCTCGACGTTCTTCGATGACGCAGATGACGTGCCGGCAGGCGAGCTTGTAAGGTTTAGGCAGCGCATCGCCGCGTCCGTCACGTCACAGATCCCCACCATCGCAGACGGCCTCCCCACGCGCGAGGAGGAGCGTCCCAACGGCGAGTGGGCCGTGCGCAAGGGCATCTCAACGGGCATCGAGCACTTCCAAGTGCCCTATCGCCTCCAGGCAAGCTTCCGGACAAACGTAGCAGACGGCAACGTGGCTATCGTAATCGACCTCACGCAGCCCTCCGTCATGCCCGCCCACGTGTGGGTCGATGGCATGGGCATTGTCCCGGCAACCCCCGAGATGCGCCGCCGCGCCGCCACCGACTACAACCTCCGCATTGGCATCCTGCTGGCTGCCTGCGCGTTCCGCTGCAGCTCGCTCATACAGCACGTGTGGGTGGCAGGCACTATTGACACTCCGCAGTCGCACGACTGCTACTACTCAGTGTGCTTTGACCGCGAGGGCTTCTCGAAGATTCCCCTCACAGGAACCTTTGATCCCGTGGCAACCTATCGAGACTTTGATGCCACGCTCGATGAGAAGGACGGCCAGCTCTCACCCGTAAGGCAGGGCTTCTCGCTTGAGGGCGAGCAATTCTGCCCCGCCAGGCGCTACGAGACCGTTGAGCTCTCAACGCGTGTGCTTGCAGACCCCTTTGCCGCGGCGCTGGGGGCGAGCCGTGTGAACCAGCTTGGAATTGTCGAAGAGAGCAAGCGTGTCGAGGTTGCCTCGCAAATCGCGCGGCGCCTCTCGTCCTCGACCGAGGAGAACGTCCGCGCCATCATGGAGCTTGCGGGCAAGGACGACGACGCAACCGTAAGGGAGGCCGCCCGCCGCTGTGTGGGCAAGCTCATAGACGGCACGCTCCCCGAGAACGACCCCCAGACCATCCAAGACGAGTTCGTAAACGGCGACGCGCTCTTTGAAGCCGTCGAGAAGTCCAAGGAGCTGCTTGCCCAGAAGGACACCGCAGGCGCGCTCTCGTGTGTGCTCGGCGCCCTCGAACCCGTGGAGCAGGCTCACACTTACGAGGACACCCCCATGGTGGAGTGGCGCGCGTTTGGCAGCTATGTCGACCGCGTGCTTTACAACCGCCTGCTGTGGGATGGCTCCCACGAGACGCGCCTTGCGCCTGACGCCTACCTAGAGGCCCAGCTCGTGGCCTCCGTGGCAGCGCTTGCCGAAGGCCGTCTACCTCAGGCCACAGAGCGAGCCCGCCGTGCCGTGGAGCTGGCGCCCCTGAGTATCCACTCGCGGCTGCAACTGGCACAGTGCCTTGATGCCGATGGCCGAACGGACGATGCCATGGTGGAGGTGGGACACCTCCTTGAGCTTGCCCACGACCCTGAGGGCGTGGGGCTTGGCTACTTCCGAATGGCTAGCTACGAGTGGAACCGCCAGGACATACGAGCTGCCCGCGCCTGTTACCAGCGGGCACTCTCGTTCATGCCTGGCATCGCCACCCAGATGGCCTCGCAGCTCTCGGCCATAGTCTTGCAGCTGCAGGGCACCGCCACCTCGAGCGAGCCTCTCAGCGAGGAGCAGGTGCGCGCGGCGCTTGCGGCTCGCGACATCGCGATAGCGCCCACCGAGAAGGTCACCGACGCCTTCTTCGAGGGCATGCGTGCCTCCCTCGATGCCGAGATATTCCCTGTGGCCCGGGAGTTCATGACCATTCTGGGGCTCATGACGCACGATGACGTGTACTACGGCATGCTCCGCTCCATCGAGGACGAGCCAGACCGCTAGCGCAGGCAGCGCGAAGCCCAGCCAGAAACCTAGGAGACAGCACACACATGCACGAGCAGACCGCCGCGAACCCACTGTGGCCACCGAGCTTCTCGGCAGCCATCTTCGACTTTGACGACACCCTCGCCCTGACGCACAACCTCTGGAAACAGGTGGACATCGCCTTCTTGAGGTCGCGTGGCATCAGCTACACGCCAGATGTTGGCCGCACGCTCACTATGCTTGGCTTTGCGGGCGGCGCGCGCTGGTGCATCGAGCGCTACGGCCTCAAGGACACGGTCGAGGAGATCTGCGATGAGTGGAACTCCATGGGCCGTGCGCTCTACGCCACCCAGGTACGCCTGCGACCAGGCGCGAGGGAGTACCTTGCAGCGCTGAGAAGCGAAGGCGTGCCCTTGGCGCTCGCGACCACCAACGACCCCGACGTGCTTGGCGCCATGAAGGCGAACGTGGACGTCTACGACCTCTTTGATGCCGTGGTATGCGCTAAGGAGGTTGGGTGCGGCAAGGATCACCCCGACATCTACCTCGAAGCGGCCCGTCGTATCTCGGCCAAGCCAGAGAGCTGTATGGTCTTCGAGGACCTCCTCCAGGGGATCTGCTCCGCAAAGCGAGCCGGAATGCGCACCTGTGCCGTACTGAGCAACAACCCCCTCCAGAACGAACGTGAGGTCGTTGCTGCAGCGGACTGTTCCATCTCAAACTGGCGAGAAGCGCTTGCGAACGAGAGGTAGCAACTACTATTTTGCGAGCGGCGTGCATGGGACCGGAAGTGGCCATTGATTACCACTTGGGGATTTATGGGCTATCCCCAGAACCATTGGGGTAATATAGCACCCGTGGCTGTTGGGGCCACAAGGTATCGCGCGAGAGCGCAGCTTTTTGTCCTGCGGGGCAAAGAAAGAAAGGCACGACATGGNNNGACCCTGGACGAGGGCCAGGCTGTCGAGTTTGACATCACCACCGGCCAGAACGGCAAGCTCCAGGCTTCCAACGTCCGCAAGCTCTAGTTCATAGCCCAACTCATACCCCTTTGGGGATTTGTGGGACTTGGCTCCCCCACCGTATGGTGGGGGAGTTTTTTGTGCATCGTGGGGCTTTCCATGACGCGGGCGCATGCTGCGATACCATGGACGGGCACCTGCTTTGAGATAAGACGAGAGGGAACGGAATCGTGAGAGTCCTTGCAATCGTGCCCGCGTACAACGAGGAAGAGTGTCTCGCAAACACCGTACGAGAGCTGACTAGCACCTGCCCAGACGTTGACTACCTTGTCGTCAACGACGGCTCGAGCGACGCCACGCCGCGCATCTGCGACGAGCTGGCGCTCAACCACATCGATCTCCCCGTGAACTGCGGCCTTACCTCCGCCGTGAAGGCGGGCATGAAGTATGCCCTGCGCCATGGCTATGACGCCGCCGTTCAGATTGACTCCGACGGTCAGCACATACCCGAGTACATTCCCACCATGGCAAAGACCCTCGAAGATGAGGGTGCAGACATCGTGATTGCCTCGCGCAACCTCGCAGGTGGCGGCGCAGTGGGTGCACGCGGCGCAGGGGCCAAGCTCATCACCGCGATCATCCACCAGACAACGGGCGCCACCATCACCGATCCAACGTCCGGCATGCGCATGTACAACCGGGCAATGATCGAGCGGCTCGCTCGCGGGTTCGACCTGGCGCCCGAGCCAGATACCATTGCGCTTCTCATCCGCAGGGGCGCAAAGGTCATCGAGGTACCCGCAAAGATGCGAGAAAGGCAAGGCGGCACGAGCTACCTGCACTTCATGTCCTCGATTTCCTATATGGCGCGCACGTGCCTCTCCATCCTGCTCTTCCAGTGGTTTAGATAGGAACTGCCATGTCCATCGTTCTTCGTATAGCCCTCATCCTTGGGGCACTGTTTGCCCTCTCCATCGTTGTGCGCAAGGTGAGAAAGTCGAAAATCCGCATTGCCGATTCGGTCTACTGGGTCTGCGCTGCCGTGCTTCTCCTTATTCTGGCGATCTTCCCGGGAATCGCATACTTCTTCTCAGATCTCCTGGGGTTCCTCTCGCCCAGCAACTTCGTGTTCCTCGTGGTCATCGCGCTCATACTGCTCAAGCTCTTCAACCTCGCCTGTGAAGTTTCTCGCCTTACCGACAAGGTCGAGCAACTCTCCCAGGAGGTCGCGCTCAGCAAGAAGGAGTTTGGCGACAACCTCCAGAACAAGCGTTAGCGCTAAGCAGAGGCGTCAAGGCTTTTACTGTTCCATCACGTTGACCCCATCCCCAAAGTCGAGGATGCGGGGGAGATGGGTGTAGCGGTCCTCAGCAGGCGGGAGCTGGTGATAATCGCCATAAAGCACGCGTAGATACGCGTCGCAATCATGCGGTGCCCGTAGGGTCATCCCGTCGAAGGCGATGTCTTTCGTGGGGAAGATATCGGAAGTGTCGTGGAGCCCCTCCAGGGGATAGGTGGCATTGAACCAGCACTCCAAGGGTTCCTTGGGCTGCGCAGCCTCAATGAGCCGGCATGAGAGCTCCTGCGGCTTCCACGCCTGAGCGATAGTGTGATGGAGCACGGAACATGCCGTTGCTTTAAGGCCACGCATGGAAGTGTCTGTCGGAATCTTGGGGTGCGCGATGCCGTGAAGGTAGCTCATGCGCTGGAGCCGGAGGCACGTTGCCTTCTGCGCCCGGGCGCGCGCAGGATTGGCTTCCTGGCGGAAGAACGGAAAGACGTCGAGAAAGATTGCCTGGTTGCAGCCGGCCTCCATGGAGACATCATCGATGAAGCGCGTACCGTCGAGAAAGACCTTGACCCAAAGCGACGTGAAACCCGGCGTGTTCTGGCACGTTGCCAGTGAGTAGCCCTTTGGCAGCGCCCGCGGCGCGAGCTCGACAAAGCGCCGGTAGTCCTCATAGGCCATACCAATATCTGTATCGTCGTCCCAGGGGATGAAGCCGCCATGGCGAACCGCACCCAGGCAGGTCCCTGAATCAATGAAATAGTCTATGCCGTTCTCGCGGCAGAGCGCATCTACCACACGAAGGATGCCGCGCTCGGCTTCCTGTAGCCTCTCGAGAGCGCCCGCGGGATATGGCCGCATCTCATCCATCTCCTTCCTTCCCTTGCAATGAGACAAAGGGAGTTTCCCTTTGTCTCATCCCTCGTCCTGGTCGGCGGACTCTTTTTCCTCTTCACCAATGAGACAAAGGGAAACTCCCTTTGTCTCATCCAGCCTCTTGCAGTCACGGACAAAAAATGCCACCAGAGAGAGGACTGCCAGGAGGTAGGACCCCACACCAACCCAGCTTACGCCGTTCATGCCAAAGAGGTCCACTACGGGAATGGTGATGGCAAGCGAGACCACAGTGGCAACCACATTACCGAGGAAGCTTGCCTTGTAGTCCCTGAGCGAAAGAAGCAGGTCGTTCATGAACCAGGCAAAGGCGGTCACAAAGGTACAGAGCACCGCCGGGCCAAGGAGGTAGCTGTACTCGACAATCTCCTGGCCGTAGAGGAGGCCAAGGATCCACTCTCCAAAGATAAGTATGAGCACCGAGAAGACCACCGTGATGCCAATAATGCCCTGGATGGTGCGCCTGAAGAGCTTGAGCGCGGATGCCTTGTCATCCTTGAAGCGCTGTGCGAACTCGCCCATGAGGGGGCTGTAGATGTAGGAGGCCCCCATCTGGACAATTGCCGCCGGAGACGCCACAGAAGAGTAGATGCCCAGAGCAGCCGTGCTCACACTCGCTGCGAGGTACTGCTTAGGGACCGTAAGGACAGCACTCGAGCACACCTGTGCTATGACCAGCGGCAGCAGTGTTGCAAGCGTACGGGCGGCAGAGCGCAGGTCGATGACGGGCTTGATGGACTCAAAGCCAGAGGCTCGTGGCATGTCGTAGATAAAACAGATGGCCAAAGTCGAGACAGCCATAGAGATGCAGGCAAGCACCAGAGAATCGCTGAACCACAGCACCACGGAGAAAAGGGCTAGGTTGGAGATGCCCTGCATCATGTAGGAGCGGCCGATGTAGTCCATGCGAAGGTGCCGCTGGTCTATAGCGTGCAGACCCTCGATGAAGTTTGCGGCAAGCGACGCCACGAGGTAAGCGACAATCGCGGGCACGGCATCTAGGGAGCACGTGAGAAACGCATACACAACGCCCGCCACAAAGGCGAGGACGCTCGTAAGCAGGCGCAGACCAACGTACTCGCCGGAACTGTGCTCGCCCCGGACATCGGTCACCTGCACCGTGCGCAGGCGGAAGTCAGCAAAAGGAGCCACGAGGTTCGAGACGGACATGGCAAGCGAGAGCGCGCCGGCAGCGTCAAAGCCATGCGAGAGACGCACCACGGCGATGGTGATGAGGTAGTTGCAGCCTAGCCGCACGATGGAGCCAGCAGAGTTCCAAGCGATGTTCTTCTTGAGCGAGAGACCCTCAGCCATTGGCCTTCTTCCCTCCGAATATGGTGTGATAGGCAATGCTTGCGGGAAGCTCGCACAAGACGCCAATCACCTTGTTGGGGGCCTTCGAGAGGCCGCCCCTCTCCCCTGACATGCGACAGCCAACAAGATAGAGCGTAGTCTCCTTAAACTTTCCAACCAGCGTCTGGGAGCGCTGCGCGCAATAGAGTTTGTGCTTGCGGTAGCCAATGGGGTTCTCGCGCGCGTTCTTCGCGAAATTGTGGGTAAGGCCGTCGGGGAGATAGTGACAAATGGTGAGGATGGTGTTGTCCGTCCTCATGAGATAGTGGTCGTCGAGGAGGTAGTACACAGAGGTCTCTGCGATGAACTTCTCCCCTGGCGCTACGTCGTAGGGGTACTTTCGCAGCACCTCGGTCTTGTGGATGAGGGAGGTGTCACCGGCAAAGTGGTACTTCTCGAAGAGATCCCAGTACTTGACCTCGGTGAGGCCATCTGGAATCCAGGTGACCATGGGAGTGTGCTCGTCGGTACCCCTGAGCGCCACAATGCCGGCAATGCGGTTGTCATCGCGAATCGCTTCGTAGTCATCGACTATGCGCGCAACGGCACCGGGAACCAAGTGGTCGTCGGAGTCGACGCAGAAGAAGAGAGGGCACTCGCAAAGCTCAACACCAGTATTGATTGCCCGGGGCTTCCCACCGTTCTCTTTCCTAACGTAGGTAATGTCTACCTTGCCCTCCCGCTTCCAGGAGGCAACCAACGAGCTAGTGTCATCGGTAGAACCATCATCCACAATAAGCCACATGAAGTCCTGCGAAGTCTGCGAGACAAGACTCTCGTAGAGCGCTGGAAGAATGTAGGCGCGGTTATAGGTTGGTGTGAACACACAAACTGTTTTCATGCGGATGCTCCAGTCGGATTACAAGATGAAGCAGGCGGCCCGAACGGGCATTTAGCTATTGTTGCATGGACGGTCCCATACCAGCTGCGCGACACCCACCAAGCGAAAAATAACCAGAGAGTACACTCGGGTCGCCCTACCCTTCATAACAGAGAGCTTACAATCTATCAGACGCTTGCAAGAAATCTGAACGGGGACAAGATGGAACAGAAGCGCATAGGCAACGATGAGATGAAGGCCATCGAGCTCGACATCACACGGGAACTCTTCCGTGTATGCCATGAGGAGGGCCTACGTTGCATCATGGCTTATGGCACGCTCCTGGGCGCCATACGTCACCACGGCTTCATCCCTTGGGATGACGACATTGACCTTTTGATGCCTCGGGAGGACTACGAGCGCCTGCCGGAAGTGTTTGCCAAGCTCTCCTCCAAGCCGTACTACAAGATTATCTGGTATCGCGACCGCTCCTCCATCTATCCCTTCATCAAGGTGGTGGACACGCGCACCGAGGTCATCGAGCACTACGTCGATGAGCGCTGGTGTCGCACGGGGGTATGGGTGGACGTGTTCCCCGCTGATGGCATTGGGCAAAGCAACGAACCGCTAGAAAAGGTGGCAAAGCTCAAGCGCAAGTACGATTACCTAACGGCCAACATTCACGAGGGCTCCTCGACCGTGAACCTCTTGGGGAAGCGCGTGCTCAAAGCCATCATGCCCAAGGAGGACATCTACCAGATTGCCCAGCAGGTAGATGACATCGCCCGTGCGGTTCCCCTAGCGGAAAGCGGGGAGGCTGCCAATATCGCCTGGGCGGTGGGGCCGAACGAGCGCATGCCCAAATCCATCGTATTCGATACGTGCCCCTATGACTTCGAGGGCGATCAGTTTGACGGCCCGAGAGACTACGACCTCTGCCTCACACACTGGTATGGAGACTACATGACTCCGCCTCCGGAAGACCAGCGCGTCTCTCACTACGTGGATGCTCGTTGGCTCTAGGCACTAGGACTGGTGCCGCAGCTTCGATGCCTGCATAAGACGAAAGGCGACGCCGAGCAAACGTGCCGTGCCCCAGAACCCAAAGACACGATAGGCGCGTGAGGCAAGGCATACGGCAGCGTCATTGTCTGCAGCAAGAAGCTGGGGCGCGTGACCGCACATCTCAAGTGATGTGCGGTCATCCTTGCGACACTCCCCCAGAGACGCCGCCTGGCCCATCCACACTATGAAGGGGTACGCAAGGTAGGCACGAATAGATCGTGCCTCGGTCCCGGAAAGTCCCATCTGGTCGATGGCAGCAGCATGTCTCTCGATGACCATTGCGAGGTCATCGGTCATGCTGCGCGTTATTGGCTTCGACGTTTGGGCGTAACCGGTTCCCTTGCGGTAGCAGTAGTAGGGGTCGTCGAGCCACCCCACGCTCTGGGAGTGCTCAAGAACGCTGGCAGACCAGTCGGTGTCCTCGTTGCGCATGCCTTCGGGAAAAACGATGCCGTTCTCACGCACGAGCCCTGTGCGCACGACCTTGTTCCACACCGCGCGTGCCATGAGCCCCTGGGAGATGACCTCGAGAATGGCGTCTCCCTTGCTCAAGCTGGCAACCTTATCGGCAAGGTTCGTCTCCTTTGGGGAAATGATGGTCCCCTTGGGGTCGTCATACATGCAGTTGTCGTGCATGAGAACGTCCACAGGACGTGAAGAGAGGCTCTGGGCCACGCGCTCGAGGCAGCGGTTGTCTCTAAGGAACTCGTCGTTGTCACAGAAGGTGAGGTAGTCTCCCGTGGCGCGCTCGACGCCCGTGTTGCGCGCGGAGGAGGTACCGCCATTTGGCTTGTGAATCGCAACGACGCGCTGGTCCTCGGCCGCTAGCGCGTCGCAGAGCGCGCCCGAGCCGTCGGTCGAGCCATCGTCGACGAGAAGCACCTCGACGTTGCGGAAGGTCTGCGACGTAATGCTCCTCACGCACTCGCGCAGGTAGTCCTGCGAGTTATAGACAGGAATGATGACGCTTATCTTCATGGCACACACCTTGTCTCTGCGAGGGGCTACCGGAAGATGGTGGCGCACGCAAGCTTCGCGGGCAGGCAGCAGAGCACGGCAAGCGGCACGTTGGGCGCCTCTCGCACGCCGCCTCTGTGATGGGCAAGCATGCATCCAACCAGGTAGAGCGTGGTCTCTCGGCAGGCGTCGTAGGGGTTTGCAGCCCTTCTCGCACTGTCGCGCTTGTGGCGCATGTAGCCAATGGGGTTCTTCTTGGTGTTCTCGACAAAGTTCTGCGTGTAGCCGTCTGGCAGATAGTGGCAGATGGTGAGCACGTGGTCGTAGGTGAGCATGTCGTAGTCATCGTCAATCGCGAAGAAGGCCATCGACTCGGCCACGAACTTCTCGCCCGGCGCCACCTCGTAGGGGTGCTGGCGCACGATTTCCGTGCGGTGGATGAGCGAGGTGTCGCCCTTGAAGCGGTATTTGTGGAGCAGGTCCCACATCTTGACCCTGGTCACACCTGCCGGCATGCGTGTTCCCAGTGGCGTGTTCTCATCTGTGCCCCGCAGGGCAACGATACCCGCGAGGGTGACATCCTCCCGCGCGCCCTGCCATACGTCCACTATCTGTTCGATTGCCGTGGGAACCAGATGGTCATCGGAATCCACCACGAAGAAGAGCTCGTCTGAGCAGTGCTCCATACCTGTGTTAGTGGCACGCTGCTTGCCACCGTTCTCCTGGTAGATGTAGGTGATGGGTACAAGCCCCTCTGCCTGCCAGCCGCGGACCAGCGTGGAGGTGTTGTCTGTCGACCCGTCATCGACCACGAGCCAGGAGAAATCGCGCGAGGTTTGGGCTACCAGGCTCTTGTAAAGCTTGGGCAAGATGTAGGCGCGATTGTAAGTTGGTGTAAACACACAAACGGTTGCCATGGTGACAAATCTCCGATTGATGGCGTACGCGATGGTTCCGCTGCCGGAATGGAGAATTCATTTTTGCACGGAGATGTAATCAGCCAGTAAGGGCGTCGCAGAACGAAGAGAAAGCTCCAAATATGATGAAAGATCCTGAAAACTAGCGATTGCCGAAAAATGCGACCGTCAACCGATTCGAGACGACATATAGGCACGTTCCAGAGCCCACACCGTCTGTGGCCAGGACAGGTCGCGCTCGACATGCGCGCGAAGCTCCCGCGCCTGTTCGGACGTCCAAACTGCCACAACCTGGCGGATGCCGTCCGCCATGGTTGCAGGCTCGCGATCTGGTGTGATAAGCCCAAAGGTTTTGCCGTCGTGGCAAAGCACCTCGCGCGCGCCGCCCACGTCTGGCACCACGCAGGGAACGCCCCAGGCACCCGCCTCGAGAAGAGACGTGCAGAAGCCCTCAGAGCGCGTAGGAAGGCAGAAGACGTCTGCCTGTGAGAGCAGGGCGGAGAGGTCGGCGTGACCAAGGTTGCCAACGAGGTGAGCATTGGCATGGAGGCCTCGCTCGAGCTGGGGACGCAGCGTACCCTCGCCCGCAAGGACGCAGGCGCACCTCTCGCCCAGCAGCTCCATGGCAGCCAGGAGCCGCTCTGGCCCCTTCTCGGGCGCAAGCCTGCCCACAAAGGCAACGAGCGTCTTGTCTTCCGGAATGCCAAGCTCGAAGCGGAAGTCCCTGCCAGACGATTCGCCCCGGAACGACGCCGCATCGATGGCGTTGGGAATAACCAGAGAGGTCTTGATGCCAAAGGTCGAAAGCCATGCCGCGCTCTTCTCGCTTATGCCCGCAAAGGTTGCACCAAGCGAGACGTCTTTGGCGGTCATGCGGCGCTCCCACGCATGAGCTGCGGCGTCAAGCGCCTCCCCACGACCAAAGGTGAGCCATGCAGAGCCGTGGTCGAGAAGCACTGCCGGTACGTGGAGGTCCCGCGCAAACTGAAGCCCCGTAACCGACGTGCCGTAGAAGCGGGTGTTTACGAGGACGCGATCCACGCCCAGACCGGAAACGGCAGAGAGAAGCGAACGCTCGCGCGAGCCATGGCGTGAGAGCGGAAGCCTGCCACCCATGAGCTGCGTACTGGGCAAGCGAACGATGCGCACGCCGTCTTCCTGGGTCTCGACCTCCGGCGCGCCAGCGCGGGCAGACGTTACCACACAAACCCCGTCACCACCTAAGACGAGCTGGTGGGCGAGGTTTGCGGTAAACGTCTCCACGCCTCCCACGTGTGGGAGGTACTGCGCAGAAAATATGGCGTAGGTTCGTGACATGAACCTAGCTTAGCAGTCGTAAGCGGGGTCTATCGCCTCAAGCTCGCGGAACGAGTCAATTTCCGTCACGTCAGAGAGCGAGCACTCCCGGGCATAAACCTTGTACTTGTCAGCAAAGTACTTGAGCGGGGCCTCGTCCCAGAAACGCTCCTTGCCACCAGGCATCGCAAACGTAGCAGGAATGTCCTCCGCAAGCTTCTTGCCGTCCTCAGGCGTCCAGTAAGAGACGCCCACCATCTGCCAGACGCCACCCTCGCCGCCAATACCCAGGTCCTTGATGACACCATTCTTGACTTCGAAGCACCAGTCATCAGAGCGCTCCATGGGGATGCCCAGGTAGTTCGAGCGATCCTGGTAACGGGTGATGAGGTTGGGGTTTCTCAGCAGCAGATCGGACTCAAAGACGTAGGCGCTCTGGAGGTAGTCCTTAGCAGCAACCATGCTCGAGATGTTGTTTGCCTCGTTGTAGAGGGGGTTATCGATGAGCTTGATGGTGGGGTACTTGTAGAGGAGCTGGTCGAATTGCTCGCCAAGATAGCCCCTCACCACATAGACCTCGGTGATGCCGGCCGCGTAGACCGCGTCGAGAATGGTATCGATGATGCGCTTGCCACCCACGCGCACCAGCGGCTTGGGGGTGTTGAGCGTGATGGGCACCATGCGGGAGCCAAAGCCGGCAGCAATGAGCACAGCGCGCTTCACGCGATAGGGCTCAAGCGCGTCAAGGCCCTCGTCGGTGACATGCCTGTCTGCAACAAGACCCTGTTCGGTGAGATTAGAGACCGCCTCGTTCACACTCCCCACAGACATCCCAGTCTGCGCCGCCACGGCGCGCTGGGTAAGCGGCGCCGGGGCCGTTGCGATGGTGGAGAGAACGAGGAACTCCTTGTGTGTCATGGCTCTGGCACCCCTTGGACGAACTGCGTTTAGCCTCGTATTAGGCCATTGTTATGAACACATCAACTGCCGGTAATCCAGCAGCTTTGTTCATAATACACACATGCATGAGACACATGAATGAGCCATGCAATCTTGACAAGCAAGTACGTCAGATGGCGTCTCTACAAAGCCTCGCGCTCGCCCCCGCGCTCGTCGCCCTCGTACCAGGAGAGCACGCGGTCCACGTTGTCCTGCGCGTAGCGATAGTAGACGAGAAGCCACTCGCCCACGTTGTCGCCCTCTGCCTCCTTCTCGAGCGACCACACATACCAGCACCATCCCGCAAAGACTACGTAGCTCCAGAAGTGACGGCGCTCACGCATGGTTGGTGTGCGGCCAAAGTAGTCATGCAGAGCCTTTTCGGCCTCCTCGTTGGAGAGTTCGCAGCACACCGTGAAGGTGCCAAAGTCGCTCGCCTCGTCGGACATCCCCGCGTACTCCCAATCGATGAGACTGTAGTCGTCCTGCTCGTCGACGAGGAAGTTGAGGTAGAAGAAGTCGTTGTGCGAGACGCAACGAGAGAAGCCGTCCCTCTCGGCGTAGCCCTTGAGCCTCAGCACCTTTTCCTTGAGATCATCATAGCCGGGGATTTCAATAGAGCCTCGCTCGGCAAGGAGCCTCTCGTACCCCAGCCCCTCCTCGACAAAGTCAAAGCTGCGGTTGAGCGTGGCTTTGCTCTGATGGAGCCTGCGGCACATCTGCATGGCGCGCTTGAGCTGCACAGGGTCATGCGGGTCAAGGGAGCGGGCGTTTGGCACGAAGCGCGAGATCTTCCAGCCCTGCTTCTGGTCCTCGTAGATGAAGGTGCTGTCAAGGCCAAGCTCGCGCGCAAGGCGCAGGCCTGCCTCCTCGGCGGCTCGGTCGACCATCTTCTCGGTCCCTAGGCCGGGGTGGCGGTACACGTACTCCTGCTCGGCCGCTCCCTCTCCCACCGAGAAGTGGCACGAGAGGTTAGTGAGGCCCTGCTTCAAGGGATAGAAGCCATGGATCTGTGACTTCTCACAGCCCAGGACCGAGACGATGTTGTCGAAGATGTTAGAGTCAACGTTCTCGATGAAGGCAGGGTCAAAGCCGCTCACCTGATCAAGGGTGTCAAACTCGTGAATCGAGGCTCCGGGATAGCGCCGAGCGGTCATGTGCAGCTCGTCTGTGTGGGCACGGAAGATGTCTTCCCAAAGCCTGTCTGCCAACTCGGGCCGACGCACGGCATCATCGAGAAGCGGGACAAAGCTTGTGGAGAACGCACGGTCGAAGTATGCGTGGCCGAGCATTGTCCAGGCGTCCGTACCCCCCACGCTAACTTGGGTGATACGGTCTGACGAACCCGTGGTCACGCACCACTCCTCGGTTGGGCCAGCAACGTACTGGGTGGCATAGTAGGCCTCGTAGACATAGTGCTCGAAAGGATTCTCCTCGAAGTAGTCATCTGACGAGCACACGTAGGTGTTGTCGAGGCGGTCGCGCACAAGCCACAGGGTGTAGCTGTTGTTCCTCGTCGCATATTGCGGGTTGACCTTGATGCGCACGCCAAACTTACTTGCCAGATAGAAGAAGTACTCCTTCTTGTAGCCCACCACCACGGTGATGTCGGTAACGCCCGCCTCCTGGAGTTGGCGGATCTGCCGCTCGATGAGGACCTCTCCGCGAACGCGGAGAAGACCCTTGGGCTTCTCGTAGGAGATGGGGGCGAGGCGAGAGGAAAGGCCCGCGGCCATGATAATGGCGTTTTCAACCTCGTAGGGCTTCAGCGACTTGAGCCCGTCGATGGTGAGCATACCGTCCGCAATAAGTCCAGCGTCCTCCGCCTCATGCAGGACGCCATTCACCGTTCCAAGGGAGAGACCCGAGGCGGCGCTCAGCTGACGCTGGGTCATATGAGTGTTTGACTTTGCAAGCGCAACAAGGACCTTGAACATGCTTCTGGAGAGCGCCATAGAACCTCCGGCGAGAAAAACCTAGTTTGATAGGCTTCAGTATGCCAAAGGTAAACTGAATGTTCAATATGTTAGGCGCTTGAAAGACGATGAACACCAAAACAGCACCGCAAGGATGCCCAGGTGAGACTAGGAGTCCTTGTCTGCAGAGCCAAAGAGCTCGGCGTCAAGGGCAGCAAGCTCCTCAGGAGGCGTCGAAAGGTCGCAGCCAAAGCTCTCTGCCACCGCCTTGGCCTGCAGGCGGCGAAGGCCGGCAAGGTCATCGTTGCCCTGTTCCTCATACACGCGAGAAACACGGTCGAGCGCATAGCAAGCATAGGCAGCAACCGAGTCTCCCATGCCGGAGAGCACGAGCATGGTGACGAGCGAATCCGGCGAGAGGGCCATGGCCGTCTGGACATCGAGGTCAATGAGGTCTGCGACCTGCTGCTCGACCTCCTGACAGGAGGCGGGGTCGCCCTTCTCGACAGCAAGCTTCAGCGCCCTTGTTACCGCCTCGACGAACTGCGAGATGAGCTCTGTGATGTAGTCCCTCTCTAGCATGGTGCCATCCTCTCTGCAAACGCTACCGCGTCCTTGATTCTAGCGCTGCGGCGGCAGTGGCACCCCAAGGTGCTCGAACGCGGCGGGAGTAGCCTGACGTCCCTGCGGTGTACGAACGATAAGGCCGCGCTGCAGGAGATACGGCTCATAGACATCCTCGAGGGTGGATGGGTCCTCCCCCACCGCAGAGGCGATGGTGGTGAGCCCCACGGGGCGCCCCCTGAAGGTGCTCGTAAGCGCAGTGAGAATCTTCTTGTCCATCCAGTCGAGTCCCATCTCGTCTATCTCGAAGAACGAGAGCGCCTCGGCTGCAACCTCCCACGTGATGGCACCGCCAGCCCTCACCTGGGCGTAGTCGCGCACGCGTTTGAGCAGGCGGTTTGCCAGACGCGGCGTACCGCGTGAGCGCGAGGCGATCTCTGCCGCACCTTGCTCGTCTATCTCGACACCAAGGATGGCCGCAGACCGCTGGACAATGCGCTTGAGCTCGTCGACGGTGTAGTAGTCAAGACGGTACGAGATGCCAAAGCGGTCGCGCAGCGGCCCCGTAAGAAGCCCCGTGCGCGTAGTTGCGCCAATGAGCGTGAAGTGCGGAACGTCAAGGCGGATGGAGCGCGCGGCAGGCCCCTTGCCGATGACAATGTCGAGGAAGAAGTCCTCCATGGCGGGATAGAGGACCTCCTCGACCTGGTGGTTGAGGCGGTGTATCTCGTCCACAAAGAGGACATCGCCCTCCTCGAGGTTAGTGAGGATGGCAGCAAGGTCTCCGGTACGGGCGATTGCCGGCCCCGAGGTGGTACGCAGACGCGCGCCCATCTCGTTGGCAACCACGTTGGCAAGCGTGGTCTTTCCCAAGCCGGGAGGGCCAGAGAAGAGCACATGGTCAAGCGTCTCATGGCGGTCCTTGGCCGCCGCAATGAGCACGCGGAGGTTGTCGCGAACGCGCTCCTGGCCACAGTACTCGTCGAGCGTGGTAGGGCGAAGACTGCGGTCAACGTCGAGGTCGTCTGCCGTGAGCTCGCCTGTCACGGGACGTAGCCCTCCATGACCATTGCCAGAGCCTGGAACGTCGTCGAAGAGGTCCTCCTCCTGAGCTTCCCACGTCACAGGTTGCCCCCGATCCTCTTAAGCGCAAACTGGATGGCCTTCTCGACCGTCACAGCACCTGCCTCCTCATGACCGTCAAGGGCAAGCTCAGCCTCCTGCGGCGAGAAGCCCATAGAGAGAAGCGCGGCAGTTGCCTCCTCGGTGACGGACTGCGAGGTATCTGGCACCTTGGACTGTCGGGTGGAGGGCTCGCTCATACCCACAAGCCCCCGTAGAGTCGCATCCTTGGCAAAGACGTCCTGCAGCTCGACAAGGAGCCGCTGGGCCTTCTTGCGCCCCACGCCCGGCACCTGTGCCATGCGTCCTTCGTCCTGAAGGGTCACGATGGTTGCAAGCGTTGCCGGTGAGAACGTGGAGAGAACTGCAAGCGCGAGCTTTGGCCCCACACCGGAAACCGCAACGAGTTTGTCGAACACGGCGCGCTCCTCGCGCGTGGAAAAGCCGTAGAGCTCGACGGCATTCTCCTTCACGAGCATGCGTGTGAGCACGGTGACGCCAGCCTCCCCCACCGCTGGCAGCGACGCTGCCGTGGTAGCCGAGACGCCCAGCTCATAGCCAACGCCACCTACGTCGATGACCACATGCGAGGGCAGTACCTCGACGAGGGTGCCCGTGAGCTGCACGATCATTGGGTGTTCCTCCTGCTCTGCCTGACATGACCAAGCGGGGATGCCTCTCCTCGGGCGCCCGCGAGACGCGCCGCCGTAGCAGCCGCCGTGACGCTGCGCGCCGTGGCGGCGTCGAGCTCCTCCTGTGCCTTCTCCTGCTCGAAGACCTGCACGGCAGCGCCCTCGCGAGTGAGTCGCTGCGTGCGCGTAAGGTTGGCGTGGCAGATGGCTGCAGCCAAGGCGTCTGCGCAGTGGTCTGGACGCGGATCGTGATCGAGGGCAAGGATGTTCCTCACCATGAAGATGACCTGGCGTTTGTCCGCAGATCCCGTACCCACCACCGCCTGCTTGATCTGCATAGGCGTGTACTCCCCCAGCTCGAGTCCTGCCTCTGCCGCTGCGACAAGGGCTGCGCCACGAGCGTGCGCCGTTGCAAGCGCGGAGCGGGAGTTCTCTCCAAAGAAGATTTTCTCTATGGCAAGCTGGCTGGGCGCGTACGTCTCAATAGCCTTGGAGATGCCCTCGTATATCTTTCCCAGGCGCCGATCGATGGACTCAGACGAGGAGGTGGAGACGCAGCCGTACGCGCGTGCCCTGCACACGGACCCGCGCGTCTCAACCACACCCCAGCCTGTATTGGCAAGACCGGGATCTATGCCCAGGATGATCAAGCGGTGACACCCCCTTGCGTGGAATTGTTAGAACGTTCGTTCTAGTCTAGCATACCACGCGTCCAAGGGAAGGGCATTCTCAGTTCTCCGAGAAGGTACGCCAGTCGGAGCCGTAGCCGGGCATTCCGCCACGGCCGGGGCGGCCGCCCTGGCCGTGCCTTCCGCCGCGGCCGTCTGGCTGGTCGGCGGCAAGCCCACCTGTGAGAGACAAGTCTCGTAGGAGGTTGACAACCCCACGCATGTCCTGCCCTGGATCGCGCTTCTCCGCAGCGGCCTTGCGTGCCTCCTCGGCAGCTCGCGTCTGTCGCTCACCCTCAGTCTCCGAAGAGGAGCGTTTGGCAATTGCCTCGTCAACGTCCTCACCTAGCGAGACCGAGCTTCCCATCAGCTTGCCTGCGCGCTCCGCCTTGGTACGCGGACGGTCGCGCCATGCCATACCCAGAGGCCAAGGCGCATCGTCGAGCGTGCAAGTGGACATCACGATAACCAAGCAGGAGGCCATACGGCCAGGCTGGCACGTAGCCAGGCGGTCGAGGATGGCCGAGACCACCTGGGGATGTCCCTCGGCATCGGCGATATCGGAGAGGGAGCGCGCCCACTCGATGTGGCTTGCAAGCACGTAGTCGACGAACGCCAACCGCTGCTCGGGTGTAGGACCGCATTCCTCGATTCCTGGGATGGCGGGCACCTCAAAGGCATGGCGGGAGTCGCGCGAGATGACCGGCGATATGGTGTTTCTGGTGTGCACTAGCTCGAGCACAGCGGAGCGATAGACGTCTCCCAGTGGGGCAAGCCCCGCGGGTGCAAGCATGCCGGCCATGGTCTCGAGTGCCATCGCGGTCTTGTCGAGGTTCGAGAGCGGCATGGCCCCCTCCTCGCGCGCCAGAGCTACCAGGTGCGCCTTTGCGAGGTCCGCAGCAATCGCGCGGTCCGGGGAGAGCGCCGCCATGGGGAGCTCGCGGACGGGCAGCCTGAGGTTCTCGACGAGTTTACGGGCAGATGCGTCAAGCTTGTCATTGGCTCCGGTCACGAGCAGGGCGTGGACGTTGGTGGGGCCAAGGGCGTCGGTGGCCAGGGTGGCCACGGCACTCGAGTCAAGCGTGCCATCCACAAGCACGGCGGCCTGGGTGAAGCCCATCTGGTCAAGGGTCTCCGAGAGCCCCTGCACGAGCGCGTTCCAGCCCACGAGCGGGCGGTCGAAGACCTCGGGGGTAAGCGGGTGATCGAGCGGCCCGCCGTAGTCTGGGTTGACGTCTACGACAAGAAAGTCCTCATCGAACGATGCCGCCTGGGCAGCAAGCTCGCCCCAGGAGGTGAGGACAAAGCTCCCGCCAATACATACCTGCGCGCCGTAGGTTCCGAGCGACCCCACCCCCACAATCCAGGCACCCGTTGCCTCAGCGTCATCTATGAAGCGGCTCTCGGTGATGGCCATACCCATGCCGGACGAGGGGTCGTCCAAGACAAATCCGCAGCTGTCAAGGTACAGCAGCACATCGAGGTCAAAGTCATAGGTGTCAAAGTCATCCAAATCGTCAAAGGAGAGGGCGAGCCCAAAGCGGACGCCATCAAGCTCGAAGACGGCAAGGTCGGACGCGGGGCCTCTGCCCTCTTCGCCTTCCTGGAAACGCTGAGGAACCTGGTACGCAAGGGACGAGCGCATCATTGCCGAGAGCTTGAGCGGCGTAATCTTGCCATCATGGACGAGAATCGCCTCTGGAGCAGGCCGTCCGTCAACATCTGAGACAACCGGCACGATGCAGGGGCATGGAGCCTCGTCAGCAATCTTCACCAGGGACTCCGCAAGGTCGAGTAAGAGCCCCTCTTGGCTGGGCGAATCGAGGGGCCATATACCCATGAGGGCGGCGGCTGGGAACACCACAAGTTGGGCCTTCTCGTTTGCTGCTCTCTTTGCGTACTCGATCATGCGCTCTGTGGTGCGCTCGAGCTCGCCTGCCGTGGTCCTCATCTGGGCAACCGCGATCTTCATGCTTGGACCTTCCCCTACTCCCGTGACCTGCTTTCGATTGTATCCCCGCCCAGCTTACACGCACCACCCAAAGAGAAGCGTGCCGCCCCGGCACTGCCAGGGCGGCACGACGAACCGTAGCGCGGTTGAGAAGCTCGCTTGGCCTAGAGCTCGGCCTTCCAGAGGCCGTGGAGGTTGCAGTAGGCGTAGACCGTAGCCTTGCCATCCTCACCCAGGTGGAAGCGTGCCTCGGGGGCGTCGCCCGGCTTAAGGTAGCGGATGACGGTCTTGGTGCCGTCGGCAAAGAGCAGCCACTCGATGTAGTGCTCGGGAGTCATGGGGTGCTCGACGGAGCCAACGTGGGCAACAAGGCGGTCGCCCTCGACGGTCAGCGCAGGAACGTGCTTCTCGACGGCAGCGTCGGTGGTGTTGGCAACAAGCTCCTCCATAGGCTCGCCGCAGCACACGGGCGTGGGGCCACCATCAACGATCTTCACGACGATGTTGCCACAGTGCTTGCAGCGATAGATCTTTACATCTGCCATGGGTTATCCTCTCCATCTTTGGCTCCTTCCCGCAGGGAGGAGCCACTGCCTGCGGCCGCATCGCGACCGCCACTAAAGTCATTGTCCCCCACTACACGCTGGTTCATGCATGCGGCAATTGCTATCTTTAAACCTACATATAAGCCTCAGTGACAACAAAGGGCGCACTCCCCTGCAGAGAAGTGCGCCCCGCAGGCTCAAGTCGCGCCGCCCCTAGGCCACCTTCACGTGGCCGGAGCGACCGATGAGGTCGATGACCTCGGCCATGAGGACCATGTTGTGCGCGTCGATGCGCGTGGGGAGCTCCATGCGCATGACATCACCCGTCGCGCTCTCCACACGCAGCTCCACGCGGTCGAGGCCAGGGTAGCGGCCAAGTATCTCTCCGAGATTGTCCATGCGGCCACGCGTGAGGAGGTTGGCGGGCATGTTTATCTCGAGCACCTTGGGTCGGTTGGTCTTGTCGTTAAGCTCGAGCGGCTCGATAGACGAGCAGATCAGCTGGTCGCCGCGGTCGCCGCGCTCCAGGCGCCCCACCACCTTGATAAAGACGTCGCCCGTGCTCTCACCGGTCTCGGGGTCAACCTCGCCGGCAAGCGTGGCTGCACACTCCTTATAGGCCTTGGGGAAGACCACGAGCGTGGTCTCGGCCTCCATGTCCTCGAGGGTGACGATGGCCATGGCATCACCCTTCTTGGTGGTCTTCTTCTGGACCGAGGTTGCCATACCAGCAAGGCGTATGGGCTTGTCCTCGGGGACCTTGAAGCGCTCGGTGGTGGCACCGGTGTTGGGGTCGGTGTACTCCTCCGAGACGTAGATGCCCAGGACGTCGTGCTCCTGCGCGAGCTTGATGTGACGGTCCCACTCCACGCCGTCCGGCGCGGGGACCTCGTCCTGGAAGCCCGAGCCCGCCACGTCGCCAAACATGTCGAACATCGAGAACTGACCCACCGCACGCTCCTTCTGGCGGCGCGCCGCGGCGTCGATGATGTTCTCGGGATTGTTCTTGTCGACGAAGTGCATGAGCTGCATGCGGGTATAGCCCGTGGAGTCAAAGGCGCCTGCCTTGATCAGCGACTCGACCACGCGACGGTTGGCCTGGGAGCCGTCCACGCGCTCGCAGAAGTCGTGGAGGTTCTTGAAGGGGCCGTGGGCGTCTCGCTCGGCCATGATGCACTCGCCCACACCCTCGCCCACACCACGGATGCCGGCGAAGCCAAAGCGCACGCCTTCGGCGGTTGCCGTGAAGTCCTTGCCGGACTCGTTGATGTCAGGCGGCAGGACCTGGATGCCCTCGCGACGGCAGCTCGTGACATAGTGCACGATCTTGTCGGTCTTGCCCATATAGGACGTGAGGACCGAGGCCATGTACTCGCGCGGGAAGTACGCCTTGAGCCACGCGGTCTGCATGACCAGGATGGCGTAGCCGGCGGAGTGGGACTTGTTGAACGCGTAGGAGGCAAACTCCAGGACGTTCTCCCAGATCTCCTGCGCCACCTCGCGCTTGTAGCCGTTTGCGACGGCGCCGTTCATCCAGTGGTCGTAGATCGTCTCGTCCGCGCCGTTGCCCTCCCAGTGGAAGACCTGGTCGGTGAGCATCTTGATCTTCTTCTTGGC
>CACYGL010000018.1 GCA_902773995.1 uncultured Coriobacteriaceae bacterium | reverse complement strand
GGCTCCTCTCGTCTGCCTGGTGAAAGTGTCGCGCGGCGGACGGTGCGCGAGAAGTGAGCGGCGTCACCGGTTGGGCCGTTGGGGCATGACAAATGTCATGGGTTTTGCCGGCTGGGGGCAAGAGCTGCGGCGGCGCGCCAGGCGTCCGTATAATTGCGGCCATGGAGAGAATTGCCGACAAGTGCGTGGTGCTTCTCGCCTGCCTGTCGCTTGTGGCGCTGGCGGGTGCAGTGGACGCCGTGCGCGTGGTGGCGCTGCTGGTTGCCGTTGGCGCGGGGGCATGCTTCGAGCTGTCGCATGGGCGCCGTCCGGCTGCCGCTGCGACCGTGTGCTGCGTGACATGCGCGCTGGCGGCGCTGGTGCCGGGGGCGTGGGTGGCGCTGCCGCTTGCATGCTACGACCTGCCCCGTGTTCGTTCGCGCTGGGTGCTTGTGGTGGCGCCGTGCTGCGTTGCGTGGGCGTGGGCGGCCGGTGTGCCCGCGACCACGGCGGCGGTCCTTCTCGCCCTGGTCGCGTGCTCGATGGTGCTCTCGTGGCGGTGCGGGCGTTCCGTTGGGCTTGAGCGCGAGCTCCACGGCCTGCAGGACGATCTCCAGGACAAGGTCATTGACCTGCGCGAGAAGAACCGCGAGCTTGAGGACGCGCGTGCGTACGAGTCCCACGCCGCCGCGCTTGCCGAGCGCACGCGCATCGCGCGCGAGATCCACGACTCCGTGGGCCACCAGCTCACCCGGCTGGTGCTGGAGGTGGAGGCACTGAAGGTGGTGCACCGCGACGACGCCACTGCCGTCGAGGAGCTGGGCGAGCTCTCGGACGGTCTGGGCGAGGCGCTCACCTCCATGCGCGCGAGCGTCCATGCGTTGGAGGACTCTGCCGTCGACGTGGGCGTGGAGCTCAACCGGCTTGCCGGCCAGAGCGGCATCGCGCATGTGGACGTGGACTGCGGCCTTGAGGGTTCGCCGCCCGCCGTGGTGAGCCGCTGCCTGGTGGCAGTGACGCGCGAGGCGCTCACGAATGCGGCCCGCCACGCGCACGCCACGCACGCGACGGTGCATGCCACGGGGCTTCCTGGCATCTGGCAGCTGCGCGTCGAGAACGACGGCGATGTGCCGGAAGACGTTGCTGGCCTGGAGGAACGTGGCATGGGCCTGCGTGGCATGCGCGAGCGTGTGGAGGGGCTTGGCGGTACGCTGCTGGTGCAGTCGGACGGGCGGCGCTTCTCGGTGTTTGCGTCGATTCCCAGGAAGGGGCAGGCATGAGGGTCATCGTTGTGGACGACGACGCCATTGTGGTGCGCTCGCTCTCGACCATTCTC
Source organism: uncultured Coriobacteriaceae bacterium (assembly GCA_902773995.1). Classification (GTDB taxonomy): domain Bacteria; phylum Actinomycetota; class Coriobacteriia; order Coriobacteriales; family Atopobiaceae; genus Tractidigestivibacter. Next base: position 24,391 of record CACYGL010000018.1, on the reverse strand, counting down.
TCCGTGGAGCCGGACATCGAGGTCGTGGGCACGGGGACGAGCGGGGAGGAGGCCGTCTCGCTCTTCTCGGCGTGCGAGCCCGACGTAGTGCTCATGGACATCCAGATGCCTGGCGGAGACGGCCTGAGCGCTGCCGAGAAGATCCTGGCTGCGAGCCCCGCCGCGCGCGTGGTCTTTCTCACCACCTTCTCCGACGACGACTACATTGTGCGGGCGCTGCGGCTGGGCGCGCGCGGCTACCTCATCAAGCAGGACGTGGCAACAATCGCGCCGGCGCTGCGGTCCGTGATGGCTGGGCAGAGCGTGCTTGAGGGCGAGGTGCTGGCACGGGCGGCGGCGCTCTCGGCCGACGGCGTGCGACCGAGCCGGGGGGAGCCCGAGATGTGCGGCCTCACCGAGCGCGAGCGCGAGGTGGTGCGCGCCATTGCCGACGGGATGAGCAACGCGGAGGTTGCCGCTGCGCTCTACATGAGCGAGGGCACGGTGCGCAATCACATCTCGTCCATTCTCGCCAAGCTGGGGCTGCGCAATCGCACGCAGATTGCGGTGTACTACTACCGCGGGTAGGGATGCCGAGGGTGTGGGATTGAGTTACCAGGTAACGGAATCCCATTACCTGGCAACGGAATCCCATTACCTGGTAGCTCAATCCCATTGCGTACGAAATGGTCGTTCCGGCGTCAAGACGACGCCGGAGCGCACGTTACCGACGTGATTCCGTACGAGAAGGGCTTCTCGGGCGTCAGCGTGGGCACCAGCGACTGCGCCGGCACCGCAACGGCCCGCGCTAAAACCTCCCCGCACTTGATGCAAATCAATTATCCCCTCTTCGGTAGCAGATACCTTTACGTCAACCGAAGGGGGTTGATAGTATGCATAATTGGTTGCTACGTAATCGAAATCGTTTGACCGCAGTAACGGGAGCCCTGGTCCTAGCGGCGTTTGCCGTCAAGCTCGCATCAGGCGAAGGTCCCGCAGTCGATGGGCTTCTCCTCGCCGCGTCGCTGGTTGGTGGTCTGCCCATAGCCGTCCAGGCAGTGCAGTCGCTGCGCGTGCGGGTGGTAAGCATCGACCTTCTCGTTGCGATGGCCATTCTCGGCGCGTTTGCCATCCGCGAGTTCGAGGAGTCCGCGGTTGTCGCTTTCCTCTTCCTGTTTGGCGCCTACTTGGAGCAGAAGACCCTGGCAAAGACGCGCTCTGCCATAAAGGGCCTGGTAGAGATGGCGCCCGAGGTGGCTCTCCGCATGAGCGAAGACGGCTCTTTCGACGAGGTGCCCATCGACGATGTCGAGGTGGGAGAAACACTCCTAGTGAAGACCGGCGGCAAGATTCCCGTTGATGGCACGGTCGTGCGCGGTGGGGGAAGCGCCAACGAGGCGAGCATTACCGGCGAGCCACTGCCCGTTGCAAAGGACGTGGGCGACAAGGTATTTGCCGGCACAATCCTGGAAAACGGCACTATCCAGCTGACGGCAGAGAAGGTTGGCGAAGACACGACCTTTGGCAAGATCATCGAGCTGGTGGAAGAGGCCCAGGACTCAAAGTCGCAGGCAGAGCGCTTCATAGATCGCTTCTCCAGGTACTACACGCCCGCCGTTCTCGCCCTGACGATAATCGTCTGGCTTGCCACGAGAAACGTGGAGATGGCAATCACCATCCTGGTTTTGGGTTGCCCAGGGGCACTTGTCATAGGCGTGCCGGTGTCAAGCGTGTCTGGCATAGGCAACGGAGCGCGCAATGGCATTCTCTTCAAGGGGAGCGAGGTCATCTCGAGGTTTGGCAAGGTCGACACAATCCTGTTCGACAAGACGGGCACGCTCACGTACGGGAATCCCCAGGTGGCGCGGACGCTCTATTACGTCCAGGACCACCAACTTGTTGAGGATCTGCTCGTAAGCGTGGAGAAGGAGTCGAGTCACCCGCTGGCAAAGGCTATTGTTGGCGCGTACCCCAACGCGCACCAGCATCCCGTAAAGTCGACCGAGGTTATCCAGGGTGGCGGGGTTGTGGCCAGCGTGGCATGCCGCAAGGTTCTTGTCGGCAATGCCCACCTCATGGATGCGAAAGGCGTCCCCCTTAGCAGCCGGGCTCGGCAGGACGTAGATGAGCTGGAAGCAGCAGGCAACTCTTTGGTCTTGGTTGCCGTCGACGGCCAGCTTGCGCTTGTCGTGGGAATCAAAGACCAGGTACGGGCAGGTGTGGCAGAGGACCTTGCTGCTCTTAGGAAGATGGGCGTCAAGAACCTGATCCTGCTTTCGGGAGACAACCAAGGGACCGTGGACCTTGTGAGCAAGGAGCTTGGTCTCAGCGAGGCGCACGGCAGCCTGCTGCCGGAGGACAAGGCCGAGTTTGTGCGGGAGCGCCGGACGCGCGGCGAGGTCGTGGCGTTTGTCGGCGACGGCATCAACGACAGCCCCTCGCTGGCTCTGGCAGACATTGGCATTGCCATGGGCAACGGAACCGACGTGGCCATAGAGACGTCCAACGTCATCCTCATGAACTCCGACTTCCACAGGATTCCTCACGCGCTGGGGCTTGCCAAGGCGACGCGCCGCAACATGGTCGAGAACATCGTGATTGCCCTGGTAGTTGTGGCCGTGCTGCTTGTAAGCGTGTTCGCGAGCACGTGGATGAACATGGCCATCGGCATGTTTGTCCACGAGGGAAGCATCTTGGTTGTGATTCTCAACGCCATGAGGCTCTTGAGGTACTGAGTGCGGTCTGCGCGCCAAAGCTGCGTGCGGTGGTGCGTCCGTCCGCGCTGCCACCAAGAAAACGCGGCGAACTTGATGCAAATCAATTTCTGCTTGGCTGCTCGTCCCTAACCTAGGGGGCAGCAAACGGAGAAAGGAGAGAAAGATGGTCAAGAAGGGAACTCTGCAGCTGGAAACGCTGGCGTGCCCAACGTGCATGCAGAAGATCGAGGGGGCAATCAAGCAGGTAGAGGGGGTCGACCAGGAGAGCGTGAAGGTGCTCTTCAACGCGAGCAAGGCAAAGTTCACCTTTGACAGCAGCGTGACGAACCTCGACGAGATTGCAAACTCCGTCAAGTCAATTGGATACGACGTACTCAAGGCGTCCGAGAGGTAAGGAGCACAAGCCATGATCAGGGAATTCTTCGATAAGAACGATGAGACGCTGAATCTGTATACCAAGGCAATCACAAGGGCGCACGGCAGGAACCACCCCGAGGTCTTTGAGGTGCGGAGCCTGTACCAGGCGATTCAGGACAAGGTCAGGGGTGGCAACTACGACTTGGCAAGCGAGTTCGCCAAGCTGCGCGCGGTCACGAGCAACTACGCGATTCCGGATGACGTGTGCGGCACGTTTAAGGCCACCTATGAACTGCTCGCAGAGTTTGATAGTCTGGCGCGGGCGTAGTTATTGGTCCTCGAGGTAAGCATGGGATGGGGGAGAACGGCCATGGAAGAGCACTTGTGCGTCTCGCTCGTTCCGCTCTTTAGCGACCTCTCGACTGGCGAGCAGCGCGAGATCATGAAGTTGGCGCACCACCGGATGTACGAGAAGGGCGAGCTGATCTTTCAGCCGGGAGACGAGAGGCTCGACATTGTGGCCCAGGGCAGCATGAAGGTCTACCAGCTGTCACCAGCCGGGAAAGAGCAGCTCCTGCGCGTGGTCGAGTCCGGCGGGTACGAGGGAGAGAAGCAGCTCTTTGGTATTGCCAACGAGACGCTCTTTGGCCAGGCGCTTGAGCAGACCAAGGTCTGCACGCTGAGCAAGCGGGCGTTTAACCAGGTGCTTCTCTGCAACCCAGAGATCTCGCTCAAGCTCTTCGAGCTTACGGCGCAGAAGATGGTCCAGGTTGAGAACCAGGCAAAGTTCTTGTCGATGGAGCGTGTTGAGGAGCGTCTCGCAGACTATTTGCTGGGCCTGGCAAAGGCGGAGGGGGACGACCGGATTACCCTTCCCATGAGGATGATGGACATCGCCGAGTACCTGGGCACGACGCCAGAGACCCTCTCGCGAAAGCTGAAGTACCTGGAGGAGGTGGGGTACATCGAGCGCGCCGGAAGGAAGATCACCCTTCTGGACAGAGACGCCCTGCAAGACCTCTAGCGGTTGGGCCGGCATCGCAGCTGACCCTTGGCGGATGCAGAGAAGTGCCCTCCGGCGCCCAGCGACGCCGGAGGGCGAGTTTTGGCAGCTAGTATGTACGAGAAGCGCTTCTCCGGCGCCAGCGTGGGCGCCAGCGCCGGTGCCTTACTTCTGCGCGCCCACGACCATTCGGTGGAAGCGCCTAAAGCCAAAGCCGCCCATCAGCACGATGGCTGCGACCAGACCGGCCACGCTCCACACCAGCGGCATGTGCGCGATCTGCGGCGTCATCACCGCGCGCAGCGCCTCGTTGGCATAGACCAGCGGGTTCACAAGTACGATCGCCTGGAGTACCGGGATGGCCGAGAGGCTCTGCCACGAGAAGAAGATGGCGCCGAGAAACACGACAGGCATGAGGAAGCCCGGGAACATCGCGGCAATCTGCGTGGGCTTGATGATGGTGCCCACCAGAAGCCCAAGCGTGGCGGACGCCAGCGAGATGAGCACAAGGATGCCGATAAGCGCAGGTACGTCGCCCAGGCCCATGGTCACGTTGATGCGGCTCCCCATGAACAAAAGCGAGATGGGCAGCACGATAAGTCCGCCCACGAAGGACTCGATGATGCCCACGAGCATCTTGGCCAGCGCGACAACGGTGGACGAGACGGGCGCAAGCAGCCGGTCCTCGATCTCGTGCAGGTTGTTGAAGTCCATCGTGAAGGGGACGGCGGTGCCGTGGATGCCGGTGATGAGCATGCTCATGCCCACCATGCCGGCGAACATCTGCGAGGGGAAGCTCTCAGGCAGCACTCCCAGCGTGGGCAGGACGTAGCCGTATGTCAGGATGAGGATGAACGGCAGCATGGCCACGCGGAACACAAACTCCCAGATGTCGCGCGCCTGGATGAGCAGGTCACGCTGGACCATGGCGAGAAACACCTGCCTGGTCACGCGGCGCTCACGTGCCGTTGCCTCCTGCGTGCGGATGTCCTTCTCGCTAGTCATCCTGGTTCATCCCCTTTCCGGTCAGGTAGACAAACACGTCGTCGAGCGTTGTCTGCTTGAGGCTGATGTCGTTCACGGTTACGCCGAGGCTCTCCGTCCAGCGGAAGAGCTCGTCGAAGTTGGGCTTGCTGGCGTTGATGTAGAGCGCGACGGCGCCGCCCTGGAGCTTTGCGTGCGAGACGTCGGGCAGGGTCTCGGCCTTGTGGAGGATCTCCTCGTTCTGGCGCGAGAGACGCATGGTCACGATGGTGCTGGTGGGGACCAGGGCCTTGAGCTCGGGTGACGTGCCCTTGGCCACGATCTGCCCGTGGTTCACGATCACCATGTGGCGCGCCAGGCGCTCGGGCTCCTCCATGTAGTGCGTGGTGAGGAAGATGGTGGTGCCGGCCTCGCGGTTGAGGTTGAGCATCTCGCGCCAGAGGATCTCGCGGTAGTTGGGGTCAAGGCCGGTGGTGGGCTCGTCCAGGAAGAGGATCTTGGGCGTGTGCATCATGGCGCGGGCGATCTTGAGGCGCTGGGCCATGCCGCCCGAGTAGCTGCGCACGTAGTCGTTCTGGCGGTTTGCCAGGCCAAACTTCTCGAGGTACTCATCGGCCTTGGCATTGGCGTCGCGGCGGCTCATGCCAAAGTAGCGCGCGTGGAAGATGAGGTTCTCGCGCGCCGTAAGCCCGCGATCGAGGTTGTTGTGCTGCGCCACGACGCCAATCTCTGCTCGCGCGCCAACGGGGTCGTCCGTCACCGAACGGCCGTCGAGCAGAATCTGGCCGCCGGTGGCCTCGAGCTGCGTGGTGAGCATCGAGATGGTGGTGGACTTTCCCGCGCCGTTGGGGCCGAGAAAACCAAACACCTCGCCGCGGGGCACGTCGAAGCTGATGCCGCGCACGGCCTCGAAGTCCCCGCCGCCCTTCTTGTGGTACGTTTTCCGGAGGTCACGCACCTCCAGGATGTTGTCGGACATGGTTGCTCTCCGTTCTCGCTTGTCGAAACGTCCGCTGAAACCCCTATAGGGTATTTTTGCCGAGAGAAACTATACCCTATTGGGGTATATGTGGCGCGAGAAAGTCGAAAAAGTTTGAGGCGGGGAGGATCTGGAAGTCTTGGGCGGAGAGGACCTGGAAGCCGCGGCTTCGATTGCCTCTTGTATTCTCGTTGCAGACTTGCCCCCGTTGCGGAGAATAGCTCCTTTTCTTAAACGGAGGCTGTATTTGCCCAGGTAGCGATCACCGGTATTAAGAAAAAGGAGTTATTCTCCGCGGCGGGATAGAGCAGCCCGGGTTGCGCACTCCATCCTTCTTGCTCCGTACCCCCTCGCCCCATTTCGCTCGACTTTATTGCGCGTTATTTCTCGCCATGATGACATAAGGCCAGTTGGGCTGTGAATTCCCAGGAATAACGTGCAATAATCCGCAGCGAGAAGGTCGGCGCTTGCCAGCGGGATTGAGTTGCCCGGCAACGGGATTCCATTACCCGGTAACGGGATTCCATTACCCGGTAACGGGATTCCATTACCCGGTAACTCAATCCCGCCGCGCCGGCCGCTAGATGTCGTTAATCTCAAGCCGCATGGCGTCGGGGCGCGCGTAGTGACCCACGGGGTCAAATTCCCACTTGGACGCCGGTACCTGCTGCATGTCGAGCGTGGCGTAGAGAATGCCGTCGGTGTCCCACAGCGGCTCGGCGCCGGGCACCGGGTGGCCAAACGGGTCGACCACGCTTGAGCCACCGCGATACACCACCTCGGGCAGGCTTGCCACCTCGGGCGAGGCGAGAAGGTCCGCGGGGTAGTCGTCGCGCACCAGGTAGGGCGCGCAGTTCACCACAAAGCAGCGACCCTCAATGGCGATGTGCTCCACCGTCGCCTGCCACTCGGGGTTGCCGTTGGTGTTGGGGGCAAGGTAGATGGCCACGCCCTTCTGGTAGAGCGCCGCGCGCGCAAGTGGCATGTAGTTCTCCCAGCAGATGAGTGTGCCCATGGGACCCCACGGCGTCTGGCTCACGGGGAAGTAGTGGTCCTGCGCATCGCCCCACACAAGGCGCTCGGCGCCGGTGGGCTTGAGCTTGCGGTGCCAAGCGTCAAGGTGGCCGTCAGGAGCAAACACCAGGTTGGTGTTGTAGAGCGTGCCCGAGGTTGCGTCGCGCTCGGAGACGCCCACGCTCACCCAGGCGCCCGTCTCGCGCGCCGCGGCGGCAATTGCCTCGGTCTCGGGGCCGCCCACCACAACCGAGCCGTCATAGTAGCGCTTCCACAGCTCCTTGCTGCCAGCCTCGCGCGCGCCAACCACAAAGCCAAAGGTCAGGCCGTGCGGATAGCCCGGAATGAGCAGCTCGGGCAGAACCACCAGGTCGCTGGGGCGCTCCTCGGCCACGCGCCGGATGGCATCGAGGGCTCCCACCAGGCAGGCGTCGCGATCAAACGGCCGAGGCCGTGACTGCACCACGGCGATCTTGCACGTGTCTTGGATGTCTCTCATCGGTGCCTCCATTACGGGGGTGGGGTATATAGCGGGCCTTATTGTAGTGCCGAGAACCGCTTCTGGCCAGAGTGGGCGGCTCTGGTTTTGGTCGCTGCGCTCCTTGGCAGCCCGCGCCTTCACCTGGTATGCCAAAAGATACCTCTTGCATGGCATTTCTCGGCGCGTAGTATAGATGCCAGAAAGCAAGTACAAACTTACTACCTAGTAGCGATGGAGGACAAAATGGCAAACAAGAGGCAGATGGCGGTGTTTGCGGGTCACGGCGACCCCATGATGGCGCTCCGGAATGACGATGTGGCGCACGGCCTTCGAGCGATGGGCGAGAAGCTCCTGGCAGACGCGCCGCGCGCGATTCTCGCCGTCTCGGCGCACTGGTTCACGCGTGGGACGTTGGTGCAGAGCGACCCCACTCCGCGCCAGGTGAACGACATGTACGGCTTTCCGCCGGAGCTCTACGCCATCAAGTATCGCCCCGCTGGCAACGCGGACCTCACGGCGCGCGTGCAGGAGCTTCTCGGCAGCGATGTGGAGGTGGATGACACCTGGGGCATCGATCATGGTGTGTGGACCCCGCTCCACCACATGCTGCCCGCGGCCAACGTTCCTGTGGTAGAACTCTCGGTGAACGCGCTTGGCGACGCTCGCTACGCCTATGACCTGGGCCGACGCCTTGCGCCGCTGCGCGACGAGGGCTTTGTGGTGCTGGGGAGCGGAAACGTGGTGCACAACCTGCGTGAGGTCGAGTGGGACAACCCCACAGGCACCAAGGCCTGCAACGAGTTTGACGCCGCGGTTCGCGCGGCCGTGGAGGAGCGCGACGACGATAAGGTCATCAACTACGAGCGACTGCCGCACGCGAGCTACGCGGTGCCCACGCCCGACCACTTTCTGCCGCTGCTCACGGTCCTGGGTGCGTCCCAGGGCGAGAAGCCCGAGGTCTTCAATGACGTTCGCAACCTCGGCGCAATATCGATGACCAGCTACGCGTTTGCGTGACGGCGACAGGCGCTTCTAGCGCGACAGGTGCTTCTCGCTACAGGTTCGCACGCGAATGTGTGACCCGCGCAGGTCGCCACAGATTCGAACGCCGAATGTGTGGCGACTCCCAGGCGCCTGCCAGCCGCAGCCGGCATGCTACGCCAGCCGCAACCGCCGTGCCTCGCTTGCCGCCTGTGCGCGGCGGCTCACGCGCAGCTTGGTGAGGATATGGCTCACGTGCGTCTTCACCGTGGGCAGCTTGATGCCGAGAAGCTCGCCAATCTCGGCATTGCTCTTGTCCTGGCAGATGAGGCGCAGCACCTGCAGCTCGGTCTCGGTGAGAGGGTCGGCGAGACCGCCCGCGGCTTCCAGGTACTTGGGATAGTGTGACGCCTGCATCCGGGCGCCCTTTACCAGCCGCGCGAGCTGCTCCTTTTCGGCCTTGCCCGTGCCCTCGCGCTCCAAGAGCTCCAGCAGAAGCGGCAGCACTGCGCCGCCGTACTGCGTGATCGTCCGTGCGTACCCGTAGCAGTTTGCCCGCGCCAGGGCGCGTGTTATCCACTGCTCCCACTCCTGCCGGCCGCTGCGCCAGTGCGCGATTGCCGTGAGAACATCGTAGTGGATGGTGTCGATAACCCTATCGCACGCCATGAGGTACTCGCTGAGCGCGGCCATGAGCATTTGCGCCTCCGTGTAGCGACCCTCCGCGATGAACGCCTGGTAAACGGTGAGGTAGACGTAGCGGTCCATGTAGAACAGCCGCTCGGAGAGATCGGGCGCGTTCTCCTCGAGCCATGCGTGCGTGCGCTCCGTCTCGCCTAGCCGCAGCCATATGCGGCAGCGCAGCGCCGCGAGGTTCTTGAGGATGCGCCTGGCCTCCGGGCTCTCTTCCTGCGAGAGACGCCGGCGCAGCGAGTCGAGAAGGGAGAGCGCCTGGTGGCTGTTCCCCTGGTCGATGAGGCAGCGGCACTGAATGCCAACGGCGGCGAATTCGAGCGCCTGGTCTCCGTCGCGCTGGATCTTGGGGAGCGTGGCGCTGACGCGCGCGAGGTAGGGGGTGACGTCCTCGCCCTTCTCGAACTTACTCTCGCAGAGGCCAATCTCCACAATGCCCACACCCAGGCGCCCCAGCGCGTTGCCAACGATTCTGCTCATTGCTCGGGCCGTGAGGTCATCGGAGGGGGTCCAGGGGCTAAGGTCTCGCCCGCCGTTTATGACGCTCGGCAGGCCACTCGTCACTGAGGGCACAAGCTCGGGGTTGTCACTCGCGTGCAGCTTGGCCAGCGCCCCCACGGCAGCGACGATGTTCGTGAGATGCCGGTGTGGTAGCGAGATGTCAAGAAATGCCAGGTAGGACTCGGCGGTGCGGCGCTCCTCCGAGGTTCTCGCCGGCGCCTTTGCGTACTCCTCGAGCCTTGTGTACCAGCGTTCCGAGTCCGCGATGCACATTGCCATGGAATCCAGCATGGACATGATGCGCATGAGGCGCGGAGACGAGAGGACACTGTCTTCCGGCAGCTCGTGGTAGTAGTGCTCCAGCTCGTAGTAGCTGCCGCTGCCGGGATTGAGGCGCGCATGGTCTTCGAGAATCGTAAGCATGCGCTCGTCGTCACTAAGCCGCGAGCACAGATCGAGGGCGCTCGTGAAGTTGCCCTGGGATTCGTAGTACTCAATGACTCGGTTGACGATGTCGGTGACGGTGGCGTCGTTGCGGCGCCTGGCACGCTCCCACTTGCAGAAGTTGAGCATGCCCTCACGGACCTTCCACGTGTGACCTTCTCGCGTGATGAAGCTCGTTGCGTGGTGGAGGGCGTCGAGGAGGCGCGTGCCCTCGTCCTCTCCCAGCGCGTGGACAATGAGGTCGTCGTCAATGGTGTCGAAGAGTGGAACCAGGAGCAAAACGTCCTGGGTCTTCTCGTCAAAGCGGTTCTCGAACTCCGCCTCAAAGTAAGCCATGACCTCGTCGCGCAGGGGAGCCTCCCAGGAGGAGCCCTCGTCACGCTGGATGTGGGCTATCGCCGCAGCTACGGCAAGGGGGTAGCGCTGGGAGGCGTTCGCCACGCGCTCGACGAGTTCCGGCGTGGAGGCAATTCCGTTTGCCGACAGCAGGTGGGCGATGTCGGTGTCGGTGAAGAGGAGGTCGTCCGCCGTGACAATGAGAAGCTCGCCCTTGGCAAAGAAGGGCGTGAGCCAGCCCGGCATGGGCGCGCGGGAGAGAAAGACGAAGCGCGTGCTCGTGCAGCGGGAGATAACGGATGCCAGAGCAGCGCCCTGCGCGTTGGAAACGGCGTCGTGGATGTTGTCGACAAGGACAGCGTCGTGCTTCTCGGAAGCCTCTGCGGTAACTGCCTGGGTGACGTCGACTGTGGCGGCGTCCACCTCAAGCACGTCCATGCCTTCGAGCATACGGTGCGCGAACTCTGATTTGCCAAAGCCGAGCGGCGCATAGACAAAGGCCAGGCGCGAGCACTTCCATTGCGCCCACAGGTATTCGTCGAGCTCGAGAGGAACCTTGGCTAGCATGACTGCCCACCACCCACGCAAGCTTGGGCGTCTGTGCATTGTGGTGCTGGCCACACCATGGGATCCCCCTACCTTTCTCGCGCGGCATACGGATGCCCGGCCGTCTGCCATCGGACAATGGTAGGACAGGGCGGCCGAGCATAGATTCGAAAACTAATCGCGTCAAAGTCCAATAGTAACGGAGGGAAATGCGGTTCCCAAGCCTGGGCATCTTTGCAGGTCGAGCGTCCCGAGTCCTGCTGCGGTGTTCTCTGCAAGCCCCTTAACCTTCCTTGCCCTGTTGTCAAAGGCGATGCCAGTCGAGAGGGGCGTGTCGGCGAGGGGAGTCAAGAGCAGCGTTGACGCGGCCGTCTGTCGCGCCGTCTGTCGCGGGGCCAATGCTGCGCCGTCTGTCGCGGGGCCAATGCCGCGTGTTCTCGCCATTTGGGAATTTTCCGAACGTTTAGGGATGGTTAACCGGCGAAATGACGCGGCACTGAAATTAAGACGCGAAAATCGAACGGTTAGGCGCCCCTAAACGGCGAAAACCCGTGTGATTCCCAGCACACGGCGTGCATGCCCGTCTCCTCACGTTGTCCAAACTTGAGGCCCTTATTTATGTCGCGTCCGTCGGATATAGTCGAGCGAATCCGAGGCAGAGGCCTCGGCACGTTGGCCCTAGGTCAGGAGGTCACCATGAGCTACATCGATGACGAGCTGGAAGAGGCTTACGAGCAGTACCGCAGGGGAGAGCTCAGCTTCGAGGAGTACAAGCGCATGTGCGACGAGGCAGACCGTGAGGAGGCAGAGGAGAAATACCGCCGGAAGGCCGCCAAGAAGCGCGGCGGCTGGCAGCCTTTTGTCAGCGTTGTCTTCACCTTCGACCGCTAGAGTGTGGCTGGGTGCCCTCGCTCCAGGTGGAGCACGGGCAATTGGCCACGAGAGACGGTGCGCATGAAGAAGATCTTGGTCACGGGTTTCGAGCCCTTTGGTGGCGAGCAAACAAACCCCTCGTGGGAGGTGGTGAAGGCGCTTCCGCAGGTCATCGCCGGCCATGCGGTGGTGCGCGAGTGCATTCCCGTGTCCTTCCGCCGTGGGCCCGCCGCCGCGCTTGAAGCAATCCAGCGTGAGGACCCCTCCATCGTGCTCTGCGTGGGACAGGCGGGCGGTCGCGCCAAAGTGACGCCGGAGTTCGTGGGCATCAACTACGCAGATGCGCGCATCCCAGACAACGACGGCGAGCAGCCCCAGGCAACGCGCCTCCTGGCAGGCGCGCCGGACGCACGCTTCTCGACGCTGCCCGTTCGTGCGATGGCACAGGCGATGGTCGACGCCGGCGTGCCTGCCGCCGTCTCGTACTCCGCGGGGACCTACGTTTGCAATGCGGTGCTCTTCTCGGTGCTTGATGCGCTTGCGGCATCCCAGTCTACGGCGCGTGCCGGCTTTGTGCACGTTCCCAACTCGCCCGAGCAGGCATGCCATCTGGCCAAGGCAACTCCCAGCATGCCGGTTGCGCTCATGCTGCAAGGAATCGTGAGCGGTCTTGAGTGCGCCTGCTCGTGGGGCTAGGCTCGTCGCGTGGCGCTGGCCCCTGGCATTGCCCGGCAGCCCAAGCGTCCGCGAGCCAGAAAGGGGAACCACATGAGCTTCAAGGACACCAAAGTCGTTATCGTAGGCGCTGGCAAGGTGGGGTCCACTACCGCGTTCAGCATCATCAACCAGGGGCTTTGCGGTGACGTGTGCCTCATCGACGTGAACCACGAGCACGCGGTGGGCGAGGCGCTCGACATGCGTGACTCGGTCTTCTTCATGAACCGCAACGTCAACGTGCACGCCGGCGACTACAGCGAGTGTGCAGACGCAGACATTGTCATTGTCACCGCGGCGGCACCCATGCCCAAGGACTCCAACGACCGCCTCGAGATGCTCAAGCCCAGCCTTGGTGTGGTGCGCTCGGTGGTCGAGCAGGTCATGGCCTCGGGCTTTGACGGCATCTTCCTGGTGGTATCGAACCCCGTTGACGTGATGAGCTACTACACCTGGAAAGTCTCTGGCCTTCCGCACGAGCGCGTGATTGGTTCCGGTACCTTCCTCGACTCCGCGCGACTGTGCCGCGCGCTGTCCGACATGTACGATCTAGCGTCCAATAGCGTCGAGGCCTACGTGCTGGGCGAGCATGGCGATTCGGAGATCGTCTCGTGGAACAGCGCGACCATCGGCGGCAAGCGCGTGGACGACGTCTTGCGCGACAACGCGTCGCGCACACGTGGCGTCACCCGCGACGAGCTGCGCAAGCGCACGGTGCAGGCTGGCTGGGACATCTTTAGCCGCAAGGGAAACACCTGCTACGGCATTGCGTCGAGCACCGCGTCCATCGCCAAGTCGATTCTCTTCGACGAGAACCGCATCATGCCCGTCTCGGTGTACCTCAACGGGCAGTATGGCATCCACGACACATTTATCTCGGTGCCTACGATTGTCGACAGCACCGGCGCCAAGGAGATCGTGGAGATTGACCTTCTCCCCGACGAGCTTGAGGCGCTGAGAAAGTCCGCCGATATGCTCCACGGCCTGGACGAGAAGCTCTAGGGACTTCTCAGTGGCGGCGTGAAGAAAACCCTCCCTCCGGCGAGAATCTGGCGCCGGAGGGAGGGTTTTATACGTTGTAGCTGCGGAAACGTGCCCTCCGGCGTCGCCCCGCCACATCCCTACAGCAGCGCGCCGGCTGCCACCAGCGCGGCGCACGCGACCAACACCACCACGTCGCGTCCCACCATGGGGTAGCGCTTGTAACTGCTCTCGCGCGTGCGCAGGTAGAAGCCGCGCTGCTCGGCGGCAAGCGCCGTCGCATCGGTCTTTCCCACCGAGCTCACCAGCAGCGGCACGCACAGCGGCAGCATGAGCTGCAGCTTGCGGATGGGGTTCTTGGTGTCGTACTCAACGCCGCGCGCGGTCTGCGCCTCCATGATCGCGTTCATCTCCTGGCTGAACACGGGCACAAAGCGCAGCGCCGTGGTGAACGTGAACGCGTAGCGATACGGAATGTGTAGCACCTCGACGCATGCGTTGGCCAGGTCGTTGAGCTTGGTCACGCTCAGCATGAGGATGAGCGGCAGTGCCACGCCCATCAGGCGCAGGCATGCCTTGCTGCCTGTGACCAGGCCATCCGTGGTCATCCAGGCAAACACGGGCTCGCCGCCGCGCACAAACGCCGTCTGCAGCAGAAGCATCACCACCGCAAGCGGCACAAGCAACTTGAGCAGCGAGACCAGCTTGGACGTGGCATGCGCGTAGGCGCCCAGCGCAAAGGTGAGGACGAGAAGCCCCAGCAGCATGGGGTAGGTGTCGGCCAGGAAGATCGAGATGATGATTGCCGCGGCAATGCCCAGCTTGGTCACGGGGTTCAGCCGATGCAGCAGGGTGTCTCCCGGCACGTAGTCGATCACGTTAACCACGGCGAACCATCTCCTCGGTGAGGTCGACTATGCCAGAGACCTGGCTGATTCCGGCAAACTCGGGCGAGAGATCGCGTGCGAGAACCTCGGACAGCTCGATGACCTGCGGCGCCCTCACACTTGCCTCCTGCATGAGCTTGGCGTTGGAGAACATCTCGAGTGTGCCGCCGCGGTCGAGGATGCGTCCGTTTGCCATGACCACGATCCTCTCGGCAAAGTCCGAGACAACCTCCATGTCGTGGCAGACCATGATCACGGCGCAGCCACGCTCGGCCATCTTGCTTACCGTATCCATTACGGTCATGCACTCGCGGTAGTCAAGGCCGCTCGTGGGCTCGTCGAGAAGCACCACCTCCGGCTCCATCACCACCACGGATGCCAGTGCCACCATCTGCCGCTGGCCGCGCGAGAGCGAGAAGGGCGCCTCGTCCGCGGGCAGCCCAAAGTGCTCGATCACCGCGCTGGCACGCTCGCGCGCGTCCTTCTCGTCCACGCCTTGGAGCGTGAGGCCAAAGGCAACCTCCTCGAGCACGGTGTCCTTGCACAGCTGGTAGTCCGGGTTCTGGAAGAGGGTCGCGCAGTGCGCAGCAATCGCGCTGGTGGGAACCTCGTGCGTGTCGAGGCCGGCCATCCGCACGGTGCCCGACGCCGGGCGCAGCAGGCCGTTGAGCAGCTTGGTGAGCGTGGTCTTGCCGGCGCCGTTCTGGCCCACAATGCCCACGACCTCGCCGGGATACACCCGCATGTCCAGGTGGTCCACGGAGGCCGTTCCGCCCGGGTACGCAAAGCTCACGTCCTCAAGGCTCACCACGGGCTGGGCGCCCTCGGCGTGCGGACGCGGCGCGGCCACGTGCTTGGAGCCCGCGTGGAAGCCCGCCTCGCGCGCGTCCTCCTCAGCGCTCGCTACGTGGCAGCTCGCCTTGGACGCGGGCTGCACCAGGCCGGTTATGACCTCTTCCGCCTCGGGCACGGTGAGGCACGGTGCGCCGGAAACCAGGCCGTCCTTTGCAAGCGAGTTGTACACGCGCGCCACGCGCGGGCTGTCGACGCCAATGCGCCGCAGCTCGTCGCCGTGCGAGAAGACCTCGCGCGGCGTGCCGTCCAGCACCAGCGACCCCTTGCTCATCACCAGGATGCGGTCGCAGTACTCAGAGAGCAGCGCCACCTTCTGCTCGATGACCACCACGGTGACGCCCTCCTCGCGCACCTTGCGCAGCGTGTCAAACACGAGGGTCGACGATGCGGGGTCAAGCGCGGCCGTGGGCTCGTCGAGCACCAGGACGCGCGGGCGCATGGCGAGAATGGCGGCAATGGCCACCTTCTGCTTCTGACCGCCCGAGAGCGTGGCTATCTCGCGTTCGCGCAGGTTGGAGATGCCCACGGTCTCGAGCGTCTGGGCAATGCGCTCCTCGATCTGGTCGTGGGGGACGCCGAAGTTCTCGAGGCCAAAGAGCATCTCGTCCTCGACCACCGAGGCCACCATCTGGGTGTCGATGTCCTGCAGGACGCTGCCAACTACCTGCGAGATGTCGGTGAGCGTCACGTCGCAGGTGTCGTGCCCGTCGACCAGTGTGGCGCCGTAGAGTGCGCCGTGGTAGTGGTGGGGGATGGCGCCCGACATCACGGAGGCAAGGGTGGACTTGCCGGCGCCCGAGGGTCCAATCACGCCCACGAACTCGCCCGCGCCAATGCTCAGCGACACGTCGTGCAGCGCGGCGTCCTCGCTGTTTTCGGCGCCCCCCTCGGCTGGTGCGTCGTAGGAGAACGTGACGTGGCTCATCTCGATGATGGGCTGTTCTTTCCGTGCGGTCATAAGAGCCTTTCGTGAGACAAAGGGACAGTCCCTTTGTCTCATTTCAATGCTGGAGTGGGAGCAAGGAGTATCCCTGCCACATACGTGAGACAAAGGGACTGTCCCCTTGTCTCACGTGCGGTTCACTATCGTAGACGAACTACTTCTTGAGGACCTTCTTGAGGGGGAAGTAGAGGGCCTGGACCACGACTGCGTTGAAGACTGCGGTGCCCAGGACGAGGGGGATCTTTACGACCACGGTGCCAAGGGCCGCGCCCATGATGAGCGTGCCGGCCACGGCGAAGAGCGCGCCGGAGACGAGCGTGGTCACAAAGGCGGCGACAAGCGGGGTGACGTCACGACCGCCAATCTTGATGGTGCGACGGATGAGGGCGGACATCACCAGCGCGGCAACGAGCTCGGTCACAAAGTTGAGGCCGGGGATGGAGGTGGTGAGCTGGATGACGGCAGCGGAGACCAGGCCAAAGATGGCCGCCTGGCCAAAGCCGGCGTTGGAGAGCAGGATCGCCAGCGCGTAGGAGGCGATGATGAACTGCGGCTTGATGCCCACGATGGCGAGGGCGTTGCCCACGGTCATGTTGAGGATGAAGCCTGCGGCGAGAAGGACGGCGAGAAGGACGAGGGAGGAGACGTCGGCCTTGCCGGAGTGCTCGGTGGTGTTGACGGTGCGTGCCTGGGTTGCGTTCTGCTCGGACATGGTGGGTTCCTTTCGGTTGTGCTGCTGACGGGTGGTTGCGCTGCTGACGGTGATTGCGATTGCGGACGGGCGGTTAGTCGTTGACCTTGAGGGCCTTGCACACGGGGATGTAGAGCGCCTGGACGAGAATGGCGTTGAAGACGGCGGTTGCGAAGACAACTGGGAGCATGGCGGCTGCAAGCTGCTGTGCGGCGCCAACCATGGCGATTCGGATGATCATGAAGATGACGCCGGAGACCACGGTGGTGACAAAGGTGCCGATGGCGGGGATGACCTTCTTGGCGCCGCCGCGCATGCCAGCGCTCACGATGACGGCCATGAGCATGGCGGCCACGCCCTCGGCGGCAAAGTCAACAAAGGGCGAGGTGGTGGTGATCTGGATCACGGCCGCAGAGATGAGGCCAATGACCAGGGCCTGCGGGACGTTGGGGCGAACGACCAGGATGGTGAGGCAGAAGGCCGAGATGATGAACTCGGGGCTAATCATGCCGCCGGAGATGCTGGAGATGGCCTTGCCCACGGTGAAGTTGAGGATGAAGCCTGCCGCGAGAAGCACGGCGAGAAGCACCAGGGCGCGAACGTCGAGCTTGCCGTGATCCTCGGAGGTGACGGTGCGGGCCTGCTGGGTGTTGGTGTTCTCGGACATGGTTGGTTCCTTTCTGCTTGGATGGCGCTGCGTGTGGTTTGGGATGGCTTACAGGGTGTGCTTGCACAAGAAAGAGGGCCCCCGGTCAAACCGGGAGCCCTCTTAATTCGCGAAATTATGGCGCGAGAGACTCACGATCGACCGACCGCTTGCGAATCGCGCCACCACCAGTTCATGGACGTACGTGCGACGTTAGTGGCGGTGCGGTTCATCTCTGGCGCTCCTCTCGTGAGTTCCGGCCGCGTGGGCGGCTTGTGCTTGTTGTCGGGAACTATACGCCCGATGCCCCGCGTGTCGCAAGAGTCGTTGTGTAAACGCTTGGTAACGAGGGACTCGGGTGGGTCGGGGTGCGAAAGCCGTGCGAACGAGTGGCCACGCGGGTAGGCGGACGCCGGCTGTGCTACGCTGCCCGCTGGGGAATGAGGCCTCCCCGGCGGGCGCGCTCGCCGAACCGCATGGTGCTGATGGCTTCTGCGTTGGGCGGCGTGCCGCCCGTCTCGTCTGGAAGGTCGCGACCATGCCTGTACTGCTCGATTGCCTTGCCGTCTGCGCCGGGGGAGCCCTTGGGTCTCTCGCCCGCTATTTCATCTCGCTTGCTCCGTTCAAGAGCGTGGGCGATGCCGGATTCCCGCTGGCGACGCTGCTCACCAACGTTGTGGGTGCGTTTGTGATTGGGCTTATCGTTGCCACCGTTGCCGCAGGTCACGAGCTCGACTCCCGCCTCGTCCTCTTCCTCAAGGTGGGTGTGTGCGGCGGATTTACCACGTTCTCGACGTTTGCGCTGGAAAGCGTTGGCTTGGTGCAGCGCGGCGAGCCGCTGGTAGCCGTGGTGTACGTGATGCTGAGCGCCGGCCTGGGCATGGGCGCGGTGCTTCTCGCCCAGCAGTCGATCGGCTAGCTGGCGGCCCCAGCTCCCCGGGGCAACCTTCTGCCCGAGGCACTTCTTTGGGTAGAAGAGAGGGGGTGCGCCCCCGCCGCGGGGGGTGGGCCGCTCGATTTCCAACCGCATTGGAGGAGCCATGAACGAGGTCGAGAAGTGCATCCGCGAGCGTCGCAGCACCCCAAGGTTCAAGCAGGTCCCCGTGGCGCGCGAGCTGGTCGAGCGCGTGATCGAGGCGGGCCTTTGGGCGCCTTCGGGCATGAACAGGCAGTCTCCCATCATCGTGGCCGTGACCAACCGCAAACTCCGCGACGAGCTGGCCGAGGAGAACCGCCGCGTCATGGGTGCGCCCGAGGGCATGGACCCGTTCTACGGCGCGCCCGTCGTCCTTGTGGTTCTCGCCAGCGCCTCGGCGCCCACCCGTGTGTACGACGGCTCGGCTACCATCGAGAACATGCTGCTTGCGGCGCATTCGCTTGGCCTGGGCGGCCACTGGATCCATCGCGCCAAGGAGGAGTTCGAGGAGCCCCGCTACAAGGAGCTGCTAGCAAGCCTGGGCGTGCAGGGCGACTACGAGGGCATTGGCCACGTGGTGATTGGCTACCCAGACGCCGAGAAGGCCCAGCCCGCGCGCAAGGACGGCCGCGTCTTCTGGGCCGAGTGACGTCCGCGGCCTCTCCGCCTCAACCCAACCGCCAGAAAGGACCATTCATGCGCGTCACGCATATCTACCACAGCGGCTTTGCCGTGGAGCTGCCCTTCTGCACGCTGCTCTTCGACTGGTATAAGGGCGAGCTACCCCAGCTCCACCGTGACCTTCCGCTGGTGGTGTTCGTCTCGCACGAGCATTACGACCACTACGGTCGCTGCATCTGGCCGCTGCGCGAGCAGTTCTCCAACGCATGCTACGTGCTGGACAAAGACGTCGCAGCAGACGCGCCGGCAGACGCCCGCGTGACCGCAGTCGAGCCGCACGCGTCCTACGAGCTGCGGCTGCCCGCCGCACCGGGGGCTGCCCCCACTACGCTCTCCATCCAGACTCTCGAGTCCAACGACGAGGGCGTGGCGTTTTTCGTCCGTACCGGCGGAACCTCGATCTACTTCTCGGGTGACCTCAACTCCTGGCAGTGGCGCCGTCCGACCGACCAAAACGTCGCATCCGAGAAGTTCTTCCGCACGGAGCTCTTGCGCATTGCCTCCGGTCCGGTGGACCTTGCCTTTGTTCCGCTCGACCCGCGCCTCAAAGATCCCGCGGCCGGAATTGCAGCCTTTATGGACGTGGTTGGCGCTCGCGCGCTCTTCCCCATGCACTACTGGGATGACGCCGACACCGCCCGCACCCTTATGGCAGATGCGCGCCTAGCCCCCTACGCAGGTATTATGCACTTCGAGGACGTCTGCGAGCTGCCGGACCCGCCCGCGCACCCGGCATAGCACCGCCTACCGCCCCGGCGAAACTGAAAGCGCGGCTCCCGCGCATTGGCTATAGCGCCAATGTCTCGGCGGAACCAGAGACATTTCCGCCAGGACCAGCCAATCCCCGGGAGTCGCCCCATGAAAGAAAGCACCACCGCAAGCAGCTTCGAGCGCGTGCTCGACGCTCGTCTCGTCCTGTCCGCCATGAACGTCACGTTCCCCTCGCTCATGGCCGAGTTCAACATCACCACCTCGACCGTCCAGTGGATGACCACGTCCTACCTGCTGGTTCTTGCCACCGTTGTCCCCACGTCGTCCTACCTCAACCGGCGCTTTCGCACCCGTAGCGTGTTCATCGCGGCCATGTGCTTCTACATCGCCGGCATCGTGTGCGGGTTCACCGCGGTCTCGTTCCCCATGCTCCTGTGCGGCCGCATCCTCGAGGGCGTGGGCACGGGCATCGCCCTTCCGCTCATGTTCAACATCATCACCGAGCAGGCGCCCAAAAAGAACATGGGTGTCATGATGGGCATCGGCACGCTGGTCACGGCTATGGCACCGGCGGTTGGCCCTTCCTTGGGCGGCTGGCTTGCCGAGAACTACGGCTGGCGCATGATCTTCGCGGCGCTCCTGCCCGTGCTGAGCGTGGCCTTCCTCCTGGGTGCCTTCTCCATCCGTCAGAGCCACGAGGTCTCGCGCGACCCCTTCGACGTCCCCGGCTGGCTTGCCATCGCCGCGTCATTCGCCACGCTGGTCTTTGCCGTCGACCTGGGCTCAAGCCTTGGCTGGACTAGCCCCGCCGAGCTCTGCCTGCTTGCGGCTTTCGTGGTGCTTCTCGTCATGTTCGTCCGCCGAGAAAGGCGAGCAGATCATCCGCTCATCTCGCTTGCCGTCTTCTCTCAGCGCCGCTTTGTGATGGGCGTGGTTGCCCTTGTCTGCCTGCAGTTTGTTGTGCTTGGGCTGTCATTTCTCATCCCCAACTACTCGCAGCTAGTGATGGGCACCGGCGAGACCGAGGCCGGCTCGATCCTGCTGCCCGGCTGCGTGGTGGGTGCCTGCATGGCGCCGCTCTCGGGCCAGATCCTGGACCGCTTTGGGCCGAGAAGGCCCATCCTCGTGGGTGCCACCTGCGCCCTTCTCGGCACGGTTCTCTTTGCCGCGTTCTCACAGAGCCTGCCCACGGCGCCGGCCATCGCCATCTATGTGTGCTTTGCCTTTGGCCAGAGCCTCATGGTGGGCAACACCATGACCGAGTCCCTCTCGTTCTTGCCGGCTGCAATCAAGGCCGACGGCAACGCAGTGATCAACACGCTGCAGCAGCTGGCTGGCGCAATTGGCACCAGCGTTGTGACAGCTGTGGTCAATGCGGCGCAGGTGGGGGCCACAGACATGGCATGGGCGACCATGGTGGGCACGCGCGAGGCGTACCTGCTTCTGGCGTGCGTGGCCGTGGTGCCCCTGGCGTCGATGGCGTGGGTCACCGCGCGGCCGGCTCGGGCAGCTTAGGCCGTTGGGGCGGCGTCCGCGCTGCCGTCAAGCAGCCAGCGGATGCCCCGCGCGGTGCGCAGGTCCTCGTCCACAAAGTGGTTTCCGGGGTTGATCTCAAAGCGCGTGACGACGCCCAATTGCTTGAATCTCTCCGCAACCTGGCGTGTGTTCTCGAGCACAGGCCGCATGGCGCGGTTGCGTGTGCGCGACTCGGCATCGCCAAGCGAGAAGTACGCGCGCTGCACGGCAGGATTAGGCCTGTTACCTGCGACGTATTTGACAAAGTCCGGATACCACAGCGAGCCGGAGACGCTGGCAACGCGCTCGAAGGCGCCGCTCTGCGTTGCTGCCCATGCGGCAAAGAGCCCCGCCAACGAGTAGCCTGCAAGCGCCGAGAAGGACGGCACCATGCCGTGCTGGGCAAGAAGCGCCTCTGCCTGCGGCATGATCTCGCGTTCGAGTAGGTCGAGCTGTACTATTGCGAACCCTTCGTAGGGCCTGCCACCGCGAAACACCGGCGGACTCGACCATGGGGTAAGGTCGTTGTCCCAGCTCTTGGGCGCTACCGCCACCAAGGCCATGGGCTGCTTGCCACCCTTGCGCAGGCGCTGCCAGACATCTGCGCCATCACCCTCAAAGACATGCAGGTAGACCACGGGAATGCGCATCCAGGCGTCGGTCGTGCTCGCCGGTGGCTCCGTTGCGCGAAGGGTGACCTTCTCGCCTTCGACCTCAAAACTCTGTTCGACCATGTCGCGCCCCCAGCCCTGTCGCCGCTACACAAGCGATAACAGCACGTACGCCACAACTCCCGACACGCAGCACCATAGCATCGAGCGCGTGCGCAATGCCACGAACACCACCACACCTGCAGCTACCAGGGGCATGAGGCCCGCCCACAGCCCGGCGTCGAACATGGTGGGGGAGAGCAGGTCGTTTGCGACCAGCGCAGCAAAGGCGGCCGGCGGGATGTAGCCCAGCGCCTCCACCACGCGTGGCGAGAGGGGACGTCCGCGCAGCGCGACCACAGGCACCACGCGGCAGGCAAGAATAAACGCAAACGAGGAGAGCCACAATACCAGGAACTGAGAGGTGCTCATTGGGTGTCACCTCCTGCGACGGGCTCGGCAGATGCGGCGGGTTTCTCGCCGTCGCCGCCCGTGCTACCGCCGCTGCGTCGCGGCAAAAGCCCCGACGCCATCCCCGCTGCCACGCCCACAAGCGCCGCAAGCGGCACGGCTGCGCCGGAGAGTCCGTTCCACTTGCAGAGCGCAACCGTGACCACTGCGCCAAGCGCTGCGCACGCGGTACCGCGCGTGTGAGGCTGAGCGTAGAGCAGGTAGATGAAGAGCGAGGTCATCGCAAAGCCGGCGATGGCGGTGGGGATGTCGACAACGGAGCCCAGCGCAGCGCCGGCAGCGCACGACGCGGCCCAGGTAAGCTGCACGCACACGTTGAGGCCAAGCGCGTGTCGTGCGGTCCACTCGTCGCCCGAGGCAAGGCGCGAGAGCGTGATGCCATAGGCCTCCTCGGTGTAGCAGCACGCAATTGCCAGAGATTGGCCTCGTCCAAACCGTTTGAGGTGTGGCGCGAGCGACGCCGAATAGAGCGCAAAGCGCGTGGAGATTGCCGCCACCGAGGCGATGATCGAGAGCAAAGGGGTTCCTGCCAGCCAGAGGTTGCTCATCATGAACTGTCCGCCGCCCGAGAGAAACGTGAGACTGAGGACAAAATTCATGAGCGGCGTCATGCCGGCCTTGGCGGCAAGCACGCCGCAGGGGAGTCCCACGGCCACATAAGAGAGCATGACCGGCCAAGCGGCCGCCAGGACCTCCTGGGCGGTTGTTTTTGTTGTGTCTCGCACTGGGTCTCCCGTGCTGTTCGGGTGGTGGGCTGCCATGGTACACCCGCATGTAGAGGTTGGCCTTTCAGGTTCGCTGGAGCATTGGGACAGAAGTGTGGTACCGGCTGCGGCGGCGTCCGGTGCGCTGAGGGGCGGGTACCTTCTCGTCATCGGCCGGCGGTCGTGCCCCATGTGGGGCGGACACGGTAGTCCAGCTCCCGACAGTCTTGGAGGCGAGCACGATGATCCTCTTCCTGATTGTTGTTGTCCTGATGGTGGCGCTTGCGGTGAGGCTTCTCCGCGGGCTTCTCTTTGGAGGCTTTGGCTGGGGTCGTCCCATGTGGGGCGGCGGCTGGTTTGGCGGACCTAGGATGTGGGGTGGCTGGGGACGCGGCTGGGGCTGGGGTGGCCCCGGACCGCGAGGAGGCGGCATGAGGCCTGGCCCAGGCAGCCCCCATCGACACGGAGGCCCTGGCGGTCCCGGTGGCGGCCTGCGACAGGCGGGCGGCCCGGGTGGCCCCGGCGGTGGCCCACGCTAGAGGTGTCGCCGGAAGGCGCGGCATGATGCAGATTGCAACAAAAGAGGCTCTCCGGCGACGTTTTGTCTCCGGAGAGCCATCTGTGTTGCACTTCTCGCCAAAACGACGCTTCCGGCGACGAAATCTTTGCTTCCCATGCTTACACCCGTCGCACGCCCTCCCAGATCCACATGATCACAGGCGCGGGGATGATCTTGTCGGCAATCCTCATGAGAAGCCCCGTCACGCAGCATGTGGCAATGGGGTAGTTCACGGCGTTTACCAGCATCGACCAGTGCACCACGCGGCGCGCGCCCAACACGGGGAAGGGGTGGCGCACCGTCTGTCCGTTGGCCGTCTGGCGTGCGACGTCGATGAACTCGGTCTTCACCCACAGCGGGCACACCGCCGTCACAAAGATGCCGCGCCCGCGCAGCTCAAAGCGGAGCGCCCGCGTGTAGCTGCGGACAAACGCCTTGCTCGCCGCATACACGTTGAGCCCCGGCAGCGGCTGGAAGGACGCGCTGGACGCAATCTGGATGATGCGCCCGCCGCGCTCCATGTGCGCAAGCGCCACCTGCGTCACGTCGACAAGCGCGCGGCAGTTGAGGTCGACCATC
>CACYGL010000017.1 GCA_902773995.1 uncultured Coriobacteriaceae bacterium | reverse complement strand
GCCGGCCGATCCGGCCCTCAGGGTATCGGGTTCCCACATTCATCCGCACATGTACGGATGAATGTGGGAGGTGTTCGGATAAAGTTGATAATCAAGGGTTTGTAGGGCCGTGCATTTTTGGGGGCTTTTTTCGTGCGCTCTCCCCGTAGCCGGGTGCTACGATGTGAGACAGGCGGACGGATTCGACCCCGTCCCCGAACCCCTAGTTAGAATCTGCTAGGGACTTTCCAAAACCCCTGTGCTACTTGCGCGGGGGCTTTGTCTTTCTCCAGGGCGAATGCCGCCGAATTGGCCGCGCCAGTGCGCGAACCAGGCACGCCAGAGACGGCAACCCGCCCGGCCCGCGCGGCGCAGGCAACCGAGGCGCGATCGAGGGCGCGAGGGCGTGAAACCGCAGGTGAGACGGGGCGCGTGCCCCCGCAGTGGGGAGGGGGTCAAATCGTGACCACTATCGCCACCCCTACCCAGCATGGGGCCTGATTTTTTCGCGCGACCGAAATTGGGAGTTCCGGGCGTAACAGGCGCGGTGTAACGGCGGCGGGGGCTTTCGGCCATCAGGCCCGCTGCGCCCGCTTCTTGGCCGCCTGGTACTCCCTTTCTGCCCGCCTCTGCGCCGCCTCCTCCTCGCGCAGGCGGGTTAGCCTCTCCATCCAGCAGGTGGGGCACATGCCGTGACGCGCTGCCATTGTGTGCGGGCGCACCTCCCTCATGCCGCATATGGGGCAGATATCGCCCGGCCTCACCCTGAGCGACACGTGCGCCTTGGAGGCCATGCGCCTGACGGCCTTTGGTGAGCGCCCGAGAATCGCCGCTATCGCGTCCGCGCCCTCGTTGCGCATGGTTGAGAGGGTCTTAAGCTCGCCCGTTGTCCAGGGCCTCCGCTCGTTCGGGTACGCCGTCCCACCTGCGGAGGGGCCACGCCTGGCCCCGGAGTTGCTGGCATTTCCCATGGCATTTCCTCCCCAATGAAAAAGCGCCCAGGCCGCAGCCACGGCCCAAGCGCTAGGCGATGCCGGACGGGACGGCCAGTAATCCCAAGTGCCGCCCCGTCCGGTGTGTCACATTGTATGTCTAGCCCTCAAGCTCGCGGCAGAACCGCCCGTAGTCGCTTTCGGTGAGCGTCTGCCGTGGCATCGTGGACACCTCGCCTTCCCCAAGCAGGCCGATTGCCTCGCTCTCGGTCAGGCCGAGGCCCCGCGCCACGTCCTCAAGGTTGAACCGCACCTCTCCCGTGCGCCTGTTCACGTAGACGCGCAAGACGCCGAACTCCGCCTTCTCGAACGCCCGCTCCTCCCATTCGTCGGCGAACGGGGAAGACGCGCTCTCCCTCTGCAAAATCTCACGGCCGATTCTGACGCCCTCGGCAATCAGGCTTTCGTCCTCCGGTGACTCCATCCCCCCGTACCCCTCGGCCTTCGTTCCGTTTCCATTCGTCGTTCCGCTCATTTCATTGGCTCCCCTCGCTACATCCCAGGGCGCATGTTCTCGCCCGTCAGGTCGATAACGTTCCTTGTGATGTCCGCACTTGCGTCCCAGCCTCTGAGGGCGTAGGCGATTCGCCCCGCCAGGCTCTTTGCCTCGTGCGCGTCGGCAATTCCTCGGTACATTGCGAACCACCTACCGCCCGAGTATGGGCACGTCGTTATTGTCGGCAACATTGCCTCGGCCCTCGCTCTGTACACCTGCGAGAGCGTGTCCCAGGACGTTGCCGCATGCCTCTCTAGGCCCAAATCATCGAGCACCAGCAGCCCCGCCCTTTCCCACTTCTGCCTTGCCTCGTACTTGGTGGGGCGTCCGGTCTGGTCTCTGTATTTGCCGCAACAGTCCACAATCTCGGTTAGCTCCCGCGCTGAGACGAAAACGATATCCCCGGGCTTCAACGCCTCCCCCTCGCCCGCGTGTCTCGCCGCCTCGTATGCCGCGACCGCAGCCGCGCACGTCTTCCCTGCCCCGGTGCCCCCGGTGAGCCACAGCCAGGGCGTGCCCTCGCCGTGGAAACCCCGCCCCCATTCCAAGATCCTCTCTGGTACTGGCCTGCTCAGGTTCGGCAGCACGTTCAGCACCTCGGCGGGGAACCCGGCCTCACTCGCGACCTCAACAATTCCCCTCGGTGCTGGGGCCGGGTCAAGGAACCTTCTGCGGTACTCGGGCGGTGCGCCCTCCGGGTCATGGTCGAACATGAACGCGGTTTCCTCGGGCTTGGCAGCGCCCATCAGGTTTGATTTTGCGTAAAGCTCCGGCCTCGCCTCGTAGCCCTCGGGTTGCTTTGTCATTCCCAGAACGTAGTTCACGCGCTCTTGTAGCGTTCCCCTGATTTCCATTCCGCCCTCCCCCCCTTCTACGGCCTGTCCGTGCTTCGTTCGGTCGCGCGGAAGAACTCCTCGGCCGCGTCACTTTCTGCTTCGTAAGAAGGCTTCAAATCAGGTGGGGGTGGGGGTGGGTTTTCTTCTTATAAGTTCTTATATATTTATATGGGAGTCGCTGTAGAGTCTTCATTCCTACACTGTGGATACTACATTCTGACTCTGTGGAGTCTTCATTCGTAATCGCTGTGGAGTCTTCATTCGTAATCGCTGTGGAGTCTTCATTCGTAGTCGCTGTGGAGTCTTCATTCGTAGTCGCTGTGGAGTCTTCATTTCGGCTTGCCTTGGCCCCGGTCTTTGGCTGCGTCCTCGCCTGCGTCGTGATTGGGGCGTGGCCCTTCTCTATCCGATATGGGTTGTCGGCATAGACTGCGGCGCTTCCTGGACGTGCCGTCCTCAACCTGGCAAGGACTGGAACAGCCTTGCCGTCTTGTACGAACTCCCGCGTCGTGAGTCTCCCCAAGCCCCTATGCACTTGCTCTGGCTTGCAGCCCAGAATCTTTGCGGCATTCTCCGAATGCACCCAGCAGGTGCCCGGCCCCTCTTCGTCGTGGTGGAACCGGGTGAGAATCGCGTACGCCTCAACCTCGCCCGCCCCCGCCCCAGACTGCGAGAGGCAACGCAACTGGAAGTCGGTAAGCTTGGAGAACCCGCCGTTGCTGGCACACATCCCCAGCCAGCTACTCAGTCAAGCCGAACTGCCTCAGCAGCGCGGCAGTGTCTATGCGCCAGCGACGGCCAAACTTGACCGCCTTGATATCGCCACGGGCGCATGCGTCGCTCAGGAAGTGCGTAGAGTACCCCGTAAGCTCTGCCGCCTGGGGAACGCTGCACAGCGCAGGCAGCTTGGTTACCTCGTCGGGCGTCATGCTTGGGTTAATCGTCCTCATTCGTCGGCTCCTTCCCCCGCGCATGCGGGTCTAGATGGTTGGAGCCGTGGCCACGGCATCAGGGCGCGTTTCGTTGCGCTCCCTTGCCAGTAGTTTCTCTCGCATGTTTATGCGGAAGCAAAGTTATTTTGGATGGGCGGTAATTCAGCAGGTAGAAATAAGTAGCGATTCTGGTTTACGCAGGTGGAAAGCGTGCCGTCAATTCTTCGCTGACGGTAACATTGGATTTTTTGCATATTCATGTTAAATAGCTTTATTGTTGCGCATAATATCTATTCTTAACCTATTTTCTATGACTTCATGGCCGCTTCGAGCGCATCCCTCTTGGCGCTCAGCCTCTTGGCGTCCTCCATTAGCCGCGTCGATAGCCGGTCTAGTGCGTGGGTTCCCTCGCTGGGCGAGTTCACGAGTGCGCCGAGAATGTCCGATGCCGCCCGCAGGGTCTCCGCTGCCTCGTCCATTCCATCCATCGCCGACACGACCGCCTTGCCGTCAATCTCCATGTTGACCTCCTCACGCCGCCCCGCCACCGCTGGGGCAGGTGCCGTTAGGACTCCGTGAGCGCGTTGAGCCTGTCCGCAACCCGTCGCGCGTCGGCGTCGCTACTCGCGTAGGTGTTGAGAGTCATCGAGACGTCGGCGTGGCCCATGATTGCCGACACGCTCTTGATATCGGCCCTGCTCTGCACGGTTCCCAGCCACCAGTAAACGAGCAGGTCAGGGCAATAGCTGCTCTGGCTTGCTTTGTTATGTGCGCAGTGCCGACTGCAATATGTCTGTAGTGCCACCGGAATACCGGCGGCATAGTTTGCGCAAATGAGACGAAGAAACCGCCGTCTACAATAGAAACCGCAGACGCCGAAATGCCCTAGCGGAAGTGTCCGATCAGCGGGATGGAGGAGATTGTTGTTTTCCAGCAACGACAGGAATGTCCTCGAGGAAACCAAGCCCCGGCCATCTTTCGCGAACGATGCGAGACAGCACCATCACGGTTATGATATGGACACTTCCATTGACGAAGACGACCGTCTCACGTTCGACAATCTCGTTGCTGAGGTTGCGAGCGACTTGGCTGATAAGACGGAACCCTTCTACCAACAAAGCGTTACTGGACGGGATGCGAAGAGCAGCATGAAGGTTGACACCACATTTAATGCTGGAAGCCCTGGCCCAAGAGCCGTGGCCATCAATTCGAGCGGCTGAAAGGCTAACGTTTCATTGATTTCTTGTTCTATAAGATGACAAAGGGTAATAAGGGTGCCAAAGGAAGGACGATTCAATGGGATTTAGGGAAAGCGCCTCCTCTCTCTTCAATCAGGGTATGGACAAGGCAAGCAAGACCGGGAGAATGGCTCAGGTATCTATTGAGCAGACTCGCCTGAAGCAGCAGCGCTCTCAACTTGTCGAGACGCTCGGCGACGCTGTCTACCCAACGCTCAAGGCTCATCCTGACTTGATTCCAGACGTGCGGGACACCGTACAGCAAATCGCTGACATCGATCAGCACCTGGCTGAGGCGGGAAGCGAAATCGAATCGTTGAAGAGCGAGATTTCGACACCAATGTCCACTTCAGCTGCCCCGTCCTCCACGCAAACGGCAGCTAATTCCGCATCAACTTCCCAATCCAAAACGTGCCCGAATTGTGGCGCACCCCTCCTGCCGGGAGACAAGTTTTGCATTGTCTGTGGCACGAAGATTCCCGACTCCGTCTTCGACCAGCAAGCCCCCGCATCGGATGCCCCTACATCCCAATCGTCTAAGCCACAAAACGGAGCTTCTGCCCCCGCGGCTTCCGCGCAAGTCGCGGGCGATACCCCGGATTCTGAATCCGAACTCCAGCAGTCAGAGCACATTGACGAGAAGAGCGCCGAGACAAGCGAAAGGGCAAGCGATAAGGAAAGCGCCGCGACCGATGGCACGCCTCAGGAAACGCAGGTCGAGACGAATCCGGAAGCGCCGAACGATAGCGCCGAGACACCTGAAACGGAATCCCAAGAGCACGCAGCGCCTTCCCAGAATGGACAGGGCACGCGTCTCTGCCCCAATTGTGGACACGAAATCAGCTCGGCCGCAAAATTCTGCATGTGGTGTGGCGCTCAGCTCTAGGAATCTCATGTTGCGCAAAATCCCTTCGTTGAAGTGCAAATAGCATATGGAGTGAGCGAATCGGGCGCCGCTGAAATGCGGCGCCCTTTTGAAGGGAGATACCATGTTCTGTCCAAAGTGCGGTACGGAGAATCCCTCTGGTGCTACGTATTGCCGAAACTGCGGGGCGAAGCTTCGTAAACCGGAGCGCGAAGAAAATGGCCCAAGCGCCTCGAAGACAAGCGCCTCCGCTTTCGCTACGTCAAACACAAAGGGAAATCCTGCCTCTTCGCAAGGGCGCTCGAACAATCATCGCGATCCCAAGAAAATTGTCGGCATCGCCGTCGTCGCTATCGTGGTCATCATCCTCTTGGGGATCGGAGCAAACATCGGCCATAGCGGGACCGAATCCAACAACGCCGAATCTGCTGAGACCAACGAGTCGGTGGCCTCGAGCCAAGGTGAGAACGACGAGCAGGCGCAACAAAGGGAGCAGGTGCTCGATGAGCTCAAGAGGCTCACTGTAGACTTCCAGGAGAAGCAGTACTCCGGTGCCAACAAGGGCGTGAACAAGTTCGACGGAGTATGGACCTTGAACTCAAACGGACAGAGCCTACGTTTGGTCATCGTAAATGGGGTGATAGACGATGGCAGCCAGCGATTCCTTATCAGTGATGATGACGACCTCGAGACGGCGAATGGCAAATCGACCAACCAGCTGCTCACCGTCAAGGGCGATAAGCTCATGATTACCAAGCAAAATTACGACACCACTGAGCTGGACCGTGACACCAACACGTCGAGCGACTATGACGGTTCCTGGGTCGGCAACCCAGACGGAATCGAGTGCGACCTCACAATCGACCAGGGGGCAGGCATCCTGACTTCTCAGTCTGGCGGAAACGCCAACGCCACAGTCCTCTTCGCCGTTCGTCCGAATGGCGTCATCGAGTTCTCCGATGGCAGCACTGGCAAAATCGAATCTGATGGCGGTTCCGGGTTGAAGGTGACAAACGATTCTGGCTCGAACGAATTGGCACAAATCACTTCACAGCAATCCTTCACCCTGCAGTCTGCTGGCTCTAGCAACTAGGCATTCCTTCAACGCACGAGCAATGCTGGATGTGCCTCATGCTCCCCAACGAGACGGTAGGAATTGTTTCTAAGTTTGAGCAAAGTTCGCCATGTTGGGACAGATAGCATGAAATCAGCAAGCAGAAGAAGCCAGCTGCACAGACGTTACGGTAACCGGAAAGGAAACACCATGTTCTGCCCTAAGTGCGGTGCGGAGAACCCATCAGGAGCTACGTTCTGCAGGAACTGCGGTGCGAACCTGGGCGACAGGGGCAACGCCCCTGCCAACGCCTCGGTTGAACGCTCCGCCACCAATCAGACAAACGCCTCTTCGTCGAACGTGTGTCCAAAATGCGGTGCACCGCTGAGGCCTGGAGCGACGTTCTGCGCCAAGTGCGGAGCCAAAATCAACCCGAAAACTCGAATCCGCATCCCAGAAAGCCGTGCCAAAAGCGTTCCTGTCTCAGGGAAGCGCAAGCTCATCATCGGTGCCGCCGTCGCGGCGATAGCCCTCGTTCTAATTGGCGTTGGCGTCAGCCATGCCAACAGCAACGGGGCGTCAGACGCCGACACCACATCGGCGACATCCTCCGACTCATCTACCGGGATTACGCAGTCGGAGATGGAGTCCCTCCTGAATAACGACACGTCTCGGTTCTCCGGGGACTGGAAGTCCGACGATGGGCACTATGAGCTCTCAATCACTAAGGGCGGTGGCTTTGTGAAGGACCTTAAGGATCCCAACGCCACGGCAGCGGCAATGACCTTTTTGGTAAATGCGGATGGCACACTTGATAGCAAGCAGCATCCCGGATACAAGCTGACTCTTACTGACGACACGCATCTCACTTTGGTGAACACAAACGACAACACGCAGATATCGTTCACGTTCCAGCCCGAAAGAGAAGACCCGAGACAGAACAAGGACTTTACTGGTAATTGGGTCTACAAGGCAGGCGATACCACGGTTGCCGAGGTCGAGATCACCGAAGACTCGTACACGATTACGGCTAACGGCGAGACCGAAACACACACGGTAACGATTACCGACGAGAGTGGAACTGGGCTGGAATGGTGCGATGACCAGGGCAACTTAGGGGACATACAATACGCCGACAACGGAACAGACATTAAGGTGACCGCGTTCAACATCATCGACCCGACATCTACGTTGAACTCTTTCCTTATTGGAGAGGCACAGAATCTCTCGTCTTCGCAAGGATCCCAATCCCAATGGCCAGCCATTACCTTGTCACCCGCTGAGTAAGCATCCCAGACCTACGTAGCCGTTAGGAGATCGTTGGGCCACCCTCGCTCACTGCCGGCAACAACTCCGAGGTGAAACACATTACGGCCCCATCCGCGAACCTTTCAAATGCGGATGGGGCCGTACAGCTTTCAATTCAAGCGCAGCCAGTGGGATCATCAGAGGTGCCCAGCCGAGGCCCCTATCGATTGGCCTTCCACCGCTTGGGCAGCGCAGGCAGGCCTTCCCTACTCCCCCAGCTTTGCCACGATTGCCTTGGCAAGGGCATCGATCTGCTCGAGCGCGCCCTCGTCCACCGCAGAGGTCACGTGCACCTGGGGCTCAAGCACCTCCATGCCCTTCATGCGCTGGATTGCGTTGAGCATGAGCGAGCCCGCCTGCGGCGCCCACGAGCCGTTGTAGATAACGCCGACGATACGGTTCTTCATCGCATGGGCGTTGAGGTCCTCGAGAAGCTCGCGCATGCCATCGAAGATGCCCATGTTGTACGTGGCAGAGGCAAAGACCAGCACCGGCGAGTGGAAGGACTGCGAGACCATCTCGGAGACGGGGGTCTTGGAGACGTCGTAGACGCGCACATCATGCACGCCAGCCTCGGCGAGCTTGGCCGAGAGGATGTCCGCCGCGTTGGCGGTGCCGCCGTAGATGGAGCCGTAGAAGATGGCGACGGACTTGTCCTCGGGCTCGTAGGCGGCCCACTTCTGGTAGCGGGAGAGAATCTGGTCGAAATCGCGGCGCCAGATCTTGAGCAGCGACGTCACCTGCATGCCGTACTTGCCCACGATGTTGGTGTAGTAGCGGCGCGCCTCGTCCGCCCAGTCGCGCTCCCAGTCGACCTCGTCAGCAAAGATGGCGCCACCGGTGGCGCCAAACGCACCAAAGGCGTCTGCCGAGAAGAGCGTGCCCGTGAGCTGGTCGTAGCTCACCATGACCTCCGGCCAGTGGACCATGGGGGCGAGGACAAACTGCAGCGTGTGGCGGCCGAGCGAGAGGGTGTCACCCTCCTTTACCTTGATGGCGTGGGGCTCCGGGTCAAAGCCGTGAAACTGGCGCACAAGGTCGAACGCCTTGGGGGTGCCCACGAGCTTGAGGTCCGGCCACCTACGGACAAGGTCGGGAATGACGGCGCAGTGGTCGGGCTCCATGTGGTCGATCACCAGGTAGTCCAAGGGACGACCGTCGAGGACGTGCGCGAGGTTCTCCTCGAACTGGCGCGAGACGGCTTCGTCCACGCCATCGAGCAGGCAGGTCTTCTCGTCCATGATGAGGTAGTTGTTGTAAGACATGCCGTTTGGCACGGGGTAGGTATTCTCGAACAGCTGAATCCTGCGATCGGACGCACCCAGCCACCAGGTGTCCTCGCCAATCATGCGCACGTTGTACATTGCTCTCCCTTCGCCCGCTTCCGGGCGGCACGGGCGGCGCCTCGCCACCCGACTGCCAGGTCCACACCAAACGCCCCGCGCGATACGCCGGGGCGTTTGGCAAGCGCTTGCATAGTCCGCTCTGATGATATTCGATTACACGAGGTTGCGCGCCCAGGGAGCTGAGAGAACCGCAAAGTCGTACGGCGACGGGGCAGTTCGTTGGGTTCCAGAATCCGGGTAGACACGAAGCCTTGAGCTGCGGAGCTGCAGCCTAGCAGCTGCCGACGCTAGAACGCGCCGCCACCTCCGCCTCCGCCAAAGCCGCCGCCTCCGCCAGAGGAGAAGCCGCCTCCCCCGCCGCCGCCGCTTGCGTCGACCGAGTTGGCAATCGCAGCCACCGAAGCATCGTGGATGGCACCGCTGAAGACATCCGCGGGAGAGCCCACACCCGGCTGGCCGATGTAGTACCAGTAGTAAATCGGCATGAAGTCCGGATCGTCGATGAGCTCCGGCATGGCAACCTTGAGCTGCTCGATGACCTTGTCCGCAACGCCGAGCGCCACCGCCATCACCAGCAGGCGGTTCCAGAGGATAACGTCGCTCGGCACCGCCTCGTCCAGGCGGGTGAACTCCTGGAGCCAGCGCTTGAGAGCCAGGACCTTGGCCTTTGTCTCGACCCCCTCGACACTAATGTCCTTGAAGAACCTGTCGCTAAGCAGGAACAGCGAGATGCCGCCACTTGCGCCGCAGACCGCGGTGACGCCAAGCGCGAGAAGGATGTCCGCCTCGAACATGATGCCAACAATGAACAGCTCCAGGAATGCCGCAAGGATGGAGAACGCACTAAGCCCAACGGCAAGCCCGTGGCCCGTCCCCTTGAGAGAACCGTTGCCCGCGAAGCGCTTGAGGTACTCAACCCTGATCGAGGACTGCCAGGACTCGTAGGCGTCCGAGTACGCCTCTGGCGAGGACTTTGCGTACTTCTTGATGGCCGAGAAGTACAAGGCGGGCTCGCTTCCGGTGTATGAGGGGTCGTTAGGCGCCTGTATCCTACGCGCAACGCGGTGGAAGAGGAATTCCACGGCAGCCTCATCCGCGCGCTTGGCGGACTTGCACTCCACGGGCGTGCCAAAGGTCCCCTGGGGAATTGGCCCCACAATCGATGCCCGGTAGTCATCGAACTGCTTGGAGCCGAGCATCTTCTTCTTGCTCACCTTGACCTTGTCAAGCTGCACGGCATGCTCGTCGGTAAGGCGCATGAGCGAGGCGGTGAGACCGTCGGGGCCGGGGTCCTCGCCGGTGGCGAGCATGGCGAGAACAACTGGGTGGTCGCCCGTGGGCACGTCACGGAAGTATTTGTCGTCAAACTGCGCAGTGTGCGAGGTCTTGTAGCGACGCTTTGCGATGGCGGTTGCAACGATGGTCGCCACGGCAACGACAAGGCAGAGCCCTGTGACCCCATACACGGCCGCGCGTGCCGCGGCGCGGCGCGCGTTTGCGTCATCGGCGTTCTTCTGCTCCTCCGCAAGGATGGAGCTGAGCACCGTACCCGAGGTCTCTGGGCAATCGGAGATCCAGCTTGCCGGGAAAGTGATGCGCGCCTCGGCATACTCGCTGGTGCCGACGCCCGGTACGGTATAGACCACGTCGTTCCCGTCGAATGCAAGGCTCGCGTCCAGGGGGCCGTGTCCCCAGGCCCGCACGTTGTCACCACCCGCTACGGACTCTCCGCTCGGAACGGGCAAGTGGATGGTGCAGGTGACGTTTTGCGACTCGACATCCCAGCCGTCAGAGACAAACTTCCAGTACAGCTCGCCCGTGTCCGACCAACGCGTCGCTATGCCGTCGGCAAAATAGGACACGTAGAACTGCACCGTTGTGTCACTTTGAGCGGAGTAGAGCTTGATCTGCAGGTAGGAGCCCTCGTCCGTGATGGAGTAGGTCTCGTTGGCGCCAGAGCTGGACTGCGTGAAGGAACGGGCGTTGCCGTTCTCGACAATGCCAGCATCCAGCACCTGGACGCTTACCGTGCGCCCGTTGGAGCTGTTCTCCCCCTTGGGAATCTCCCAGTAGACGCCATGGAAGTCCCCGCTGAAGTCGAAGGTTCGCACTTCGGTCACGGTAAGACCACCCGACGTGTCCAGCGTCGCGTCGATGTCCGTCTGGTCCATGCTGTAGTCATCCGCATGTGCGGGAGTGACGCCAAGCACAAGAGCAAAGAGCATGACCAGGAGCGGAAGCACGAGAAGCGCAGGCCTACGGCGCCTAAGGACGCCGGCGGGGTGCCGGTTACTCATAGAATCCCCCAATGAACGGTTGTGGAAGACCTTGTGGCATCGCGGTCCCAGAATACCAGAGCAAGACTCATGCCTAGGCGCGCACCGGCGTGGCGAAGGCTCCACAGATGGAGACCGTCCAGCCAAGGGGGACGAGAACCTCTCCCCTCACCTCCCTCCCGGAGAACATCGCGGGGTTGGTGGCCCCCAGGTCTATGACGCGCATGCCCTCCTCGCCATCCTGCGCGGGAAGTATCCGAACGTGCGAGCGGGACACGGCACGCGAGCGGAGCACAACGTCGCACGTCTGATCACGGCCTATGACCAGGCCCTCATTGGGTATGGGAAGCCTTACCTCCATGGAGGGCGTACGCACCCAGCAGAGCACCTCACGGGAGGACGGCTGGGTATCTGGGCTTGATGCAGCCGTGGCGATTGCCTTATTGCCAACGCCCGAGAGGTCAAGCGTGTCATCCTCCCAGCCGGACTCGGCA
Source organism: uncultured Coriobacteriaceae bacterium (assembly GCA_902773995.1). Lineage (GTDB taxonomy): Bacteria > Actinomycetota > Coriobacteriia > Coriobacteriales > Atopobiaceae > Tractidigestivibacter. The sequence continues at coordinate 60,771 of CACYGL010000017.1, read as the reverse complement.
GGGGGCAGTCCCGCATCCCAGAGGAACGGCTCGTCTTCCACAAGCCCTGGCAGCGCGGGCTCCTCGGCGGCAGAAGCCGACTCCTCCGTCTTGGGCACAGTTGAGCTAGCCGGTGCCGTCACGTCCCTCGCGGGCGGAAACTCGTAAAGGCAGCCGTAGCAGACGCGCATGTCGGCAAAGAGCTCCTCGCCGCAACGCGGGCACACCTTGGTCGCGTACTCCTTCATGACCCAGCCACCTCCCCCACCGGCTCGGGAAGCGCAGCGCACGGTTGCGCCGATCGCTCCGGCTCAAACAAAAGCGAGGTCACGCGCAGCGTCTCTCCCGCAAGTGGCCACGGGCAGGGACTTGCCGGGCGCTCGAAGGCGCAGAACGCCGCGGCATGGGAGAAGACGCGGCATGGCGGCAGAGCCCGCTCAGAGGCAAGCACCTCTCCGCGGCTGCCTACAAGGGCCACGTCAATGGGATATGCCATCCCGTACGTGTGGATAGAACCGCACCTCATGAGCACCACGGGCTGGGCGGATGGCCCGGTGCCGAGAAGCCCCACAAGCCGCTCGAACCAGGACGAGAGAACCCTGAACCCCAGTGTGGGAGAGTCCTTCTCAACCGCCGGGCTCTCTATTTGGACGAACATCCACCTCATCAGACCACCACCCCCGGACGATACCTATCGATGACAAGCGTCCGCTCGTGCCGCAGCTCAAGCGGCGCGGAATACGTGATGCCCGGAAGCCGGAGCTCCCTGGGCCACGGCCTAAACACCAACGTGCAGGTGTAGCGCGTGAGGAGGGGCGCCACAGAGAGCAGGCCCACGCCCTCCCCAGCCGAGACGCGCTCTGCCCTCACCTCGACATCGCAGGAGCCCTCACGGCCAAGCGCCGCGCGAAGCGCATCCTCGACCGCAGCAACGGATGCCGTCACGTTCTGCTCGCCTGCGGGAGAGACACCCTCGGCAATGACCTCGTCCAAGCTCAGACGGTCAAAGGCCGCGCAGGCGTCGACAAACTCCATGAGGTTCGCCACGATCAGGGCAACCACGATGACCACGGGCGCCAGCACGGCAAGTTCCACGGTCATCTGCCCGGATTGCATCCCTTCGCGCCTGTGGCACCGCCGGCGCCAAGCCGCCACCACCTCAAAGCCGCTCATGATGCCTCCAAGAGGTCATCGAGCCTGATGGTGAGAGGGATTGAGATGTCCGTCCCTGGAATGGTGAGCTCCGCCACAGTGATCTCTCCGTAGCCAAGGGAGTCTGCCGCCCAGACGCCCAAGGTCTTTGCCAAGTCGAACGAGCTTGCCCCAGGAGGCAGCGCCTCAATCATCTGCCGCGCCTTGCCAGCCGCGTCATAGCCGGATTGGTCGAGCACACGAGTCCACCCCACCAGCGCGGGCTTCATGAGCCTCATGTCCACGGGTTCGAAGCCACAGGCGGCGACCGTCTCCTTGATCTTGCCACGCAGCCACGAGCCCACCGTCCCGCCAAACACGTTGTCGAGCCTGTCGAGAAAGTCCCCCACCGAGGCAGAGACCGAATCGTACCTTGAGCCATACCCCACGAGCAGGCGCCCCCAGAGCTCGCAGACGCCGTCGAAGGCGCCTCCCAGCACCGAGCCCGTTCCCTGAGACGTGACTCCGTCAAAGAAGCTGGCAAGCACGTTGTTCTCGGCTGTCGACTCGTCTGGCGCCAGCGCCGCCGCCGAGACCGCAGACCCCGCGGGGAGCTCCCCCGAGGAGAGAAACGAGGCGGTGAGCTCGGTGGGAACGGTCGTCGCCTCAGTCCTGGAGACCACGGCAACGCAGCCCCAGGCTCCTGGCGGGCAGATGCGCGGCCGCACGACCGAGAGCTGGTCCACGGCGCGCTCGAAAGAGCCGCGCGCGTCCTCCGCCTTGTCGCGCAGGTCCTTCTCGGCATCTGACTGCTTGTTGCGCGCGGCCTCATACTCCTTAGATGCCGCCACGACCTCGCGCCAGTAGTGCTCGAAGCCGTTGTCCGTCGAGGTCGACGCAGCGGCAACCGCACCCATGACAGCAAGGTCCATGCCGCATGTCTCGCACCTCTTTACCGCCCCAGCATCGAGGTCCTGGAGGGACGCGCATCCCGCCGAGGAGCCAGTTGCGCCCGGACACGCAGGTGACGAGTGGAGCACCGTCCCCGCCTCCTCCCCGGTACAGGGCCAGAGGTCATCGGTGTAGAGACTCGATGCCTTTGTCTCTTCGACGTTATGCGGAAGGTCTGGCAGGTCGATCTGGACCGTACCGTCCTCATGCTCTTCGTAGGTTCCGTCCCGCACCTGCTCGAGCGCGTAGTCGTAGAAGGCGGACCGTGCCGCGGAGTTCGTAAGCTCCTCAACCGTAGAGTCGAGCGGCTTCTCCTGCACCGCACGCGCCGCGTAATAGGCGCGCGCCCGCAGGAGGGGGACGCCAAATCCCCACCCCTCCTCACTCGGGTAGTGCGGGTTACTCTCGCCCCCAAGGCTGGCAAGCGTGGTAGCGCGCTCTTCCAGACAATAGGGGGTCCCACCGCAATCCGCTGTCCACCCACGCAAGCGCGCCGCGTCTGCCAGGGACTTTGCAGCATCTGCCTGCTGCGACAGCTCTCGCAGCTCCTCGGCATCCTTGTCCATCTCGTCCGAATAGATCTCGGCAGCAAGGGACGAAAAGTCCGACTGCGACTCAACGGGAAACGGAATGGCACAGCCAACATATGGCAGGCCCTGTGCCCGCGCGTTCTCCGCGACGCAGGCGGCCGAGTTTGCAACCACGACCGCCGGCAGCACCTTTTCCAGACGCTCCAGGCCCTCCGATGCACTTCTCGCGAAGTCCCGCCGGGCATCGAGGACCTTCCTTCCCGCATCACAGACGCTTCCCCCAAAGGTTGCAGCACCCGGTATGCACGAGAGCACAAGACCCGCCCCAAAGACCGTCACGCCGAGAAGTCCCAGGCTGAGCACGCAGGCATCAAGCACCCTGGCAATGGTGGCATAGGCTGCCACGGAGTTTGCTCCGGCCATGGCCGCGGCATCTGCCACAGGCTGGACCTCGTACGAGCGCGCCATCACCCACTCCGCAGATGCGGCCGCAAAGACCAGCGATATACTCACGAGCAGGGCAACCGCCACGGCGACCGTGGTGTAACCGCCCTCGTCATCCAGAAAGAGCGAGAGGCCCAGGCGCAAGCCGCCCTGCCTCGACGCCGTTCCGGATACGGCCACCTTAGCCCCACGCTGCAATCCAATCACCGTAGTCACCCCCAACCCACTCGGCCCGCGTGCTGCGCTCGACCCTGGCCGAGAGGAGCACGCCCTCGCTATCCATCTGTCCAACCAGCCCCGCCGTCACCCCCATCAGCGGTAACGGCCGGGCATGGCACACAACGCAGACGCGTACGCGATTCCCGTCCTGCTCGACGGAAATGCCCCAGGCGTCGGCCCCTCCCTCGTGGAAGCAGGCAACGTCCGGCACCGCCCTAAGCCTCCGTCTCACGTAGGAGTCGACAAGAGACACCACCTCGTCGTACGTTGCGGTCGTGGCGAGCCGGGCCCCCTCGGCAGCCGCCCCGCTCATAACCGCACGCGTGTAGAGGAGCATCGCCGGTTGGAGGAGAAGCGCGAGCACGACCATCACCGTGGGAATGAGCACGGCAGCCTCAACCGTTGCTTGTCCCTCCTCGCCCATGTGGCCTACCCGCCACCGTCTGCGATCCATCTCAGAACCCCAGGAGGTCCTGGAGCCAGGCAAGCGTTCCGCCCGAGGCCTGGTGCGTTGCCGCATCCGTTGCCATGCGCACGAGGGTCCCGTCACGCGCCGCATGCCACGCCAGCCCCAGGGCAGCGACCATGGAGAGGAACGCTACCAGCACCAGCGCATACTCGAGCGTGGACTGCCCGGAGCCCTCGGCTAGCCACCAAGGCCAAGCTCGCCCAGGGACGCCTCCCACTCTGCGGCATCCATGTGCATGACCTTGGTCTCGCTCGTCCCACCACTCGCGCTCTGGACTATGCACACGTCGACCCATCCCGATCCCTCCACAACCATGCTCCAGACCCGGCCCGAGAGGTCGAGGTACCCAGACCTCACGAGCACGCAGTCTCCTCGCTGCTCGTACTGGCACACAAGCTCGGTTGCCGCCTCTGGCACCCCGTTGGCAGCAGCTGCCAAGCCGGTATCCATCTCGCCCTCCGCGGCATCCTCGGACAAAGAGACGGGTTTGCCCTCAATCGCCTCGCCTGGGCTTGTGTCCAAGCGCTCCTCGCCAGTTGCACCCGTTCTAGTCGCAGGCAACGGACCGCCCGTCTGCCCGCGGCCGGAAAGCACCACCACGCACGCCGCCAGCGCACAGGCAACCACCGCAGCGACAAGGACAGCGCGTCTTTTTCTCACAGCGAGTTGATGCCGTTCGCTATGGCGCTCCACAGCTGCGAGACCCGCTCGCGGAATGCCAGGATGGCTACAATGGCAATCACCACTAGGACCCCAACGAGAATCGCGTACTCCGTGGTGCCCTGCCCGCGATTGTCGTGGAGGGTGCCTGCGGCCACCTTGCGTACCTCTCGACCCATGCTTTCCCATGTCATGTGACGCTCCTTTCCCTCGCACCGCCTTCTACCTTCCAAACGAGGCCGCCGAGGCAAGCAGCGGCCCCAGAATCGCGAGAAGCATGGCCGGCACAACCAGGACGCCCAAGGGGACGAGCATCTTGACCGGCGCCTTCTCGATCTCCTCCTCCACCTGCGCCCGCTGCTCGTCGCGGATGGCCTTCGCCTGCACCTCCAGCGCAGATGCGAGCGGCGAGCCAAAGTCGAGCGACTCTCCCACAACCGTGGCAAAGCGCGCCAACGCGTCAACCCCCAGCTCGCAGGCCATCGCCTCGAGCGCCCCCTCCCTGCTTGTGACGCCCATCCTCCAGCTGAGCATGGCCTCCGAGAACGCCTGGGAGAGCTCCGTCTGGTAGCGGTCACAGTAGAGCGAGAGCGACGCATCAAACGAGAGACCTGCCGAGAGCCCCAGGGTGAGGACGTCAATCAGCGTGGGCATCTCGCGCAGGCAGGCAGACCTCCTGCGCGCAAGACGTTCTCGCTCCCTCGCCTGGCGTACGGCGGGGATGCCTCTAATCGCCTCTCGCGTGGTGGCCACGCATCGTTCCAACCCCTCGGCAGGGGCCTCGCCATGGCCATGATCCCCAGCCACGCTCGCCACCAGCAGCCCTGCAAGGACCGCGCAGGAGGCACTTGCCACCATGAGCGAAACGCCAACCATCAGAGCACCGCCCTCATGAGGCGCCTGATGACAAGGACCGCAAATGCGTCGAGCGCCGCCGCCACGGCAACGGAGCCAAGCCCAACGGGCGAGAGCAGGCCCCGCTGGAAGTCGGGCGAGATGACGGCGAGAAGCGCCACCATGAGAAACGGCAGGCTGCACACGATGCGGGCAGAGAGGCGCACCTGAGCCGTCTTCACCTCAAGCTCCCGCTCGAACTCGCCCTGCCGCTCAACGAGCGCGGCAGACCGCGCGAGCAGGTCACGCAGCGGGCTCCCCGTGCGATGGGAGATCACGAGCGCCGTGGTGAGAAGCCCCATCCCCGGCGCATCGAGCGTACGTGAAAGCGACTCGAGCGCGTCCTCTGTCGATACGCCACAGCGAAGCCCCAGCGACGCAGACGCAAAGCCCGCAGAGACCGGCCCATGACCGTGCGATCCCACGTACTCGATAGCCTGGGCCAGTGTCTGGCCAGCGCCAAGCGCCACGGAGAGCGTCCGGAATACGCCGGGCATCTCCTGGGATACCTCATGCACACGACGTCGGTCGCGCGAAGAGCGCCATGCAGCTAGGGCAATCCTCTCCAGACAGGCAAGAACGAGCGCCGAGACAAGCGAGAGGAAGAGCAGGCCTCCCACGCAGGCAATCCCCACCCCAGCGGCAAGCAGCGCAGCGCACGCAGGCTCCCTCCTCAAGCCTGGCCTGCCCTCATGGGGAAGCGCGGCAAGGGCGTCCGACGCCTGTCTCCAGTCCTCGCCCTCGAGAAGCGCAGCCACCACGCCGCTGCGCCCCAGAGACTCAAGGCGACTACCTACCCAGCGCTCGCACGCGCGGAGCGCCCGGGACGCCAGAGTCTTGGCGCCACGCTCACCGCTTGCGATAAGTACCCGCACCGCCGCAAACGCGCAGGCGGCAGCCGTCAACGGAAGGAAGACCTCCATCGCTCCACCTCGCCTTCGTCGAGCATCCCGTCGCACACCGCCTGTGCCACAAACGCCGGCTCACGGACGAGCTTCCAGGAACGGTCCGCCACGTCGAACGAAACGCACTCAACAAGGTCCACCGACTTTGCCCCTCTCGACCAACCAACCTCGTGCGTCGTGGTTATGTAGCGCGACCCATCCGGAGCACGCCGCGACATCACGATGAGGTCGAGCGCCGACGCAATTTGCTCCTCGATAATGTCGGCAGGCAGGTCCATCCCAAAGCGCGCCATGAGCACCAGGCGAAGCACGGCCTCCTCGGCGGTGCCCGCGTGCAGCGTGGTCATCGAGCCATCATGTCCGGTCGTCATTGCGGCCAGCATGTCGACGCACTCCTCGCCGCGAACCTCCCCCACCACAATGCGGTCCGGTCGCATGCGCAACGAGTTCTTGACCAGGTCGCGAATCGTGACCTCGCCGGACCCCTCAATCGAGGCGCCCCTTGCCTCAAGGCTCACCACGTCAGGATGCGCATCAAAGCGCAGCTCGGCGGAGTCCTCTATGGTCACGATTCTCTCGCCGGGGTCGATCTCGCACGAGAGAGCGTTTAGGAGCGTGGTCTTGCCCGACCCGGTGCCTCCGGCAACTGCTATCCCCTTTCGCGTCCTCACCGCCCAGCGCAGCAGCTGCGCGTACCATTCGGGCAGCGAGCCCAGCTCGACCAGAGTGTCCAGCGACGTGATGCGGTTGGAGAATCGCCTGATGGTGACCACCGGCCCACCGATGGCAACCGAGTCCGCCACGGCGTTCACGCGGTCGCCGTTGGCAAGGCGCGCGTTCACGATGGGGCAGCTCCTGTCGAGCCTTCGCCCCAGGGGTGCCAGGATTCGGTCGATTACGATCATGATCTGCTCGGGCGAGTCGAACACCGCCGGTGCCGAGAAGACCTCGCCCCCGCGCTCGTAGAAGAGCGCATCGCAGCCGTTGATCATGATCTCGGAGACATCCTCGTCCTCGAGAAGCGGCTGGATGGGGCCAAGACCGCAGATCTCGTCCGTCACCTGGCGCACGAGACGCGCCACCTCCTCGCGTGAAAGGCCCTCGTATCCCCCGGTGTTGATGATTGCGTTACACGTCACGGCAAGCGCCGAGCGCGCCTGGGTGGCATCGCCCGTAGAGAGCATCGAGGCAATAGTTGCGAGCCCCAACCGTTCCACCAGGGCGTTCTTGAGACTCAACCGCTGCTGGCGAAGGTCGCGTCCCTCCGTTGTGGCAGCCCCTCTCCGCGCTTCCTCCTCGCGGACCATCTCGAGCACAGACACCTAGACCGCCTCCCTCCTGCGCCGGAATAGACCCCTGCGCCGCGGGGCAAGCCCCTGGGCAGCGCGCTGTGCAGGCTCGGCCTCTGGGAGCGACCCAAGCTCCTGGAGGAGCTGGGCCAGGCAGGCGGCAGCGGACTCCGCAAACGGCGAGCCCACCTCCAAAAGGCCTGCCGCATCCCCATATCCCAGGTAGTCAGAAACCTCGTCCCCGCCATCGAGCGCCGTGAACGCACGCGCAGCCTCGAGCCCCACCTCTGCCCTGCCCAGCGCCGGGTCTGTCCTGTCCCGCACGTCCACGCGGTTCTCCAACCGGGCGATACGCGTTCGGGCAACGCCCAGCCGCACGGCAAGGCCACTCGTGCGGGCTAGCGCTGCCAGCGAACCGGGCCGGCTGTCATGTACGAGAACCACGCGGTCGCTCTGGCGCACGGCAAGCGCCACCGCCTCGGAGAACGTGGGAGACGTATCGATAAGCACGAGGTCGGCACCAAGCGCAAGGATGCTCAGCAGTTCAGGCACCATCCCCGAGACAAGCTCGGAGGTCTCCGGGCGCTCGCACGGCCCCCATACGCGGATGCGCTCGCCGCACGGCGCGCCGAGCCTCTCCAGGCGCTCTGGGTCCCCAAGGTCTTCCGCCGAGAGGCGCGAGAGGTCCGTCCCACGCGCAAGGCCAAGCATCGCGTAGAGGTTCCCACAGGAGAGGTCCAGGTCAACCACCTCTACTCTCATGCCCCACGAGGCGGCTGCCACCGCAGCGCACGCCACGACCGACGTCTTACCAACGCCGCCTCTTCCCGAGCAGAACGTAAGAATGGGCGCGCGAGCCCCCTCGGGCGCCAGCGCCGGTCCCGGAGCAGCCGAGATGCGACCCCCATCGCTTTTCTGCAGGGGCTCCGGAACCGGCGCGGCGTCCATCTCCACAGACGGCGCAGGGGACGCACCGTCCAGGTCAACTACAAGGTCGATGCCCGCCCTCGCGGCGCGGGACCTCAGCGACCCAGAGGGCGACCGCAGCGCAAGCACGACCTTCTCGGCATGGCCGTCAGACACAATGGCGGCCGCAAGGTTAACGTCCGAGACACCGCTCTTGGAGAGGCCGATAAGGGCGGACCTCTCGCCGCTGGCGCACTCTGCCATGCGTCGCCGCAGCTCATTTGCATCCTGGGCAAACTCGCACTCCGCCAAGTCGTCTATCTCCTTGAGCGCCTTGACCATCCCGGCGCGCTCCTCCTTTGGGCACAGCACGCTCCACGCATGTCCCATCACTCGCCCACCTCCTGGTCAACCTTTGTTGGCGCTGCGGGCACGCCCGCCTCAACGCCATCGACATCGCTTGCGGGAAGGCCAAACCGAAGGCTGCCCTCAGCCGACGCGGCCAGGACGCTCGACACGTCTGCCGGGGCAAGCGCAACGGTCATGGCCTGCGATCCCGATGCAAGCGAGCGCGACCCCTCAGGCACCGAGAGCACCGTTGCCTCCTTGGCAAGCACCGTCGCCGCGCCGTCTGCCACGCGGTAGGCAACAAGCCTGTCGCCCGCAGCCACACCCTCGCCCACGCCAAGCTTGTCTGCCATGGGAACGGAGACGGCAATCTTTCCCGGTGGCACCTCGAAAGCGGCACCCGTTTCCCTAAAGTTGAGCTGGGTGAGGGGCGCTCCGGAGGCAGCTGCAACCGTGACCTTCTTGCCAACGGCATCATCCAGGTTCGTGATGGCACCCTCTGGTACCAGGTCAGAGACCCAGTCGCGCTTGGCAACATCGCCCGCCGAGACGACCTGGCCCTCCTCCAGCTGGGACGTGGCAACCACCAGGCTCACCACCTCGCCGCCATAGCGCGTGAGCGTCTCCTGGCGGCGCGACTCCTCCTCCGCACGCACGCTCTCGCCGTATGCCAGGCACAGCACAACGGCGAGCAGTGCAAACGCCCCAGAGAGAACGATCTTGAAGCGGCGTGACATGGGCTCCCCCTTTCCCAACCTTCGGTCCTGGCTGAGAAAATTGTCCGGTGGGAGAAGCCCCGCGCCGCCATCCTTCCAAGAAAGAGCTACCAGGTACGGGCACCTCTCTTGCAGGAAGCTGTCACATCTTGTTGTTATCGCGGGAATTTTGCTATGAAAAATTGCAATTTGCTGTTATTGCCTAGGCATGCCACAAGCACGCCCACCACTGCCCGACGGCCGCATTAGAGCAGCTCAGGTAGCCTATAATTAAATGTGTAGGAATTGTGTGCGCTCCGCGACAGAGCCCATATCAAAAATGCGCTGTTCTGCGCGTACACGCCGCGTCACGCGGCGTGCGCCAAGCGCAGCAGCCCAGCTACAGAACGATATCCGGGTCAAGCGTCCGCGCGCTCTCGCGCATCTCGGCTGCCAGTGCCACATATGCGTCGTAGCGACGCTGGGAGATGAGTCCCTCGCAGAGAAGTTCGCGCACCCGGCATCCCGGCTCGTGCGTGTGCGTGCAGTCGCAGAAGCGGCAGCCGCGCGCGGCATCCGCCACCTCGGGGAACACCGCCGCAAGGCCGCGCTCGTGACCCACGATGGGAAGGCTCCTCAAGCCAGGCTCGTCCACAATCACGCCGCCACCTGGCACCGAGACCATGCGGCGTGCGACCGTCGTGTGCCGGCCAGCGTCATCTGACCCGCGTACGGCGCCGGTCTTGAGCACGTCGTGGCCCAACAGGGCGTTGAGCAGCGTGGACTTTCCCGCGCCAGACTCCCCCAGCACAATGGCAACGGTGCCCGCAGGCACAAGCGAGCGCACGGCAGCCGGTCCCCAGGCAACACCCATGGCCTCGGCGTCCTTCTCGGCACGCTCTGACTCTGCGTTCCCGGCAGAGGAGGTCATCACAAGCCGACAGTCCTCGCCCAGCACGTCGCGCACGGCAGCAACGTCCTCTGCCAGCACAGCGCTGGGGGCGCGGTCCGCCTTGGTGAGGACCACGGCAACCCCCGCGCCGCAGTCGCGCGCAATCACTGCGGACCGCGCGATCCTCTCGCACGAGATGGGCGCCGCACCCAGCTGCTGGACGACAAGCACCACGCCCACGTTTGCAGCAAGCGTCTGCCGCTCGCCGCGCGAGCCTCCTCGCCAACGGGCAATGTCGCTCTCACGCGGAAGAATCTGAAGGATAAGGCCCATGTCGTGGCCTGCGGGCACGCGCGCCAGGACCCAGTCGCCCACGGCCACGCGCGAGTCGCCGCCCTTGGTGAGGTGCGCCGAGAACTCCGCGCGGAAGAGTGCGTCTGCCGTCACCACGGCAGGAAATCCGCGGTCTAGCCGCACCACGCAGCCAAGCGCCATCTCGTCCACGCTGCAGCCCAGAGCCCGCGCGGCCTGCGCCGCAGCCTCGCCAAAGGCGCTCCTTTGGCGCTCAGACGGGGCGAGCTCGGCAAAGGCAGGCAGGTCCGCGAGAGAAGAAAGGGCCGGCAGGCCCTGCTGGGACCCGCCGGCACTCGAGACTCTACGCTTGCGCGAACTTTTCTGGGAACCCTTCTTTAGTGCGCGCTTGCCCATGAACGACTAGTTCCTGCCCTTCTCGACCGCACGCATGATGGCCTTGTAGATCTCCACCAGCGGGATGATAGCCGCGGCGAGCAGCATGGCAATGCCGTACTCGAACGCGTTGATCTCGGCGAAATCGAAGGCCTGGGCGAGCGGGGTCTCGATGACCACAAACCACTTGTTCTGGGTGGGCAGCTTGAAGATGGACTGGCGACGGCTGCGCATGTTGAACGAGTGGAACATCTCGACCATTGAGAGCGTGAGGAACGCCATGGTCATGCCGTCGAGGCCCTTGTCGGCACCAGACAGCACGGCAGACAGCGGCACACCCTCGATGTTCAGGCCGATGAAGTACGAGATGAGCGTGAGGGCACCAATGAAGACGCCCTGGATGAGGCAGTCGAGGCCCATGCCGTTGGCGAAGATGCCGTCGTCGGCGTTGCGCGGCTCGCGCTCCATGATGTCGGGCTCGGCCTCCTCCATGGCCATGGCAAGGGCGGGGAAGCAGTCCGTGATGAGGTTGAGCCACAGGAGGTGCGTGGGCTCGAGGATCGTGAAGCCGATTAGAGACGCCACGAAGACCGAGATGACCTCAGCGAGGTTGGAGGAGAGCAGGAAGGCAATCGACTTCCTGATGTTGTCGTAGATGCGGCGGCCCTCTTCGCAGGCGTTGATGATGGTCGCGAAGTTGTCGTCGGCAAGAACCATGTCGGCCACGTTCTTGGTGACGTCAGTGCCCGTGATGCCCATGCCAACGCCGATGTCAGCGCGCTTGATGGACGGCGCGTCGTTCACGCCGTCGCCGGTCATGGCAACGACCTTGCCGAGCTTCTTCCAGGTGTCGACGATGCGGGTCTTGTGCTCGGGCTGGACGCGGGCGTACACGCCGTACTTGGAGATGTTCTTGGCGAACTCCTCGTCGGACATGCGGTCAAGCTCGGCGCCGGTGATGGCCTGTGAGCGGTCGACGATGATGCCAAGCTCCTTGGCGATGGCAACGGCGGTGTCGATGTGGTCGCCGGTGATCATGACCACGCGCATGCCGGCGGAGTGCGCCTCGGCCACGGCCTGCTTGACCTCGGGACGAACCGGGTCGATCATGCCGCAGAGGCCGAGGAAGGTCATGTCGTGCTCGAGCGCCTCGGGCGAGAAGTCCGTGGGCGCGGTCTTGCCGTAGTTCACGCGGGCGGCAGCCATCACGCGAAGCGCGTCGTCGGCCATGGCCTTGTTGGCCTCCATGATGCGCTGGCGCCACTCGTCCGTGAGGGGCACGTCGCCCTCGGCGGTGTGCACCTTGGTGCAGCGGGCGAGAATGACGTCGGGGCCGCCCTTGGTGTGCTGGATGTAGTTGCCGTCGGGCGCCTTGTTGACGACGGACATCATCTTGCGGCCGGAGTCGAAGGGCGCCTCGCCCACGCGGGGGTTGGCGGCGTCGAGGTCGCCGGAGGTGAAGCCGAGCTTGGCTGCGTCTGCCACGAGCGCGGCCTCCGTGGGCTCGCCCACGGCGTCGTTGCGGGCGGGGTCCCACTTGGCGTCGGAGCAGAGTGCCATGCAGCGAACGAGACGGCCCTGGTCCTCGGTGAAGTGGCGCACGACCGTCATCTTGTTCTGCGTGAGGGTGCCCGTCTTGTCCGAGCAGATGACCTGCGTGCAGCCAAGGGTCTCCACGGCGGAGAGCTTGCGGATAATGGCGTTGTGCTGGCTCATCTTGGTGACGCCGATGGAGAGCACGATGGTCACCACGGCCGCCAGGCCCTCGGGGATGGCCGCGACGGCAAGCGACACGGCGACCATGAACGTGTTGAGCACGAGCGACATGTTCTCGAAGAAGCCCATGCCGTGCTTGAGCCAGGTGACCGCGAAGACCAGCGCGCAGATCACGATGCATATGATGGAGAGGATCTTGGAGAGCTCGTCGAGCTTCTTCTGGAGCGGGGTCTCCTCGTCCTCGGCACGCGTGAGGGCGTCGGCGATCTTGCCCATCTCGGTGTCCATGCCCGTGGCAACCACGACGGCGCGGCCACGACCATAGACCACGGTGGAGCCCATGTAGCACATGTTCTTGCGGTCGCCGAGAGGGACGTCCTTGCCCTCTTCGAGCACGTCGAGGACCGTGGCGATCTTGTTGACCGGCACGGACTCGCCGGTGAGGGCGGCCTCCTCGATCTTCATGGAGGCGCTCTCGATGATGCGGCAGTCCGCCGGCACAGAGTCGCCGGCCTCGAGGATCACGAGGTCGCCAACAACAAGCTCGGAGGACGGGACGCTCACAACGTTGCCGCCGCGCACGACCTTGCTCTGGGCGGCAGACATCTCCTGGAGCGCCGCCAGCGCCTCCTCGGCCTTGGACTCCTGGACCACGCCGAGAACCGCGTTCACCACGACGACGAAGCTGATGATGATCACGTCCGCGAAGTCCGCCTCGCCCTGCGCCAGCCCCGTGAGGGCCGAGATGACCGCGGCAACGATGAGCATGATGATCATCGGGTCTGCCATCTGTGCGAAGAAGCGCTTCCAGAGCGGGTCCTTCTCGGCCTCCTTGAGCTTGTTGAGACCGTTTTTCTCGAGACGTGCAGCCGCCTCCTCTGGGGCAAGGCCATAGGTGTCGTCAGACGCAACGTCCTTGACGACTTGCGCAGACTCCTGCAGGTACTCCTTCAATTCTTCCTCCTGGGGTCATGGGCGCCCAGCAGATTGATGCCCGATCATAATTCCCCAGAAGGGCAAGGGCTCACCAAGGCTGCCATGCCGGACGCATGGTTAGTACCGACCCATTTTACCCGAGAAGGCGCGCGACAAACCCCAGCAGACGCGTTGACGATTTTAGTAAGGCAGCCCCCTCGTATCTCATTCGTAAGGACTTGTCCCCGCATGCCCCACGGCATCTGTCCCATGCGGTAAACTTTCGCTAAGACCGCACGTGAGAGCGTGCGAGATTGATTCCACAGGGTCTCGAGGAAAGGGCAACGATGAAGATTCTGTTCTATGGAACCGCCAGCTATGACAGGGATTCTTTCACCAAGGAGCTCAAGGACTACCCGGACGTCACGATCGACTTCACCGAGACCAACCTCACCCCCATGACCGCGCCCCTCGCCCGTGGGTATGACGCGGTCTGCGCCTTCGTGAACGCCGACTGCGGCGCCATGACCCTCGAGATCCTCTCTGGCTTTGGCGTGAAGCTCGTCCTCATGCGCTGCGCCGGCTTCGACGCCGTGAACGTCGAGGTCGCCAAGGACCTCGGCATGAAGGTCACCCGCGTCCCCGCCTATTCGCCCGAGGCCATCGCCGAGCACGCCATGGGCCTTGCCCTCTGCGCAAACCGTCGCATCCACAAGGGCTACATCCGCGTCCGCGAGAACAACTTCGACCTCACCGGCCTTGTCGGCGTTACCCTGCACGGCAAGACCGCTGGCATCATCGGCACCGGCCGCATTGGCGCCGCCCTCTGCCGCATCTGCAAGGGCTTCGGCATGTACGTCATCGGCGCCGACCTCTACCCCAACCAGAAGCTCATCGACGAGGAGCACGTGGTCGACGAGTACGTCGAGGTCAAGGATGGCAAGGTCGACTACGACTCGCTCTACAACCGTGCGGACTTCATCTCTCTGCACGCCTTCCTCAACGAGGAGAGCTACCACATGATCAACGACGACTCCATCTCCAAGATGAAGGATGGCGTCATCTTCGTGAACACCGCACGCGGCGCGCTGGTCGACTCCAACGCACTCATCCGCGGCATCCGCGCCGGCAAGATCGGCGCTGCGGGCCTCGACGTGTACGAGGAGGAGAACGCCAACGTCTACCAGGACCGCGAGGACGAGATTCTCGGCAGCTCCATCACCGCGCGCTTCTGCTCCTTCCCCAACGTGGTCATGACTTCTCACCAGGCGTTCTTCACCAAGGAGGCCCTTGGCGAGATCGCTCGCGTGACGCTCGACAACGCGCAGGCGTTCGCTCACGGCACGGACTTCGTGCCCAGGAGCGTCGTCTGCTAGCCATAGAGACATCGCACCAAAGAGGACAGTAGGCAAAGGAGAAAAATGGCATTTAGCAAGAAGACCAAGATAGTGTGCACCATGGGCCCCGCCACCGAGAGCGACGACGTCCTTCGCGCCCTCATCGAGAACGGCATGAACGTCGCCCGCTTCAACTTCTCCCACGGCAGCCACGACTATCACCGCCAGATGATCGAGCGCGTGCGCCGCATCTCCGGAGAGCTGAGCATCCCCGTGGCCATCATGCTCGACACCAAGGGCCCCGAGGTCCGCACCGGCCTTCTCGAGGATGGCAAGAAGGTCACCGTCAACACCGGTGACACCATCGTGGTGACCGCCCAGCCCACCACCGAGGACTTCCACGGCAACGCAGGTCACATCTCGCTCGACTACCTCAACCTCCCCAACGAGGTCGAGAAGGGCTCCATCATCCTCATCGATGACGGCCCGTCAACGTTCCCAACGTGAACATTGGCCTGCCCTCTGTCACCGACCAGGATCGCGCGGACATCATGTTTGGCTGCGAGCTGGGCATCGACGCCATCGCTGCGTCCTTCATCCGCGACGGTGCCGCCGTCAAGCAGATTCGTGACATCTGCGTCGAGATGGGCGCGCCTCACGTCCAGATCTTCCCCAAGATCGAGAGCGCGCTGGGCGTCAAGAACTTCGACGAGATTCTCGAGGCCTCCGACGGCATCATGGTCGCCCGTGGTGACCTGGGCGTCGAGGTGCCCGCGGCTGAGGTGCCCCACATCCAGAAGACCATCATCCGCAAGTGCAACAACGCGTACAAGCCGGTCATCACCGCTACGCAGATGCTCGACTCGATGATCCGCAACCCGCGCCCCACGCGCGCCGAGGTCGCCGACGTCGCCAACGCCATCTATGACGGCACCGACTGCGTCATGCTCTCCGGTGAGACCGCTGCCGGCAAGTACCCCGTGGAGGCCGTCAAGACCATGGCGGCTGTCGCCAAGGAGACCGAGCGCTACCTCGAGGAGCGCAAGGTCTACCACGACCGCGGCGGCGTTCGCAACGTGAACGGCGCGACGGGCTTTGCCGCCGTCGAGATGGCCGACCGCGTTGACGCTACGTGCATCCTGTGCCCCACGCACTCCGGCCGCACCGCACGCATCGTGTCCAACTTCCGTCCCCGCATCCCGCTCTACGCCATGAGCCCGAGCGAGGAGGCCATCCGTCGCACCTGCTTCTACTGGGGCGTCTATGGCTTCAAGACGACCGAGCAGGGCTCGCTTTCCAACACGCTCTACAACGCCCTCACGGTTGCCAAGGAGAACGAGCTCGTGAAGTCCGGCGACATCGTGGTTATCACCGCCGGCGACCCGCAGACCTCCCCGCGCCAGGGTGACTACACCACCAGCACCAACATGGCTATGGTGGCGCAGGTCCAGTAGGGTATGGGCTTTGTTTTCTCGCAGGCTGCATGCCGCCTCGGGCTTCTCGCCCGGGGCGGTTTTTTCTTTAGCGAGAGGGACGGGGCGTCGGCAGTCCGCTATCGTTCGCAGAGCCACCAGTACGCCGAGAAAGGCGCCAGCTCCGAGCCGCCTCCAAAGTCGTGCGGCTCGCCGGTGATGAGGTCGACGGCACGACCGCACCCAGCATCGAAATGCGCCACGGCAGGCTCGGCCGACGCATTTATCGCCACAATGACCCGCTCGTCCCCGTGGCAGCGCTGGAAGACAAGCTGCTGCGGCTGGCACTGCAGCTCGTGGTAGTCGCCCCACACAATGGCGTCGCTCTTCTCGCGCGCGTGCGCCAGCGCGGCCACCCAGTCCGTGAGGTCGTTCCACTCCGGCGCGTCGAGCGCGGGGCGCAGCTCGTAGTCACCGTAGTGCTGCTCGCCTTCGATGCCCCACTCACTGCCGTAGTAGACGCAGGGCACCCCGCACATGGCAAACAGCAGCCCGTAGAGCGGCTTGAGCTGGCGCTTGTCATCCAGCTTGGTCGCAATGCGCGGCACGTCGTGGTTGTCAACAAAATCGAGCAGGTGCTTGCCCGTGTAGAGGTCCCAAGGCTGAGAGCCGCTCTGGCGCTCCAGCGCGTAGGCCACCTCGTGCATATTCGCGCTGTTGAAGCTCGACCAGAGGCCCTTGTACGCCTCGTAGTTGGTCACCGAATCGCACAGGCCGTCGCCCATCCACTGGTTGTAGTCGCCAAACATGGTTTCGCCAACCAGCACGAACTTCTCGCCACGCTCCTGCGAGATGCCGTCGGCAATCTGGCGCAGGTAGCCCAGGTAGCCACGGTCAAGGCAGTAGGCCACGTCCAGGCGCAGGCCGTCAATGTCAAAGTCGCGCACCCAGCCGCGGATGACGTCGGCCAGGTAGTCGTTGAGCTCGAAGTTGCCGTGGTTGAGCTTCACGAGCGTGGAGACGCCCGCCCAGGTCTCGTAGCCAAAGCCGTCGTTGAACTCGCTGTTGCCGTTCCAGTCGATGTTGAACCAGCCGGCGTAGCGGCTCTGCTGGCCCTTCTCGCGCACGTCGCGGAACGCAAAGAACTCGCGGCCCACGTGGTTAAAGACGCCGTCGAGAAGCACGCGAATGCCCGCCTTGTGGCACGCATCCACAACAAAGCGCAGGTCGTCATTGGTGCCCAGACGGCAGTCGACGGTCGTGTAGTCTGTGGTGTCATAGCCGTGCGTGAGGCTCTGGAAGACGGGGTTGAGCATGAGGCAGGTGACCCCAAGGCGCTTCATGTGGTCGATCCAACCGTCTTCGACGAGCTTGCGCAGGCGCGGGACCACGGCGCCGTCGTTCTCGTGCGGCGCGCCGCACAGCCCCAGCGGATAGACCTGATAGACAAAGGATGGCTCGTACCAGCTCATCGTTGCTCCTCTCGTCGTGGGCGGGACGCCCAAGCGGACGGCGTCCAGGGGGCGCCGTGCCAGCCACTCAACCATACGCGATAAACGTTGTACAAACGTGAACGGTTTTTTACGGGGTGTGCGAGAAGCGCGTAGCCGCCGCGGCTGCTTGACCCGAAGGGGCTTCTCGTCCCCTTCCTTCTGCAAACCTGCGACTTAATAGAAGTCTCACGTGGAAGCTCCCGAGAATAACCGCAGGTAGATGGCTTGGAGCTCTCGCCGGCACTGCAATTAAGCCGCAGGTTTCTCTGTTGGTCGAAGTTGGGACAAGGGCTGGTTGCAAATCCCTTGTTGCAGCGTCCAGTCAACGTCGGCATCCAGCCAACGTCGGCATCCAGCCGAAATCTGGATTGAGCCGAGATTATTGCGCGTTTTTCCGGAGTCATTTCATGACCAACTGGCCAAATGTGATTCTGGCGAGAAATAACGTTCAATAACTGAGGGGCCTCGGAGAGAGTCTTGAGGGAACCTCGGAGAAACCCAAAGAGAAGACCGCGGAAAGGCCTCGGAGAATCCTGAGGTTGGCCTTGGCTAACCGGCCACCGGCGCAGATGAGACAAAGGGACAGTCCCCTTTGTCTCATGCGAATGGCCGCGGTCTAGGGCCGCGGCCACCGGGAAGGGGTCCCTCGAAGACCGAGGGACGGGAGAGACGGCCGGGTGTTCGGGGGGACCCAGCCGTTCCTCTCCCATGGTGGTCTCCACGGGTTGCGGAACGGTGAACCACGGGTAACAACGGGTGCAAGATTGGCAACGTGAAACGTAACGCCGCAGGTAGAATGCTCAGTTACGAGGCCTGTCCGAGTAGCCCCGCCACTATCGTCGCATTGGCCTCCTCAGACGCAGCCGAGAAGAACTCCGGCGTAAGCAGGTCGTAGGCGGGAACGCTGCGGATAAGGCCCTCGTGGTTCTCGTCCACAATGTGCCCCGCCACGGCAACTGCCTCGCGAACGTCCGCCTCGACCACGGGATACTGCGGATACGCGACGCAGGCGGCAATGAGCTCGGGCGTCACGCGAGGACGCAGTGAGATATCAAAGGTTCTCCCAAAGAGCGCAAAGTCGCGCTGCTTGCGCATGCGGGTGACGTCGCCAGCCTTCACGCCAATGGAGTCTATGTACGCCCGCGTGCGCGTGTTGTACACGGAGTCGCATACCAGGTGCGCCCACGCGCCCAGTACCAGGTCATGCAGGGAGCCGGCGTCCTCCGCGTCGCAACCCACAACAAAGCGATCCCAGAACGCCTGGTAGTTAGGGGAAGGAATGGCACCGCCGTCGGCAAAGTGCGTCTCGCGGTAGTCACGCAGGCGCGCGACGGGAACCGGCACCATGTAGCCCACATAGATGTCGGGCAGAAAGTTGCCAAACAGGAAGGCGTTCACGTCGCGCACGCCCAGCCGAGCGGCCCCCTCCTCGCGAAGGAGCCGCTCGACGTGGGCGGTATGTATGTTCCAGCTGGGCACGTGCGTGCGTCCTTGCGGCGAGCGGAAAGCCCGCTAGCCGCGGACCTCTCCGCCGGTGGCCCGGCAGACCTTGTCCACGAGCTTCTTGTGGGCGCGGTCCACCTCCTCGGAGGTCAGCGTATGGTCGGCAGAGCGATAGGTGAGCGAGAAGGCCATCGACTTCTTGCCCAGGCCAACGCGCACGGGGTCGCGGTAGACGTCAAAGAGGCGCACGTCCGAGAGGAGCTTGCCGCCGGCGCTCTTGATGCGCTGCTCGAGCTGCTCGCAGGTAACGGACTCATCGACAACGATGGCCAGGTCAACGTCCACGCCAGGGAGCGTGGGCACGTCGACGTAGGGCAGCTCGCGGTGAGCCAGGCGCAGGAGCGACTCCACCGAGAGCTCGAAGGCAACCACGGGAGCGTCGACGCCAAATGCCTTGAGCGCCTTGGGGTGGATGTTGCCAACCCAGCCCATGAGCTCGCCCTTGTTGCCGTAGACCTCGGCCGCGCGGCCGGGCTGCAGCCAGCCGTAGGTCTGGGGGTCCGCCACCTTGAAGCGCACCTTGGTCACGCGAAGCGCCGAGAGGAGCTGCTCCACCACGCCCTTGGCGTCAAAGAAGTCGTAGTCCTCAAACTTCTGGCACCACTCGTCGTCGCGGTGGCCGGAGAGCACGCCGCACACAAAGCTGGGCTCGTCGGGCTGGCTCTTGTTCTCGTGGCCAAAGAAGACGCGGCCAATCTCGTAGAGCGCCACCGCGTCCACGCCGTGGTCGAGGTTGTATGCCACCGAGCGGAGAAGCCCGGGCAGGATCGAGCGGCGCATCTCGGCCTGGTCGGCCACGAGCGGGTTGATGATCTTGACGGGGATGCCGCGGCCTTCCTCGCTCATACCAAGCTTGGAGAGGTCGTTGGCGTCGGCAAAGCAGTACGTGGTGGTCTCGGAGAGTCCGCAGGCCCTAAGCGTGCGACCGATCTTGCGGATGCGCTGCTGGTCAACGGTAAGGCCGCCGGCATGGTTGCGCGCCGCGGGAAGCGTGGGCGTGATGTCGCCCTCGCCCCACAGGCGCACGACCTCCTCGATGAGGTCGACCTCGCGGGTGAGGTCGGGGCGGTTGGTGGGCGCGGTCACCGTATAGGCGCCATTCTCGGCAGGCTCCACCTTGCAGCCAAGGCGCCCGAGACGCTCGACCATGAAGTCGTCCGGGATGTCCGCGCCGGCAAGCGCGCGCACGCGGGCTGGGCGCATGGTAATCACAGGGGCGGGCACGGGCGCGGGGTAGACGTCCACGATGCCCGGGCAGACCTCAGCCGAGCAGCACTCCTCGAAGAGGGCGGCGGCGATGTTGGAGACATCCGCGCAGCCAGCGCCGTCGACCTGGCGCTCGTAGCGAATGGAGGCCTCGCTCATGAGGTCAAGGTTGCGGCTCGTGCGGGAAGTGTGGCCGGCCGAGAAGGTCGCGCTCTCGAGCAGGACGTCGGTCGTGGTCTCGTCGATCTCGGAGTTGAGGCCGCCCATGACGCCGGCAAGGGCGATGGGCGTCTCGCCGCCGTCGGTGATGACGCACATGTCGGGCGTGAGCGTGCGCTCCTTCTCGTCCAGGGTGGTGAGAAGCTCGCCGTCACGCGCGGCGCGCACCACCACGTGGCGCTTGCCATCCTCACGCTTCTGGAGCTTGCCCAGGTCGAAGGCGTGGAGCGGCTGGCCGGTGAGGTACATCACGTAGTTGGTGACGTCCACCACGTTGTTGATGGGCCTGGAGCCGGCGGCAATCACGCGACGCGCGAGCCACTCGGGGCTGGGGCCAATCTTCACGTTGCGCACCACGCGGGCGGTGTAGCGCGGGCAGAGCTCCGCGTCGTCGATCTGCACGTCCACCAGGTCGTGGGCGTCTGGGCCCTTCTCCTCCTTGATCGAGGGAAGCGTGATGTGGGTGCCCTCGTCGAGAACGGCCGAGGTTTCCACCGCCATGCCCACCATGGAGAGGCAGTCGGGACGGTTGGGGGTGATCTCGCAGTCAATCACGGTGTCGGAGCTGCCCAGGTAGTCCGTGTAGAGCATGCCCACGGGCGCGTCGGGCGGCAGGATAATGATGCCGTCGTGGTCGTTGCCCAGGCCAAGCTCGCGCTCGGAGCAGTTCATGCCATAGGACTCGACGCCGCGGAGCTTTGACTTCTTGATCTTCACGTCGCCGGGGAGCACGGCGCCGATCATGGCGGTCACAATGTGATCGCCCTCGTTGAAGTTCTGGGCGCCGCACACAATCTGTAGCGGCACGGGGTTGCCGTTCTCGTCGACGTTCTTGTCACCAACGGAGACCTGGCAGAGCCACATGTGGTCAGAGTCCGGGTGCGGCTTCTTGCTCACCACCTGGGCGGTGTAGACGTGGTCGAGGTCGGCGCCAACGCGCTCGACGCCCTCGACCTCGGTGCCGGTGCGGATGTACTCGTTGACCAGGTCCTTGGGGTCTTCGGGCACGTCCACCATGTCCTTGAGCCACTCATACGAAACGCGCATGGTATCTGCAATCCCTTCTGGGCGGGCTTGGTGCGGCCGCCCTGGTTCTTCTCGTCCTGCCGCGGGCTTCTCGCCCGGGCACCATCGCTGCCCTGACCTAGAACTGGTTCAGGAAGCGCATGTCGCCGGTCATGAGCATGCGCAGGTCGGGCAGGTCGTAGCGGAGTGCGGCCACGCGCTCGACGCCGATGCCAAAGGCGAAGCCGGTGTACTTCTCGGGGTCGATGCCGCAGTAGCGGAAGACGTTGGGGTCAACCATGCCGCAGCCCAGGATCTCGAGCCAGCCGGTGTTCTTGCAGAAGCGGCAGCCCTTGCCGTGACACACGCCGCAGGAGACGTCGACCTCGCAGCTGGGCTCCGTGAAGGGGAAGAAGTGCGGACGATAGCGCGTGGCGCGGTCCTTGCCAAAGATCTCGCGGGTGAAGTAGTCGAGCGTGCCCTTGAGGTCGCCAAAGGTGATGCCCTCGTCGACGACAAGGCCCTCTACCTGCGTGAACTGCGGCAGGTGGTTGGCGTCGGCGGTGTCCGGGCGAAAGACGGTGCCGGGGCAGATCATGTAGATGGGAGGCTCGTGGGTCTCCATGGTGTGCACCTGGACGCCCGAGGTCTGGGTGCGCAGCAGGATGTCGGACTCGCCCTGGACGTGGGTCTCCTTGCCCTCGGGGGCGTTGTCCACCACGTAGAAGGTGTCGCGCGCGGAGCGGCTGGGGTGGTCCTCCGGGGCGTTGAGCGCGGTGAAGTTGTAGTAGGTAGTCTCGACGTAGGGACCATCCTCGACGGTGTAGCCCAGGCCGCAGAAGATGTCCTCAATCTCCTCGCGAATCTGGTTGATGAGGTGCTGCGTGCCCGGCGAGAGCGTGCGGCCGGGAAGCGTGACGTCAACGGCGTCGGCGGCCATGCGGCGCTCCAGGAGCTCGTTTGCCAGCTCCTCGCGGCGGGCGGTGATGCCGGCCTCTACCTTGGCGCGCACGGTGTTGGCCATCTGCCCCATGACGCGACGCTCCTCGGGCGGGATCTGGCCCATCGTGTGCATGAGGGCCGTGAGCCTGCCCTTGCGGCCGAGCATGGAGACGCGCAGCGCCTCCAGGGCCTCCATGGTCTCAGCGCGCTTAAGTCCCTCCTCTACCTGCGCCTCAATGGACTTGAGGTCATCGGACATCGCCATAGTGCAATCCTTTCCAAAGCCAATAAAAAACCGTCCCGGGCCAACGCTGCCCAAGGACGGATGTCTCCGCGGTACCACCTTGATTGACGTGCGCGTTTTCTCTCGCGCGCGCCCACTCGTTGTGCCCCGTGCCGTGGGGCCTACGGCTTCCCTACTTGCTGGCCGTGCGGCCCGCTTTGAGGTTGGGACCTCTCAGCCGGTGAGCCCCATCTCTTGTCCGCTGGCGACGCGACGACCAAACCTCTCCGTCATTGCCTAGGGGGCATGGTAGCACGATGGGGCGGCGACGAGGAGAGCGGAGCGAAACGGGCGTAAGCTCTGCACGATTCTGGGGCGGCGAGCAATGGCCGGTGGCGCCCAAAGGCGCTTTCCCGCACCAACTGCGTACGAAACCCCCGCCGGGGCGCCCTTCTCGTCCCGTGACTTTCCTCCATCTATCATGTGAGACGGACGCCGCGCACCCCATTTCCACCCCGAGCTGTAGCGCCCGCAAGCCACTCGAAAGGCGGAACACCTCATGATCGACATCCACGGACACATCCTGACGAAGGGCTATCTCGACCTCCTGGAAGCGCATGGCGCAACCCGCGAGGACGGCTTTCCGCTTCCCGCTTGGAGCGAGAAGGACGCTCTCGCCTTTCTTGACGAGGCGGGCATTCGCTACCAGGTCCTCTCCCTTTCCTCGCCGCACCCCTACTTTGGCAATGCAGAGGAGTCAGCCGACTTTTGCCGCGCCTTCAACGACGAGACCGCCCGCGTGGTCGCACGCCATCCCAACCGCTTTGGCTTCTGCGCCGTCATGCCTCTGCCAGACGTCGATGCCGCTATCACGGAGGCGGCGCGCGCAATCGAGAACCTCGATGCCCTGGGCGTCAAGCTCGCCAGCAACAGCCGTGGGCTCTACCTCGGCGACGGGCGTCTCGACCCGCTCTTCGACCGTCTCGAACGCACCGCGGAGACACGCAACCACAACGTTGTCTGTCTCATCCACCCGAGCCGTCCCGAGCCGATTGCAGAAGGGGTGTTCAGCGCGGGCCCCGCGCCGCTCTACGAGTTCCTTGCAGACACGACGCGCGCCGTTCTCAACATGATTGCCCACGACGTGCCCCGCCGGTTCCCGCACGTGCAGATCGTTGTCCCCCACTGCGGGAGCTTCCTGCCCAACGTCGTGCGCCGCATCGAGGGCGCCCAGCCCATCCTCGAGAGGGCTCATATGATGGACGCTGTGGACATGCCCGCCAATCTCGCGCGGCTCTGGTTTGACACGGCAGGAGATCCGGTACCCGACCTGCTGCCGCTGCTACTCACCATCACAAGCCCCAGCCACGTGCTATTTGGCAGCGACTTCCCGTTCACACCGCGCACACGGGCCCTGGAAAACGCCCGGCGGTTACAGGAGTTCCTCGCCAGTGACGGGCGCCTTGTGGCGCATGCGGACGACATTCTCGACAACAATGCCCAAGTGCTGTTGTCGGCAGCGAGCGCTCACCTTTGATGTGGGCGGGGCCCGCCGCGCCGCGTGTCACCACGCAGGCTTAGGCACTAACGGTATTTGAGACTCGCCGTGCCCGCGACCAGCGCAAACGCGACGAGAGATTCACAAATGCCGATAAAGAACGCGAAAGGCGGGGAAAGGGCGGCGCAGCGACCTACCACACCAGCTGCGCCAAGCCCACCACCAGGGGTATCGAGACCAGTGAGAGCAGCACCGAGACCACGACGGTCTCTACCGCATAGACGTAGTCGGCATCGTGGAGCTGGGCATACACCGCCACGTTAAGTCCAACCGGGCACGCCTGCGCAATCAGAATCGCAAGCTTCATGTCGAGCATCGAGGCGGGAAGCAGGCTCAGCAGCGCCAGCGTGACAAGCGGCGTCAGCAGCAGACGAGCCAAGGCAACCTTGTAGAGGCCTGCCCGGCGAATCATGTCCGTCGGGTGAGACTGCGCCAGGTAGACCCCTATGGCAAACATGGCCAGCGGCGTATTAAGCGCCGAAATGTAATCCAGGCAGCTCGTAACCACGCCGGGGAGCTGCAGCTGGGTCGTAAACAGCACGAGACCAATGAGCGTTGCCACCATGAACGGCGAGCGCACCAGGGAGCGCAGCGACACCCTCCCCCGCTCGCCCGAAAGCAGCGATACGCCATAGGTCCACTGCCCCAGGTTCATAAACGCAATGTAGGCGGTCATGTAGAACACGGGCTCCTGGCCCAGAATCGACACGACCAGCGGAATCCCAAAGAAGCTGGGGTTTGAGAAGGTCGCCGCAAAGTTGCCAATGGCGTCATCGCGCAGAACGAGGCGCGCGACAAGCGCGGAGACGAGAAGGGCGGCAAACCCCATGAGCGCGGAGAGCCCCAGAGCAAGGACGCTTTCCGCCGTGCGCTCGACCATGAGCCCCTTCACAATGACGCAAGGCAGCGATAGGTACACAAGGATGTTGCCGATGGTGCGGTTGCCTTCCATGGTGATCTTGCCGGCGCGAAACATCGCAAACCCCACGCCCACCAGCATAAACATGACGAGTATCTGCAGGGCGAGCGTAGCTGGCATGGACATAACAAAGCCCTTCCTGATACCGTAGGGGTTGCGGGGTTAACCACGGGCAACAATAGCACCATAAGGAGTGGCTAATGGCGTCACGCCACGATGGCATACGCACTTGAGCGTCCGGATCCCACCTTCTTGAGCTTGCCCTCCTGCACGAGTCCCTCAAGCAGCCTTCCGGCACTGGACCTCGAAACGCCAAGGACCTTCTCAACCTCTATGCGCGTAATGCTCCCATTGGACTCCACGATGTTCATCACCATGTGAATGGAATCCCCTGGGCGCATGGCGCGCGGGCCGGGAACCTGTTCCATGGTTCTGGGGACTCCGCCCATGGGGACGAGAGATCCTTCCTCTGCCCAAGGCGGCACACCATGCTCGCGCACGTAATTGAGGTTTGGGAGCGTCAACTTGAACACGTGAGCGGAGACCTCGACCACGGGCTTGACCCGCTGTCCCGCGTACGCCGCAAAGATGCGCGGCAGCCCCATCCCATATGCCTCGACCATCCCAAGGCGGAACATCACGTTAGCCAGCCTAGGATTGCGGCAGACGGACGTGCCGTTTGTCACTTCGTCCATTCGCACTCCCCGGGCAAGGCCGCCAGCGGTCATGAACTCAATGCGATCATCGAAAACGCTTGCCTTGTTTATGGCGGGAGATCCGTAGTCACGGTGCATGATCATGTTGAGGACTGCCTCGCGTAGAGCATCATCTGGATAGCTCCGCGTCTCGATCCTGTAGGGCACCGTAATGACCCCACTAGTCTCGTTCCTAAACTCGAGGTAGTCGAATATCTGGTCGAGCTGCGAGAGAACGCTGCCCTCAAGAATCTTTCGATCCTTGATAATGCGCACGTCAGTGCCCTGAAAAGAGGCCAGCTGAAAGGAGAAAGGGCATTGGTCCGACAGCATGAGGCCAAGATTGGTGTACGCACCATCACTATTTCTCAGGCCAAGCGTCCTCATCTGGCGCGCTCCCAGTTCAAGCTTGGCTACTGAGAAAGACTTAGCCAAGGCATCAAATGTGAGGTCGCTCTCCCCCGCCGGAAGGTCTTCAAACGAGATTTGGCTCGACTCCATAATCATCTCGAGGATTCGACCCGAATCTGCGGAGGCAGTCGAAGGTCCCTCTCGAACAAATACGCCCTCGGGCACAGGCCCTTTTCGCGCAAGGCAATAGGGCTTCCTTCTCCCCTCATCTATTGTCAGGCGCACAATAGAGCCTACCTTTGGACTACTGCCGAACAAGTTCATGCACTCTTCGTCCGACATAACATCAACATGGCAGAGAGACGTTGCGTCCGGAGTGATGGAGTCTCTGATTGAATTGACCACGGCAAGCATTGCGGCGTCAACGTCAGATATCCCACCCGGCGTGCCGTCATCGTCAACTCCCACATACAAAGTCCCACCATGGGTGTTCGTGAAAGCAATTACCTCACGGGCAATCTGTTTGGTTGGCTCACGCTTAAACTCGGTATACTCGTCTTCCCTCATGGCAGCCCCTCTCCTACCCATATATTACCCAGTTGGGTAGATTATGGGTAGGAGAAGAACGCTAAATGGTTAGTCATAGCACTCGGAAGGCAACGACATTTCTCCCCGCGACAAATCTCATGCGATTTGTCAACCGTAGCGTGGGGTGCAGCCTGCTAACAGTGCCTTATATCCACTGTCGTGGTGATGCTATGCCCCCTGTCAAAAAACTAACAAGCAAAGTCGGAGGACAACAAGAAACGCCGTAGACGCCCAATTTGCACTGGTCGTCTACGGCGTTCAATCCTTGGCGTTATACAGAATAGAAATACGAACCACGAGGTTAGGCGATGGGCTTTGCTCCGTTGGCGAACACCATCATGGTCTTCTTAAAGTCGTTGTACATGGCATCATAAGCAGCCATAGTCATATCATGCCAATACACTGGCTTGCCCGCGGAGGAGTCGACGATGGTACGAACAGCCTCACCGGCACGAACCACGCCGTAGGTATAGTAGTTAATCTTACGAATACCCGCATTGATCGACTTGACGTAATCCTCGTCCGAAACGCCTGAGCCACCATGCATAACAAGAGGAATCTTGTTCTTCTTCCTTATCTCTGTGAGCACGTCGTAGTTAAGGTGGGGTTCGCCCTTATAGAGACCATGGACGGTACCGAAGGAGCATGCAAGCGCATCAAGCCCCGTGCTCGCGATAAAGTCAGATGCCTGCCCCGGATTCGTGTAAATGGCACCGGACTCCTCTGCGGTGCCGCCCTCGGGACGGACGCCAGCCTCACGAGAGCCCATGGACCCAAGCTCACACTCAAGTCCTGCATTGAACTCTGCGCACATCTGCGCAGCATATTGCGACATCTCGACATTCTTCTCATACGGAAGATACGACCCGTCGAACATTGCGCCAGTGAAGCCCATTTCAAGCGCGCGTCTCATGTAAGAGAGGTTCTCGCAGTGGTCAAGGTGCACGCAAACCATGGCGCTCGACTTCTCGGCAAGCTGGACCATTGTCGGACCAATGACATCGAGGGGAACAAATGGCTCGTGGCCCTCGGCGTGAGCAATCATAACCGGGTACCCAAGCTCCTCGGCAGCGTCTAGCGCTGCGCGCAACGCCTCAAGGCTAGGGGTATCAAACTGCGCAATTGCCATGTTGTTCTGCTCGGCAACAGCGCATATGTCCTGAAGGTTTACAAGCATACTGATTGTCTCGCTTTCATTTGAAGGCTACTGCGTTTCGTGAATGGGCATCGTGCGGCCTTGTTACTCCCCCATCACCACCACGCGAAGCTTGCGGGTACGCTCGCGCGTGCGGTCGAAGTCGACGAAGAAGATGCTCGCAAGGCCATTCATCTCGAGCTTGCCGTCGGCAACCTCAAAGGTCTGGCTGCTGCCCACGAGGACTGAGCGAAGGTGCGCATCCCCATTCCAGAGCAAAGTGCGATCGCCGCCGGGGAGGTACGCCCCCGCGTTAGGCCAGCTCTCGACCTCCTCGAAGTGGCGAAGGCCTGGGTAACGGTAAGTCTTCCAATCGTGCTGCTCAGGGAAGACCCTGTCCAGACCGTCGGAGAGGTCCGCCTGCATGAAGGTGTCGCCCGCAGGGGTCATGTCATGGTCGAACTCCTGAGAGTACACTGCGCAGGTCGTGTGGCAGGAGATGCAGCTGACCACCCCCTCCTTGATACCGCTCTGGGCAACGATGTCCGCAACCTCCTTGGTGACGTCGACGTAGGTCGGCTTGCCAGCGAGCGTCTCGACCTTCACCAGCCCTTTGTACACTGTCATGGCTAGGCCTCCCTCTGGATGTCGGAGCGGACGCGATCGAGCGCCTCGAACATCTCCTCGAGCTTCGCCTCGGGGTCCTCGGCGCAGACGATGCCGGAGGTGCCGCCCGTGGCGTCACCACCGTAGTAGATGGCGTCGTAGACATCCTGACCCGTGGAGATGCCGGCAGCCTGCAGCACCATGGTCTCGGGAGAGACGGACTTGACGGCCTCGGTGGAGGCGCGGATGTAGTCCTCCCCGGCAATATGACCAGTGCCGATAAGGCTGTTGAGCTCGCAGGTCATGATGTCCGGGTGAAGCTCGGCGATGGCACGGGCCTCCTCGACGGAGTCAGCGCAGACACAGGTCAGGATGCCCACCTCCCGAGCGCGCACGATAGTCTTGGCGAGCTCGCCCACCGTCATGGGGTTCTCGGCGTGGTTGAGGAACGTGGCGCGCACACCGGCAGCGGCAAGAGCCTCCGGCAGAATGTGACCCATGCCACGACCAGGCTTGAGGCTCTCCATGGCCTGCGCGCAGGGAATGAGGTGCGGGCAATTGTCGGCAACCCACGCAAGATCGATCAGCTGTGCCGTGAACAGCGACTGAAAGCCATAGCGCTCGCAGAGCTCATCCGTCTTGCGCGCGAGCCTGCGAAGCTTCTCACCGTACAGATACGACTTGGGGTTTACGACGAAAAACGGTCGCTTGAGAACAATTTTTTCCATAAGGATATGTCCGTCCTAAAGATAATTGAGCAGTGTTCTGGTGCTTCTAGGGATCAAGCGCCCGGCTCTGGACGTTCTCCAAAGCCGGGCACAATGAAAATCGCTAGGCAGCAGTACCGCCAAAGAGACCGGTTGCTCCGAGTACGACGCCAATGGCAACCAAGATAAGAAGAACGACTGTAGAGTTCATGTTCTTCTTCTTGAGCAAGTACCAAGTGAGCAGGGTAATTGCGAGAGGCACGCCACCCTTGAGAATCGAGTCGAGCGTTGCCTGCAGGTCAATATAGCCCTCGCCAACGGGAATCTGCAGATACGAAGTGCAGGTCACATAGCTATTTGCGAGGCAGCCGAGGACGATAGCACCCATGGTGGAAGCCGTTGCAATCAGTCGCTTGATGGAGCCAGAGGCCATCATGGATTCGATGCCCTCCTTACCGGAGTTGTATCCGGTAAAGAACATAAAGTGCGAGATGAAGAGCATGATGGCG
This sequence comes from uncultured Coriobacteriaceae bacterium, assembly GCA_902773995.1. Lineage (GTDB taxonomy): Bacteria > Actinomycetota > Coriobacteriia > Coriobacteriales > Atopobiaceae > Tractidigestivibacter. Next base: position 30,733 of record CACYGL010000017.1, on the reverse strand, counting down.
TACATCAGGATGATGTAGAGCAGGGGACCGAGCAGGTTGCCCTGCGTTGCAAGGGGCATAGCCACTGCGAGCAGAATGGGCGTAAGCGTGCCCTGCCAAAGCGTGTCGCCGATGCCTGCGAACGGGCCCATGAGACCAGTCTTGACTGCAGTAATGGCCTCCGGAGTCACGGCAGAGCCGTTAGCCATTTCCTCTTCCATTGAGAGTGCCAGGCCGTTGATGATGCAGCCAAAGTGGGGCTCTGTATTGTAGAACTCCATCTGGCGCTTCATGAACTCGATACGCTTCTGCTCATCTCCAGGGTAGAGCTTGTCAGGAATGTGAGAGAAGGAGGCAAGGAGTGCAGATGCCATCAGACGCTCGTAGTTATAGTTCGTGTTAGAAAGGCAAACCCACTTGAACCACGCACGGGAAACATCGCGCTTGTCGAGGTGATGACCTTCGGTATTGGGCATAGCTGCAACGTTCTTAGTTTCTTCTGCCATTACTATCATCCCCTATTCAAAGTCGTCATCGGAGTCATCAGAGGCAACTCTGGAAGTCGACGCTGAAGTTGCGGCAATCTGAGGAGCTGCCGCACCGCGTCCCTCCTCGGCCTTCGTCTCGAGCTGAACGTAGAAGAAGGCGATGACGAAGCCGATGATTGCGATGGGCATTGCGCCAAGGCCGAGATACGCGCTGAGGATGAAGCCAAACACGAACCAAATGAGGGTACCGGGACGATCGAGCGTACGGAGGTTCATTGCAATACCGAGTGCAGGAAGGATGCCGCCGATGACCTCGAGCGTGTAGAGGGGACGGCCCTGCATGACCTGAATGATGCCATTGACAGCATCAACGCCAAAGTAACAACCAAGGGTAACGGGAACAACGCAGAGGACAAAGCAAAGAATCTGCGGAGGGACGATGTGAAGGAAGACCGCCTGCTTCATATCCCCCTTTTCACAAGCACGGTCAATCATGTGAACAAACGTAACATCCAGCGTCATGCGGATAACGTTAACAATCGTGCCAACAAGGGCGATTGGAACGGAAATCGCAACTGCGGCCTCTGGTTCAAGGTTAGCTGCAAGCGCCAGCGCGACACCGAGAGTACCAGCAAGACCAGGGTCATTGGGCTGGGCACCACCCGCAAAGATGTAGGCAATGAAGGGCATCTGGACGGCAGCGCCGATGATGCAGCCCTGCACCGGATCCCCGAGGATAAAACCAACAAGTACGCCTGCAACCAAAGGCTTCTGAATCGTGGAAAGGCTTCCCAGACAACCGATGAGCCATGGAGTTCCGACAAAGCCCATGTAATACACAACACCAACGAGAAATGCCTGCAACAAGGTGATTTGCATAGAAACAAGCACCTACCTTCTCAACGAAAAAGACCCATGAGACCTACTTCAGAATTTCTGCGACATCCTTCTTGGGATCGTCAGCAACAATCTGAATGGTGATTTTGCAGCCCCTATCAATAAGCTTGCGCATGGCGTCGACCTCTTCGTCAGAGCAAGCAATATTCTGGTAGAAGGTCTTGCGGCTTCCGCTAATACCCATGCCGCCAATGTTGAGGGAATTAAAGTCAATGCCCGCATCAGAAAGCCTAAGAATTGTGAGCGGGGTCTTAACCAGCATGATTACCTTGTCAGTAGGCTTAAACCCTTTGACCAACCTATCCACGGCCTTCTGAACCGTAAACACGCCAAGCTTTACGTTGCTAGGCACGACACCCTTGAGCACTGTTTTCATGAGGTCGTTGGCTGCGACCTCGTCATCGACCACCATAAATTTATTAGCGCCAGTGGCCTTCTGCCAGGACGTCATGACTTGACCATGGACCAGCCTGTCATCAACACGCGTTAGAAGAACGTTGTCCATGCCAGTTGCATGCATAGTAGCCCCAATCACATCAAAATTCTTCTTCATCGTCATTCGTGTCGAACAGCTTGTGTCGGATGTCGACCACGCTGTTACAGCTCGCGCGAACTGCTTCCTCAGTGAGCTCTTTGAGATCCATCTCGTCACGAGCGAATACTACCGAAAGCAGCATTGGCAAGTTAACCCCGGCCACAGCATTCAGGTCATCACGCGCGAGCAGCTGGGCAACAGCATTAGAGGGAGTACCACCAAACAAATCGACCAAAGCCAGAACCCCGTCACCTTCGTCGACAGCATTAATGGCCTCTTCGACCTTGGCGACGAATGTGTCAGGGGAATCTCCACGCTGAAGCCCAATTGCCCGTATTGCCTTCTGCTCCCCACTAAGCAACTCAAGAGCATCGAGCATCCCAGTCGCCAACGATCCGTGCGATGCCACAACGATTCCTACCATTCCTACACCTCCCTCAAATGAATCCAATCAGCTCCATTGCTACAGGCAGTATTCTTGACCATTATTTCGTAGTCATGTTTTGAATAAGGCAAGCGGTATGTTATTAAAGGCAGACGGATTGATTGACTTCATTTTTATGGTCAATAGTTCGAAACAGATGGCTAAGCTGACTCACGCGCAGCAGCCCTAATCTCTTCATAGGTACGACGCACCGAGTCTTCGAGGGAATCGCCATTATCAAAGAGCCCGCGCCCAAGATTCAAGACATCACACCCAGCCTCTATAAGCAGGCGATAGTTCGTCGCGTTGCATCCTCCGTCAATTGCTATCTCGTAATGAGCCCCAGCCTTAGCACGCAACGCCTTGGCCTCAACAATCCTGTCGTAGGTTCCCTCAATGAACTTCTGTCCAGTAAAACCCGGGTCAACGGAAAGCACGAGGAGAGAGTCAAGCTCTGCCGCGTAAGACGAAACGATGTCAACGGGATCAGATGGATTAATAAACGCGCCCACCTTTGCGCCTCGCTTGTGAATGTGGTCGCAGAACCGGTGGATCGAACGTCCAACTCCATCCGCCGGAAGAGTCAGCAGCGATGCACCAGCATCAATACATACATCAATAAACTCTTTGTCGATTCCATCTACATACAGATGTGCCTCGATAGGCTTGGGTGTGACAGGGCGTATCTGGGCGATAAAGTGGGGCGTCAGACACATATTCGGAACATAGTGGCCATCAATGATGTCAACATGGTACAAATCTGTTATTGGATCCAGCACGCACAGGTCGTGCTCAACTTGGAGCAGGCTCATATTCATCAGTGAGGGAGCTATTTTCACCATTTGCCAAATCCTCCAATACTTGACTACTATTTTATGGACAATTATATCTACCTAGATTCTGGTAAACATGTACATCAATTAGTAATCAATAAGCGGAGGAAAAATGAGCGCGAAAAGCACTAAGCAGAACCCCGAGACATCGAGAAAGAACATCCAGAGAGGTTCTGGCTATCTATTCCTTTCGGTTCTCATCATCGCTTTGCTTGCATACGTGTTCCCGAGCATTCTCAACATAGACATTCGTTCTTTCGCACAGCAGACCCTCGTATTGGGGGTTGCACGCATTGCAATTGGAATTGCCGTAATTGTCTACGCCATCCGCGCATGCGTTATTGTTGTGCGAATTAATACCCTTCCTGGAGAGACATGGAAACGCGGTCTTTACAACGCATTTCATGCGACTTTTCTGGGGATTAATGGCCTCACTATCCTGCTTTTGTTTGTCGGAGGAGCGGCGCTTATAATATGGGCGATATCAGAGATGTTTTAGTAATTGCCGCCCGTTGTTCTAAAGCAGCCACATCCGTGCGCAAAGGGCATTGGGCATCCAAGCGGAACGAGTGATATGCCATGGATCAATCCTCAGATGCCGCCCCTTCGCTGCACGTTCAGCTTGCAGACTACATCCGAGATAAGGTTTATTCGCAAGAATGGCCGGAGGGAACAAGGCTCCCCTCCGAGCATCAATTTATGCTCCAATTTGGAATTAGCCGAGGTACGGTTCAGAAGGGCATTCAGCTCCTAGTGAACGAGGGGCTTATAACAAAAGTCAAAGGAAAAGGAAGCTTTGTCATCAAGCCCAACATCGAGCATTTGACGGGAAATAGCCTTCTCTCGTTTGCTGAATCATTGAGCATGCAAGGTATTGACTTTACCACCAAGGTCGTTGGAGCTGAGGTAATTGCAGCAGATAAAGTGTGCTCACAGCGCCTGGGCGTACCGCTTAACTCTCCCATCTACTATCTCAGGCGTGTTCGCTCAACGGAAGAGGGCCCGCTGCTGTACATGGAGAGCCGCATCAACATGCTGACCTGTCCCGGTATCGACAAGTTTGACTATTCCAAGAGAACTCTATATGGCGCCATTGAGGAGGCATCCGGAAAGAAGCTTGGATATGCAAAAGTCCGATATGGCGCAAGGATTGCTGGAAAACTGCGCGGCGAGTTACTGGCGTGTGATGAATCCGCACCCGTGCTCAACATCGATCAGGTCTGCTACCTCGAAGACAACACGTCGACGGAGTGGGGTAATATCTGGCTGCCTGCAAACAAATACGTTTTGGTATCGGTATTGCAGAGGGCATAATTGAACGAGCGGCATAAGAGGGATATGTTCTCTGGCCATTGACCGCAGCAACTAACAGCATCACCTCCCCCTATACAGGGATTACGCACTGCCAAATTGTCTCGAGCATGCCCCCTACAAACTAAATGCCTTTCGCCCGTACCCTACTCTGTAGAGCTGGCCTCGCGCCTCAGGATTTCGTCCGCAAGAATCGAGTCGCCGTGCTTTGCCAGGGCGATGAAGACGCACATGGCCGCCCCCATCACGGTGATGTAGAGGAAGAGCTGGGACTCGGCCACGTCCATAACCAGGCCGGAAAGAATGGGCGTCACGACCTGCGCCGCCATGCTCACCGTGTAGTAATAGCCCGAGTAGCGGCCAACGCTCCTGGAGCTGCAGCCCTCAAGGATCATGGGATACACGCACAGGTCAACAGCGCCAAGGGAAGCGCCCATGAGCAGGAAGAGCACATAGTAGAGGGGCGTGAACGACGGAAAGAGCCACATGATGGCCGGGCAGATGGTCATCACCAAGCCGGCAACGAGGGCAACGCGCTTCCTGCCCACCTTGAGGGAGAGGTTGGCCACCGGAACGTACGAGAGAAGCCCTCCCGCTATGGTAACAATGTTGATGATTGCGTAGGAGCCGCCAAGCATCGAGAAGAAATCGGACGCGTAACGCGAGATGTTAGTGGTCATGGCGTTGTAGGACATGTAGTAGAAGAAGACCGCGCCAAGGAGCAGGGCAATCGAGCGCACGAGCTCCGGGTCGGTCACGCGCTCCTTGCCTTGCTCGGCGTCGTCATCCGTATCGATCGAGTCTTCCTTGATGCCCATGGCAAGGCTCTCCTCATGCATCTTTGCCACAGACTTGGGCTCGTTGAGAAGCACGCGATAGACCACGGCCGCCGCGGCAATCACGATACCCTGCAGCAGGAAGACCGGCACGTAGTCCGGGCTAGCCACCGAGGGGACAAGAACCGAGATGGCCACCAACATGACGCCCGTGCCCGCGTATCCCACAATCTTGTCGACCGAGTCACCCTTGGTACGTAGCGGGCGCGGCGTGATGTCCGCAACGATCGCCAGGGTTGCGGTGCGATACGAGCAGATGGCAACCAGGGTCACCAGGATCATTGCGATGAGCAGCGGCAGGCTTCCCAGGTTGTTCGCCACGGCGATGAGCGGTACGGAGACTGCTGCAACGGCAGATCCGGCCAGGATGAAGGGGGTCCTTCTTCCCAGGCGCGAGCGGCAGCGGTCGGAGAGGATGCCAAACCACGGGAGAAGGAACAGGCCAAACACGTTGTCGAGCGCCATCACAACGCCGGTGAGCCAGTTGGAGAGACCAAAGGTCTGGGTAAGCATCTTGGGGACCAGACCGTCGAAGACCTGCCAGAACGAGATCATCCCCATAAAGGGAAGAGAGGCAATCGCACAGCGCTTCCAATCGAAGGGAATCTTCTGCTTGGGCGTCGTGCCCTGCTTCTTCTCGGCCATCTTGGCTCCTCTCGTCCTGGCAACGCCGGAAGGCGACGCAGCAGGCCTTGGTTGCGTTCCTTATGCCTTCAGCTGGTCAAGCCCCCGAACAAACGCCACGTAGAACTCCACGCCGCGCTTGTAGTCGTCAACCGGAATGCGCTCGTTTGCTCCGTGGATAAGCCCGCGCGCCGTGGGCGTGTAGATGAAGGCGGCAAAGCGGTACACATGGTCGCAGATCTTGGTGAACGAGCGCGAGTCCGAGCAGCTGGTCTGCACGTAGGGGCACACGCCTGCCTCGGGATAGACACCGGCGACGCAGCGACGGATGTAGTCAAACTGCGCGTCGTCGTGCGGCGAGAAGGGCGAGGGCTCGTTGACCAGGCTGTTCTCGGCAATCTCCACGCTTACGGCATCTGGGGCAACACCGGACGCGCGGCACTCCTCGGCAGCCTGAGCGCGAGCGCGAGAAAGCGCGGCGCTCACGTCCTCGAACGGGGCCACGCGCACGTTGAGGTTGGCCGTGGCCTCGGGCGGCAGGACGTTTCTCGCGGGCGAGCCCTGCAGCTGCGTGAGCGCGTAGGTCGAGCGGACCATGGGACCGGTCTCGGCGCCGGCGGCAAGGATGCGCCCCACCAGCGGCCGGAAGAGCCACATGTTTGCAAAGATGATGCGATAGGCAAAGCTGCCGCGGGCAGCAAGCTCCTGGAGCATGGCCGTGACGACATCTGCCACCTGCGGCTTTCCGGGATGGGCGCAGATGCGCTCTGTCGCGCGGGCAAGAAGGCGCGTTGCATCGTTGTTCGAGGGCGCGGACGCGTGCCCGCCCGTCCCATGCGCCGTCACGGTGACGTCCACATGACCCTTCTCAGAGACGCCCACCATGGCCATGGGCGAGGTCACGCCCAGAGGAACACCGGTAGCAACGGCGCCGCCCTCGTCGAGGACCATGCAAGGATGCACGTTGTGCTCGCGCAGCCACGCCACGGCATTGTCAGCCGTGGGGCCAGAGGTCTCCTCGCGGCAGGACGAGAAGAACCAGATGTCGCGCGGCGGAACGTAGCCCTCGGCCAGCAGGTGCTCGAACGCCTCCATGCAGCCGCAGAAGCAGAGCTTGTTGTCGAGCGTGCCGCGGGCCCAGATCTGGCCGTCATGGACCTCGGCCGCAAAGGGCGGGTACGTCCACTCCTGGCCGTCCGTGGGCACCACGTCGTGGTGGGCCATCATCACGACGGGCGCCAGCGAGGAGTCATGCCCCGGCCAGCGCATGAGGATGCCGTACTCGTCGATGCGGGTGAGCTCGAACGCCTGGAACGTGCGCGGATAGAGGCGCTGGAGCGTGGGCACCCAGCGGTCGAAGGGCTCGCGAACAAGCTTGGCCGGGTCGTCGCGCGAGACGGTGGGAATGCGCAGCAGCGTGCGGAAGCGCTCGACCTCCGCGTCGCCAGCGTGATAGCCGCCTGCGTCGATGGGCGAGCCGGCTGGGAGCGTGGGCTTCATCGCCGCCGCGCGGGCAACGCAGACAACGAGCAGCACGAGAATGACTACCAAGACGAGAACAAGGACAACCATGGCGCCTCCAGTCACATTGGGGCCATGGTAGCTCTTCCTCCTCGCCCCCTTCTCCACCATTCTTTATCGGTATCTGAGAATTTCGATTTCAGCGACCTGCGGAAACATTGGTCCAACTTCTCAAAAACCGATAAAGAACGAGGAGCGGGCGGCACGCGGGGGCGATCCTACGCCGAGAAGGGCCATTCACCGGCAGCGAGGGCCTCGATTGCGGCGGCTACAGCGTCGTCCTCGCAGCAGCCAATGTGCCAGCGAGCCGCGCTCGCCGCCTCGGGCTGGGCGTTGGCAACCGCCACGGAGTTGGGCACCACCGAGAAGAGCGGCAGGTCGTTGCCGGCGTCGCCAAAGACCACGACCTCGTCCGTGTCAATGCCGAGCAGCTCGCACAGCATGCGCGCACCGGAGCCCTTGTTGTAGCCGTGGGGCATCACGTTGGAGAAGCCCACGTGTGCGTAGTCCAGATCCAGCTCGGGCACCTCGCGCGCCGCCCGCGCGAGGAGCGCGCGCGTACCGGCCTCGTCTGTGTCGACAAACACGTTGGCCTTGACCACCACGTCCGGCACGGCGTCGACCGGTATGCACGTCTCGGCATATGCAGGGAAGGGACGCCTCAGATCCTCTCGGCTGCCGGCCACCAGCAGCGGCGTGCCGCCGTCAAAGCAGAGCATCCCAGAGCGCGGCACGTCCGCGAGCATCGTGGCCAGGCGGACAAGCGCGGCATGAGGCTGGCGCTCCTCATGGACCAGCTTGCCGTTGAGGTAGACCTGCAGCCCGTTGGTTGCGAGGCAGGTAGCGCAACAGGCGGTATCCCCACCAAAGAAGGGCGGGATCCAGTCGATGCCACGGCCGCTTGCCGGCCCAATCACCAACCCCGCATCGAGCGCCGCGTGGAATGCCCGTATCGTGCGCGCAGAGACCTGGGGGTGCCCCTTGGGAAGAATCGTCCCATCGATGTCGCAAAGAATGAGTTTGGTTCGTCCCGGCATGTCTCCCCCGTCCACGTTCGCCTGCGCTACAAGGCGGTCACGTTAACGTCTCCCATCTGGGCGCTGGCCGCAAGGACCTTCTCGCCAGTGCCCCTCACCACTGTACCCGAGAAGACCGCGCTTCCGTCAAGCGTGATCTGTCCCATGTCCACGAAGAGCTCAAGCGTTGCGCTGGAGAGGTCGACCCCACTCACGCTGACATCGCCCATCTGGGAAGAGACATCGGCGCGCGCTGCCTCGACGCCCTGCAGGTCGACGCTGCTAAGGCCCGTCGTAGCGTCAACGGATGCAAGCTCAACCGTCGTGGGGACCACAACGGTGATGACGATGCCATCCGGCGCCTGCCTGCCCTAGCTGCTCGTCTGCTTCTGCGTTACGCGGAGCACGTCGTCTTGCACCTCGTCCGGGTTGCCAAAGTGATTGCATCGGGAACGGACCTTCCGGCGCCCCTCCAAGGGGGGATGAGAGACGCCGGAAGGTCAGGAAATGTACTCGTTTACTGAGCCACGAAAAATCGCGGACGCTTCATGAGCGCAGTGTTGCCGTCTACCACCGACGACTGCGCCAAGTGAACCACCATGCGCTCCATGTTCAACACACGCATGGAGGACTTCTCCGTTGCGGCATTGAGCGCATCCTCCGCACCGTCGTATCCGGCAGAAAGCGCACCCCGCATTAGCGCAATAACCTGCACGGCATAACGCTGCTCGTCGGTCATCTTTCCCTGATTGCCGCCGTTTGCAAGCCTTGCCGCCGTATCAAAGTAGCTGCCTCGAAACGTCTCGGCATCCTCGTCGGAAAGGCCCAGCCCCGAGATGACTCTCGCAATCATCTCGTCCTCAAGGGCCTCCTTGACCTTGTCCTTGAAGCGCCCGCTCGAGTTCCAGAGCTTCATTGCCGAGAGCAGCACAACCTGCCACACGCCAACTTCCCTCGCCCGCACGCACGTCTCGTCAGCGCCGTCAGAGCAAAGACCATGCACCTCATCGCTCTGGCAAACATCATTGGCGCACTGCTCAACAATCCCATACAGCACGTCAACGTACTCGTCAAAGCTCAGATTCACCTCGGGACGCGGCTTGGGAACCATCTCCTTGAGCCTGCCCATCATGCCAGAAAAGTCCATGGTCTGCTCCATTACTCCAAGTTAGCGTGACGATCCTTGACGTCTTTCTCGGTCCAACCCATACGCCCCATTATCTCCAGAGCAACAATGTCGCCAAGGAGAAAAAGCTCCTGCTCAACAAGGGTGGACATGGGCTGCTTGGACGCATACTCCCCAGGGCCCGCAAACTTGGTGCGACCACGAAGAAGAAGACGGTTTGAGGCGAGCGAATCAATCGTGCTCCCAGGCGTGCACCCAATGTAGAAGACGTCGGCGCCCTTCTCGCGGGCAATACGACCTATCTCGGCGGGCAGCTTGCTCTCCCCCGAGCTTGACCCGATAAGCACAAGGTCGTGCTCGCGTACGGGCATCTCGGTCTCGTCGCCCACATAGTTGATGTCAATCCCCAGGTGCTTCAGGCGCTTGACCCACGCCTTAAGCGAGATGAGCATCCTCCCTACGCCCATCACAAGGACGCGCCGCCCAGGCACCATTAGCTCGTCGACAAGGCAATCTAGCTGCGCGTCATCAATAGATGGGAGGGTCTCTCCAAGCTCCTTGAGGACAAGGGCTGTCGAGTCCCTCCCAGCCATTACTCTGCCTCCGGCACGTACATAGCCTTGCAGATGAGAATCGAGCGATCGTTGATTCCCGAGCAAAGCGCGGGTAGCCCGTCCAGCGAGCTCTTGTGGGTGATGAGGTCAGTGACCTGCATCTTGCCTTCGTCGAGCATGCGCACGGTGTAGTGCCACTCGTTGATGGGCGTGTCTGCGTAGTGGGAGTTCCAGATGCCCTTAAGGCTCAGCTCCTTGCGCAGAATCTGGCTGTGCTGCGCCAGCTTGATGGTGGTATCGCTCGCAGGATTGCCCATCATCACAACGGTCCCAAAGGTACGCGTGCACTCGATGGCCTGTCCCAGACCAGACCCGCTGCCAGTGCCCTCGATGGCCACGTCAACACCCCTGCCGTGCGTAAGCTCGCGCACGCGCTCAACAAGGTCGACCTCCTTGGAGTCGATGACCTCGCACCCATGCGCGCGGGCAAACTCGCACTTTTCCTCGACGATCTCGGAGAGAACCACCGACGCCCCAAAGAGCTTTGCCCAGCGAGCGGCCATGATTCCGATGGGCCCAGCTCCCATGATGAGGACGTTCATGCCGGCGGTAACCCCGCCCTTCCTCACGGCGTGCTGCGCAACCGTGCACGGCTCGGTCATGGCAAGGGCCTCGCCGGGTGTGTCCGGGTTTGTCGATGGGACGAAGTGCCACGCAGAAGGTACCAAGCAGTACTCGGCAAAGCCGCCGTCACTTCTCGACCCAAGGTAGTCGTAGTCCTCGCACATGGCATAGTTGGCCGAAAGGCACGCGTCGCACTTCCTACACGGTATGCAAGGGAATATCGCCCCGCGCTTCCCCACAAGGTTCTTGTCCGCATCCTCCCCCACTTCAACAATGGTGCCACCGAACTCATGCCCAATGGTGAGGGGGTAACGCTGCTTGCTGGTACCAAGCTTGAAAATCCTTGGGATGTCCGAGCCGCAAACCCCGCAACCCTCCACCTTGAGCAGCAACTGCTCACCGACGGGCTTGGGAATCGAGACGGCATCGGTGGTGAACTCGCCAATGCGGTGGAGTCTGCATGCCTTCATCGTTCCTTCGTGGTACGCAGATGGCGAGAGATATCGTGAGAAGTCCATATGTGCGTCATTCCCATCTTTCGAAGTCGTTGTTGCTCGCTCACAGTCGCCTTCGCGCACGGAATGGGGAGGCCTACTTCTTGAGCAGCCCCTCGACGCTTACGGCGTTGTTCGCGGGTACGATCCTGATTTCAACTTTCACGCCCTTGGCAACAAGCTCCCTGAAGATTTCTCGTTCCTCGGGTGAGGCGGCAATGTTCTTGTAGAACTTCTTCCTGCCAGCCGACATGCCCATGCCGCCAATGTTCACGAAGTCAATGTCGACGCCGGCATCAACCAGGCGCTTGATGGTGAGCGGGAACTTCACCAACAGGATGGTCTGCTGAGGGAGGCCCTCCTTCAGCTTGGGGGCCGCATCATCCACCGAGAGCGTCTCGATGGTCGTTCCCTCGGGGAGCAACAGCTGGAACATCTTGGTCATGAACGGGTCTTTGCTCACCTGGTCGTCAACAACCATGATGTGAGCGCACTCCGGGAACTGGTGGATCCATGCCGTCATAACCTGGCCATGGATAAGACGATCGTCGATACGGGTAAACACAAGGTTCTTCACGCTCATGGCTCTGCTCTCCTTTGGTTGTCGGGCCCAATTTGTCGTGTGACAAATGCGTACTACTACGCTCGTACAATCTCGGCCTGGTAGGCCCTGTACTTCTCTGAAAATGCGCTAGGACCACCCTGAATGAGCGAGGAGGTACCAACCACAAACCCCGTGGCACCTGCCTCATGCATGTGCCTGGCATTCGAAGGCGTCGTGTTGCCGTCTACCACAATGCTTATCGGGTGCTTTGCTCGAGAGGTTATCTCGGAAATCCTGCGCAGCTTGTCAAGATGGTCGGGAACCATCTTCTGACCGGCAAATCCCGGACTCACAGCCATGACCATGACAAAATCGAGAACGTCGAGGCATTCCTCCAGATAGCTCACCGGCACGCCCGGACTTAGGGCAAGGCCCGCGGAAACGCCCATGGCCCGAAGGCTCTCGAGCAGACGATACGGCTGGAGGGAAACCTCGGGATGGAAGCTCAGCGAGTCTCCCTTGCGGAGGTCGAAATACGGGACAAAGCGCTCTGGCTCGGTAGCCATGATGTGGACATCAATCGAGAGGTCCGTAAGCTGTCGGATTGCCTTGAAGTCTTCCGAGCCGAGCATGATGTTTGGCACGTAATGCCCATCCATCACATCAAAGTGAATCCCGGCAACACCCGCCTCCTCGAAGGCGCGCACGTAGGCCTCAAGGTCCCACGGCTTGCAGCACATTACCGAGGGGTAGATGTCCACATCCTTCTTGTTTCCCATGTCAACCCCCTGAAGAGCCCGCCGCGAGCGGCAAAAGGCTCATACTTGTACCGAGCCCTCGTCGCGGTGCAAGCGCTGCGGGGGCCTGGGTAGCGTGCCCTCCTGTCCCACTTGGACATGGCTGTTCGGACAGGAGGGCACCCGCACGTACACTGTCTTGCTTCGTACTGGAGGCTTACCGCTGCATGTCTCGCGTGGTAGCCAGAGACGATCTAGTACAGGCCCATGAGAGCCTTGATGCCCACGAGGGCAAAGCCAACCAGGAAGATGATCAGCACCATCGTGAGGGGCTTTACCTGCTTCTTGGACAGGAGCGCCCAGGTTCCAAGAACCACAAGGAGCGGGAGAAGGCCCGGGAGCAGCGCGTCAAAGACGCCGGTCTGCAGGTTGAGCGAAACGGTACCAAGCTCGTTGGTCCAGTCAAACTCGAGCCAGGAGAGGTCGACCTTGACGTTGCCAACGGTCATGCAACCAACGACCATGAGGCCAACGATGGAGACCGCGTCGAGGACTCTATTGATGATGCCGCTCTGCAGCAGGTCGACGATGGCGTCGCGGCCCTTCTTGTAGCCCAGCATGTACATGTTGTAGCCGCAGGTAAGCTGGAGAATCTTGTAGCCAACATCAAAGATGATGGGGCCAGCGAAGTTGCCGGCAAGGGCAAGCTGGATGCAGATGCCAGCGAGGATGGGGTAGGCAATCGACTGCGAGACGGTGTCGCCAATGCCTGCCATGGGGCCCATGAGCGAGGAGCGCATCAGCATGATGTCATCGGCGGAGATGTCCGCGCCCTCGGCCCTCTTCTCCTCCATGGCGCAGGTGATGCCGTTGATGATCGTGCCCATCCAAGAGGGTTCGGTGTTATAGAACACCAGGTACTTCTTGAGCTCCTCGGCCTGCTTATCCTCGGGATATAGCTCGCGGATGACCGGCACGAACGCGTTCGTGTTGCCAAGGCCCTGGAGTCGTTCGTAGTTGTAGCAAGTCTCGGACGAATAGGTGAGCAGCCAGTTCTTGACGAGTGTCTTCTTCGAGAGCGCCATTATGCCTCGCCCCCAGTCAGCTTCTTGGTGCTATCGGACTGGTAGTTGTAGAGCAGGATTGCGACAAGTGCTGCGATGAACGTGACCATCATCGTGGTGAGGCCCATGAACTCGGCAAGCGCGAAGCCAAGGAAGAAGAACGGCATCAGCTTGGGCTTGTTCAGGTACTGAAGCAGCATTGCGATACCAAGTGCAGGCATGAGGCCACCGACGATACCAAAGCCATCGACGATCCACTGCGGGAAGGTCTGGAACCACTCGCCAAACGGAGCGCCATAGAGCACCACGAGCATGGCGGGTATGCCGTTGAGTATGAACGAGACAAAGAACGACGGAATGTAGTTGCACATCCTCATGGCACGAATGTTGCCCTTGTTGAGGAAGTCCTCGGCCATGTGGACCCACAGCGTGTTGATGGACATGTAGGCGGTCCACACCATGATTGTCACGCTGCCAAGAATGACGCCCACCGTGGTTGCAGAGTTCACGTCGAGCCCGGACACAAGTGCCAGCGCCGTGCCAACAGGACCTGCAAACTGCGGGTTGCCAGGCATGGAGCCGCCGGCCGTGATGAAGCCAACGTAGGGCAGGTTGATTGCCGCAGCAATCATCATGCCCTCAACGGGCTTTCCAAGCACCAGGCCAACGAGAAAGCCTGACCATAGCGGGTACAGCCAGGTCCTCGTAACGACGTGGCTAAACCACCAAGTGCAGCAGGTCGTGATGAGTGCAACAAGAATGGCTTGTACTATCACTACTCTCACCTTCTACTTACACGCCCCAGCAGATTCAGAACAAAAAAGTGCAGCCTTCGGCCAGCCCTTGATCGCCTTGGGTCCCCCTCTCAAGTTTGGTTGTACGTGTGGCTTAGCCGAAGATCTTCTCAGCTAGACTGACCATTCCTTTACCACCGGCGGCAAGCGCCGTCTCCTCGAGTTGCGCAAGGTTTTGCTCATCTCGGTCGCTTACTGCTTCGATAAGCATGGGGAGGTTTAGGCCGGTCACGCAGCGAACCTTTTCGGTTCCCATCTCATTCATGATGCGAGCAATGCAGTTGCACGGGGTACCACCGAACAAATCAGTGAGCACAAGCACCCCGCTGCCTTCAGAATCTTCGTAAAGAGAGTGAACCTTATTGGAAAGCTCCTCGAGAAATGAATCAGGGGACTGCCCGATATTCAGTGATACCGTTGCATATCCTTTCGCCTCTCCCATGATAAGAGTAAGCGCTGATGTTATACCCTGAGCAAACTCACCATGTGTGACTAACAGAATATTTACCATTTGATGTATCATATCCACATGAGAATCTGAGGGCGAGTAAAACCTCCCAAGGAGTGTTGAGCGGTATTTTCACTTCGGTAAATGGTTGCAAAACGAAAGCAATGGAAAGTGTCCTGGTCGTAAAACCACTCAGACGCGTAAACTCCGCTGGTAGAACGCCGGGTGTATCGCGCAGATAACTTGTGGTACTACATATTTACGTTGTTTCATTCCCCATGAGCGCATTCTCCGCTATGCGTAATGTCTCCGTACAGAAACGGGGGTTGGAGGTCGCCCAATGACAGACTACTCGCAAAGGATGGCTGCCGAGGAACGGCAGAAGCGAATCCTTGAGATACTTTCGCAAAAAGGCGAAGTGATTGTCTCGGATCTAAGCGCCGAGCTATCCGTCTCGACAGTAACAATACGAACAGATCTCACCGAACTCGAGCACGAGGGCAAGCTCAAGCGCATCCATGGTGGCGCTGTCCCCATGCGTGAGCTTGTGGTACCAAGCCTACCCACACGCATCCGCAGAAATGTGAGGGCGAAGGACGCCATCGGACTCGCCGCCGCCGAACTCGTTCACGACAGGGAGACCATCCTTGTTGGATCTGGGAGCACAACACTTGCTCTCATCCGAAGCTTGGACAAGAAGAAGGACGTCTCGGTAATCTCTGACGAGCCGGCAGCCCTCAACTATATCCAGCAGCATCTCCCCAATACGACGCCAATCAGTACGGGCGGCATCCTCGGGCGAGGGTTTCACCTCTATGGCCCTTATCTCACCGCATCGCTGGTAGGAACCCATGTTGACAAGGTTTTTCTCGGCGCTGACGGGTTTGAGAGAAGGTTGGGCTTCCTCGCGGAGCGGCAGGTGACCGCCGACGCGAAGAAGGAGTTCATGAAGCACGCCAGCAAGGTAATCATCCTCATGGATGCAACTAAGGTCGGCGCAAGCAGGCTGTTTGTTCCCTTTGCCCAGCCAGGCAACGTTGACCTTGTGATTATGGATACAGATCCCAGCGACGTTGTGGCAGAGGCTGCGCGCGTTGACGGTGGCCGCGCGCGGGTGGTCGAGGTGGTACGGCAGACAGCTGGTCTCTAGCGCGCACCGCCCCACCTCGGACGGCTCCAAGAAGTTGCTTCCACCGCAACCTGCGGCTTAATTGCACCCCACAATCAAGACGCAAGCTATCTGCCTGCGGATTCTCTCGCGACCACAGGTGGTTAACTGCAATTAAGCCGCAGTTTTCAATCGGGGGCGGCCATGGAGGCGTACGATTGCCTCAGCCGCAGGCTACCCAGCTGCTCGAAGACGGGAGGAACGCATGGCCAGCAAGGAACGACTGACAGAGGATCTTCTCGCCCGCCTCCTGGCGGCGCCAAGCGTAGAGACCTACCTTGGCAAACCGGACTCCACTGTCAATCGCGACCTCCCTCAATATCTGCGAGAACTTCTCGACGCAAAGGGCATGAAGCGCGCCGAGGTCGTACGCGCCTCCGGTCTTAACGGCACCGTTGTCTACGACATCTTTGCCGGCAAGAGCCGCCCCGGCAGGGACCATGCCATCATGCTTGCCCTGGGCATGCGCTGCACGCTTCGCGAGACGCAACGGCTCCTGCGCCTGTCTGGCGTATCGGAGCTGTGGCCCAAGGTGCGCCGAGACGCCATCATCATCTGGTGCATCGACCACGGCTTCGATCGCTCCGCCACGGACGACGAACTGTGGAGCCTGGGCGAGCAGACCCTCTTCCACACCGGCCCCCTGCGTGCAGGGCAGGCCGGCAGCCATCCGGTCAGGCAGTCGTCCTCGCCCACCCAATGATTTTTCAGTTGCCAACTGAGGAGCGCCCATCCCGGGTTGCATATCATGCATAGAAGCCGGTCCTTACGCGCAAGCCGGCAGTTGTGCCAACGTGCGGGATGGGACCAAGGGCTTGAACGACGACCAGGTAATGCATGCAATGAGCGTTGATGACTCCTACCACGTGGAGCGCGTTCTCGCACATGGGCAGGGAGGCATAACCGAGCTTGTCACCCTGGACGGTACGGGTCCCTTTGTGCGCAAGCGCATCCCCGCATCGCGTGCCCACCGTGGCGTCTGGGCAGCGCTCCCCGAGATTGACTGTGCGCGCCTCCCCCACATCGAGGCAACGTACGAGATGCCCGATGAGTTCATCGTCGTCTACGACTACGTTCCCGGCGAAACCCTGGAGCAGCTCGTCGAGAGTCGCGGGAAGCTGGACGCCGCAAAGGCCCGACACCTGGTTGGCGAGGTCTGCCAGGCCGTCTCGAAGCTGCATGCCCACGACATCGTGCACCGCGACATCACCCCCTCAAACGTGGTGGTTGCCGCCGACGGCGCTCACTTGATCGACTTTGGCATTGCGAGGCTTGGCTCCGAGGATGCCAAAGGAAATGAAGACCAGCTTGGGACCTGGGGCTTTGCCGCTCCCGAGCAGTACGGATTCGCAAAGACCGGCGCTCGCTCGGATGTGTACTCCATCGGCCGGCTTCTGGGCTACCTCCTCACGGGCGTTCATCCCGAGGACAAGGAGGGCTACGAGCAGGCGCTTGCCTCCTCAGACGTGCCCGATGACCTGCGCTTGGTTGTCCTCAAGGCAACGGAGTTCGAGCCCAGTGCGCGCTATCAAAGTGCGGCTGAGCTCGAGCGCGCGCTACACAACGCGCCTGGCGAGAAGGACGGCACAACTGTGGCCACCGCGGCCATACCACGCAGTGCCGCAGACGCACACCCCGCGTCCGCGCCAAGGCGAGCACGCACAATCGCCCTTGTGTGCGTTATTGCCGCCATTGCCGTGGTGGCGGTGCTTCTCGCCATGCGTTTCTTTGTGGCCGACAAGACCAACGGTTCCCAGGGCGCAAGCGGCAACACAACCGTCGTCACTGAACAGCCGGACGAGACAGACACCCATGCAGCCTCGGACGTCCTCTCTGTTGGCGAGTCACACTGGTCGACAAGTAACGGCAGCGTATATGCCGAGTACTCGCTCACGAACAACTCTGACCGAACGGTTACGTATCCCAGTGTGACCATCACCGGTTACGCAGACGATGGCAGCGTCCTCTTCTCGGACGAGCAGGTCCTTTCCGTCCTCGCCCCCGGTGAGACGGCGTACCAAAGCACCGTCCTCGACGGCTCAACGACGCCCACACGCGTGGAGTTCGTGCCGGTCAAGCCCTCTGTGGACCTCCTGTCCGATGACACGGCTCCCTCGTTCTCGACCGAGAACGTATCGGCCAGGTCAAACGGCTACGGCGGAATCACCGTATCGGGCACCGTCACGCTGGAGAAGGACGGAACGACAAGGCTGCTGAGCAGCGATTACGGGGTCTGCCTCACCGCCATCCTGCGCGACGCCTCCGGAAACATTGTGGGCGGAGGCGTCAACTTCCTCAGCTCTCACCCAGCAGAGGGCTCGAGCGTGCCCTTTGAGGTGCCCGTATTCGAGCAGGTAGACTATGCGACCTGCGAGGTCCACGCACTTGCCTGGTAGGAGGGGCGCACGGCGCGACCGCCCCCTCACAGCCCCAGGACCTGGCGCTTCTTCGCGTCGAATTCCTCCTGAGTGAGAATGCCCGCATCAATCAGCTCCTTGAGCTTCTTGAGAGTCTCCACCTGGGAGTCGATGGAGGACTTGTCCTGCTCGCCTTTTGTCTGCGATCCCTCCGCCGCAGCTGGAGTACCTGCCAGCGAGGCGTTCCTAGGGTCAAGCGACCCGGCGAGGTTCATCCCAAAGACCATCGCACCGCCATCGCCCAGGCCGTTGTCCCTCACCCCCTGCGCAATGAGCTGCTGGGCAGAGATGTCTGCGGCACGCTGAGAGACGTCCTCGTAAGCTCGCACGCCCATGCGCTTCTCGGAGAACTGCCGCACGAGCTCGCGCGACTGCTCTGAGAACTCGATGTTCTCGATGGCAACCGACACCAGCTCAAGGCCAAAGCGCGTTGGCCACGTTCCGGCATTGTCGCTTCCCTCGCGGATCTTCTCGCCAAGCGCCACCGTTTGCGACGGCAGCTGCGAGACGCGATACGTCGAGGAAAGCGCATTGACCGCGGCCACGAACGACGTCAGGAACTCGCCGGTGAGCTGCCGGCGCGCGCGAGGGTCGTCGAGCGAGTACGATGAGCAGTTGGCGGGCACAAAGTTGCGGATGGCAAGCGTTGGGTCGCAGACTCTTACGCTCATCATGCCATAGGCGTAAATCTCGAGGTCAGCACCATAGTAGAGGTCATTGTACGCAAGCGGGCCATGCGTCCCAAAGCGAATGCCGCGCAGCTCGCGCAGGTTGACGAAGGCAACCCGCTTGCTGTCGGGTGACATGCCGCCAAAGCCAATTCTCTCGGCTGCCTGTTTGAGGAAGATTGTGCCGAGGCCACTTTCGGTACGGTCCTTCTCGTCAAAGACGGTTGCCTGGCCATTGCGGTACTCATAGCCCCCTGGCGTCGTGATGACCTGCTCGATGCCCGCTTGGCTGAACACGAACGCCGCCGTATTCTCTGGCACATAGATTACCGAGCCATTTGAGAGGATGTCCTCGGCACCGTAGTTGTTGCCACGCCCGTTCTGCTGGTCACGGCGGATTCCGGGCGTCACGAGCGTGTGCTCGTCAAAGTGGCCAGCGGTGATAACGTCTTTCCATTGGTCCGAAAAGACGCCACCAATGGAGTCAAACGCTGCGTCAATGATGCCCATGGTCCTCTCCTCAGCGATTTAGAGCGTCTGCTTGGTGTCACAATAGCTGCAGGTGACTACGGCTCCCTTGCGCCCAACGATTGGCGCATGGCACCCCACGCAGCGCTTGGTGACCGAGATTGGCCGTTGGTACTGCTCGGCTTTCTTGCGTGATTGCCCGGCAGTACCAAACAGGGCACCAACGGCACCCTTGGTCTCCTCCAACAGATCTCCTACCGTGTCACCCAACTCGCTGCCCGCGTCAATGCCGTCCAGGTCGCCCACAGCGGCGTTTGCGATGGCGCGCTCCCAGCGTCTCGCGGCGGTTGCAGAGCCACCAGAGAGACCAGAGAAGCACAGCGAGATGGTCTCGTCTTCGAAGGCCACATTGAGGAGGTAGTTGTCGCGGACCTTTGTCACGGCAGTACGCGGAACCCCCATGTCATCGAGCGCCTGCTCGAGTGGGAGCCGTTTGAGGTAACGAGAGGACCTAAAGACACCTTCGAAAACGTTTGCCACGAGAATCAAATGCTTGTTTGTGAGCACAACCTCCTCGAGGGGGTCTACGCTCCCGTCATTCATGAGACCGACGTCGCTGCATTGCAGAACAACGTACTCCCCTTGGTCAAGGTTATAGGACTTCATGGTCACCTCGGAAGTCGGACGAGCTTGCCCCAGCATGAGCCAGAGAACCGACATGACCAATCTTAGGAAGCACGTCGAGAATTACCTCAGTTGACAACTGAAAACCGGTCGCGGAATTCAGTTGGCAACTGAGGTAATGGCCAGCGTCCCTTCTCAGAATTGATACAGCAGTTGCGCAATCCAATGAACCCAAGTTCAAGCACGAGAAAGGGGCATCCATGGAATGGGAGAGAGCCGATGGCGCAGACGGTTCTGGGGCATCGTCCGGTGGTGGAGTCCCCAAAGGAAAGAGGGGCGGAAAGGGCAAGATCGTTCTGATTGTCGTTGTCGCGCTGATTGCAATCTTTGCTATTGCTCGCTGTAACTCCGGATCAAGCGACGCAAAGAACTCAAAGTTGGAATGGCCAACGAGCGGACTTGCGACGATGCTCCCCGACCCAGGGACCGACAGAGGCAAAGTTGACTACAACTCTGATAGCAGATTCTCCGCGACGCTAGCAAAGTACTCGGGCAGCGACTACTCAGGATACGTTGACGCCTGCAAGGAGAAAGGCTTCACGGTCGAGGGAGGGTTGAATGGCTCTACCTATAAAGCCTTCAACGAGGAAGGCTACCAGTTGTCTCTCTACTACTACGAGAGCAAGGAGGAGCTTTCGGTATCTCTCGACGCACCCGATGAGATGGCAACCATCACCTGGCCAACGAGCGGTCCGGGATCGCTGGTCCCGGCCCCCTCGTCCACAGAGGGGTCAATCGTCCAGGACAGCTCAGAGGTCTACCAGGTAAACGTTGGGGATATGGATAAGGATGCGTTCTCGGCATACGTCACCCAGTGCAAGGACGCAGGCTTTAACGTCGACTACCGTAGTGGCGACATCTACTATGAGGCAAGTAACGCCGACGGTGCCAAGCTGCGCATCGACTACAGGGGTGCCAACGTTGTGTCTATTTGGGTCGACATCTCAGACGCAAGCTCAGCCGGAAGCGATGCGGCGTCTAGCTCTGCTTCGACAGACTCTTCCACGACGGCGGACTCGTCGCTCATAACCCCGGAGTTCAAGGAGACGATGGACTCCTACGAGGAGTTCATGAACAAGTACTGTGACTTCATGGTCAAGTATACCGACGCAGACGCCGTCGACCAGGCGAGCATGCTCGCGGACTACACCGACCTCGTTCAGCAGGAGACCGACTGGGCCAAGCGCATATCCGACGTCGACGAGAGCACGCTCAGCGACGCAGACGACGCGTATTACATCGAGGTTCAAGCCCGTGTGAGCAAGCGCCTTATCGACGCAGGCGTGCAAATCCAGCAGTAGCAAAGACGAGACCGCATCGCAGTACCCCCTGGCACCCCAGGTGCCGGGGGGTACTCGTCTAGGGAGGGCAGCTGTTGCAATGCTGCGCGCCGTTTCTTCGAGCGGCTGTTTCGCAGCCGGCGCGACCCCCTCGCCCCCGGCGCGACCCTCTCGCACCCGGCGCGGCCCTCTCGCCCCCGGCGCGACCCCCTCGCCCCCGGCGCGACCCCCTCGCCCCCAAACCTGCGACTTAATAGCAGTTAGCAGAATGCGTCGCTGAGAAAAGCCTCAGGCTGGGACCTTGCCACGCCTTAAAGGATTGCTATTAACCCGCAGGTTTCCTGAGAGAACCCGTTCGGGCGCACGTTCGGGACCTCTACCAAGATCCCAAGAGCCGGCCCGCGACCGCCACTACGAATAAGAAAGCGGCCCCGGCGCCAAATTGACGCCGAGGCCGCAGCTGTAGCGGAAATCTTGTCAAAAGCGGGCCTTCTGGAGCCGCGTGGCGAGAAGAAGGTGCGCCGCAGGACGAGAAGGAGCGCGCCGCCGCACCTACGCCACAGGCACCAGCTTGCCGCCAACGTAGGTCGCCGTGAGCGACATGTCGGCCGCGTAGACGTTGAAGTCCGCGTTGCGCCCGGGCAGCATGCTGCCGCAGACGTCATCCACGCCCACCGAGCGCGCCGCGATCTCGCTGCCCATGCGAATGGCCTGCTCGGGCGTCACGATGCCCCAGTCGACCATGTTCTTCACGCCCTTGGCAAGCGTGAGGACAGACCCAGCGATGCTGCTCATGTCGGCAAGGTAGCAGAGGTCGTCCTTCATTACGACGGGCAGGCCGCCGCTCATGTAGTTGCCCTCGGGCATGCCACCGCAGGCAAGGCAATCCGTGATGAGAACCACGTGGTCCCAACCCTTGGCGCGCACGAGCGCCGCGCACGCGGCGGGCTGCACGTGATGGCCGTCGCAGATGAGCTCGGCGTACGTCTCGTCCGTGGTCATGGCGCAGCCAAGCACGCCCGGCTCGCGCTGGTGCAGGCCGCGCATGCCGTTGTAGGTGTGCACGAACACGGTGGCACCAGCATCAACGGCAGCGATGCTCTCATCGTACGTGGCGTCGGAGTGACCAAGCGCGGTCACCACGCCCTCTGCAGCAAGGCGCGAGATGTACTCGGGCGCCTCGGGGTACTCGGGAGCAAGCGCGCTCTTGCGAATGAGGCCGCGCGCCCTGCGCTGCCACTCGGCAAAGTCGTCGTACGAGGGCGGCACGAGGTACTTGGGGTTCTGCGCGCCCTTGTGCTTCTCGGTAAAGAAGGGCCCCTCAAGGTAGATGCCCGGGATTCGAGCACCAACAAAGCCCTCGTCGCGCTCGTCCACCGCATCGGCGATGGTCTCGCACTGGTTGCCGATGTTCTCGACGGAATCCGTGAACGTGGGAGCGCCACGCTTGCATCGTTGATGCCAGCGGGGTCGATGTCGGTGGTGGCGTGGTTGTGGAAGCCGTGGATGTGGGTGTCAACCAGGCCGGCGCCCACATAGGCACCCGCGTAGTCGACAATCTCGCAGTCAGGCTTCTCGGTCGAGAAGGACCCAAAGCGACCGTCGGTGATGGTGAGGTAGCCCTCTCCGGTGAGCCTACCGGGGAGAACAAAGTGGGCGGCGTGGACCGCATACGTTGCCATGATCTCTCCTTCCAGGGCCAAAGCCCTCGGTGCGGGGAATTAGTTAACAAAGGTATACCCAAGGCCCCCCGCACCGAAGCAGGACTACATGCTGAACGGGTGGGCGACGGGGTGTCGGGGGTGTTGCCAACCTTGATGGAGGCGTTGATGGCAACCGTCTGCGCGAACATCACGTACGGCAGGGCAAGGTAGACCTCGGGGAGAAGCACGTCGCCATCAAACGAGAAGTTCTCGCCCGCAAAGTCGCTGCCAGTACGCTGCTGGATGCCCACCGTAGCCAGGGCAATCTCATCACCCTTGATCTCGTTCAGAATGTCGAGGTCGTACTGGCGCGTGTAGGGATCGTTGCTCACAAAGTCGAAGACGAGGGTCTTGCCGTTCACGAAGGACTTGGGCCCGTGGCGATACCCCATCGAGGAGTCGAACGACGTAGCGATGCGACCGGCGCACAGCTCCAGGATCTTGAGCTGCGCCTCGCGGGCCAGGCCAGAGAGGGAAGCGGAGCCCAGGTACGTCACGCGGTCGAAGTCGCGATCGAGCCACGCCTTGACCTCGGGCTCGCGGGCCACAACCTCGCGGCCCATCTTGGCGGCACGGGCAACCCAGGCGCGCTTGTCCTCGATGGAGGCCTGGTCAAAGATAAGCGCCGAGAGAAGCAGCATGCAGGAGTAGCTGCCCGTCATGGCAAAGCCCTTGTCGTTTGCGCGAGGGATGAGCAGCGTGAGGGCGCGCTCGTCATCCTTGGACTCCTGGGCGAGCCTGCCCTCGGGGGCGCAGGTCACGTTGAGGTAGAGGAGGTCCTTGGCGACCTGCCCCACGCGCTCGTAGGCCGCCATGCTCTCGGGGCTGTTGCCGCTGCGCGCGAACGAGACCATGACGGTGGGGTCTTCGGGACGCACGTAGTCGAGAGGTGCGCAGACAACGTCTGTGGTGGCGACGGGCGCAAACTCGAAGGACTCGTTGTCGCCCACGTGGCGCAGGTACGGCACGAGGGTGTCTCCCACGTACGCAGAGGTACCGGCACCGCAGAAGATCACGCGGGTGCGGCGGGCGCCACCAAGCGCACGTGCCTTGGCGAGAAAGTCCTCGATGGCCCCGAGGTTGTCCTCGTAGATCTTAAGCGTGCCCTCCCACAGGTCCGGCTGCTGCATGATCTCCTTGGTGGTGATCTGGGCACCCATCGACGTGAGCGTCGCCTCGTCCTTCTCGAACATGTTCTTCTCCTCTCGGGGGCCTTCCCTAGCCCCGATAGTGTGAGACCTTGTATCTGAACTGGTCGGCTCGAGCAACGCTCCTGGTGTACTCGATGGCCGTGTTCTTCACGTTGAAGGTGGTGCGGTAGAGCTTGAGCACGGGGGCAGCCTCGCCGATGCCGAGAAGCTCCGCGTCGTCCTTGCGGGCAACGCTTGCGCAGAACTCCTCCTCCGCCACGCGGATAGTCTCGTGGTAGACCTTCTCCATGATGTCGTAGAGCGGCTGTGCCTCCACGTCCCTCCGGGAGAGGCCGAGAAACTCGGACGCCGGCAGGTAGGTGCGCTCGACCATCATGGGGATGCCATCGGCGGCGCGCAGGCGCTTCATGCGTATAACGGGGTCGCCTATGGTATCGAACTCGAGCACCACTGTTGTGGGGACCCTCCCCATGCTCTTCATCTGCTCGGTGAAGCTGTACGTGCCCATGAGGTTCGTCGCCTCGCGCACCGATTCCGAGACAAAGGTGCCTCGGCCGTGTTGCCTGGTGACCAACCCCTGGCGCTCGAGCTCCGCAAGGGCCAGGCGCACGGTCGTGCGCGAGAGGCCGTACGTCTCGCAGAGCTCTCGCTCGGAGGGAAGCATGTCGCCGGCACCCATCTCGTTCTCAATCTTCTCGTGGAGAAGGTCGACGAGCTGGTCGTAGAGCGGCTGCTTTCGCGAGATGGGGGTCATGTTGTCACCGTCCTGAAAAAGGCGCGAGCACGCGTAAGCGTACCCGCGCCGCCTGTTGCACTAAAGCCTGTAGCGCGTTTGCGCCGGCAAGCCGGCATCCGGGGCGGCGGGCCGCCCCGGGTACGCGACCATTGTAGGGCTTAGCCCCAGATGCTCGGCCAAATGCCGAAGCCGGCACCAACAATACCGATGATGAGCACGAGAACAATACCCTTGATGGGGGTGAAGTTCTTCTTAGAGAACAGGTAGTACAGAAGCATGACCAGCGCGAGCGGGACAAGCTTGGGGCAAATGCTGTCGAGGATCTTGGCGATGTCGACGTTGACGGGCGAGGTGACGGTCTCCATGTAGGTGACCTCGCTCATGCCGTTGCCGAGGTCGGTGGCGCCAGCGGTCACAGCGTTGCCGTCTGCGTCGGTGGTGGCCAGCGGGTTGCCCGCAGCGTCAACCATGCCGGAGAGCGTAGTGCCGTCGGAGTCCTTGGAGATGACCTCGAACTTGCTCACGTCCTCGGTGGGGACGGTCGCGGTGTGCGCGACGTAGGCCTGCGTGGTGCCGTTGGGAATCGTGAGGTTGATCTGCGTGCCACCCATGGTGACGGTGAGGCAGCCAACGACGAAGACGCCGAGGATGGAGGCCGCGCGGGTGAACGCCTTCATGTGCTCCATGAGGGTGTCAAGCGCGTTCATGCCCATCTTGTAGGACCAGTTCATGAGGCCGAAGCGCAGCGCGAACTGGATGATGTTGAAGACGATGAGGAACAGGATGGGACCAAAGATGTTGCCTGCGATGGCCATGTTCGAGGTGATGCCGGCCAGGATAGGCACGAGGGTCATCCAGAAGATGGCGTCGCCGATGCCGCCGAGCGGGCCCATGAGGGAGACGCGGACGGCGCGGATCGTGGGGATGTCAACCTTCTTCTGCTCCATGGAAAGGATGATGCCCATGGCGAAGGTGACGAGGAACGGGTGGATGTTGAAGAACTCCATGTTGTGGGTCATCGAGAGCGCGAGGTCTTCCTTGTTATCCGCGTGGATCTTCTCGAGACCGGGGAGGATGGAGTAGAGCCAGCCTGCGGACTGCATGCGCTCGTAGTTGAAGGACGCCTGCAGGAAGCAGGAGCGCCACGCCATCTTGTTGAGCGTCTTCTGGTCGAGGTCGGCGGCGGGTGTGAGGTTCTGGTATTCGGTCACGCCCTCGAAACGATTGACGGCCTGAGTGGTCTCATTAGATGCCATCTTCCTCACCTCCATCGGTGTCAGCAGCAACGGCAACGGAACCCTTGAGCTCGGTGTTCTGCTGGTAGTCCCAGTAGGCGAAGCCAAAGCCGATAAGGGCAAGGATCAAGAGGGCCGGGGTCGCCAGGCTGGAGATACCAGAGACGATGATCGCGAGGCCAAAGCCCATGAAGTAGAAGCCCCACATGTCGCGGTTCATCATGAACTTGAGCAGGATGGCAAAGCCGACGAAGCGCATCATGCCACCGGCTGCAGAGAGGCCGTTGCTGAGCCACTTGGGGATGGCGGCGACGACGGCGGAGCCGACCGCCTGGCCGCCGATGAAGAACAGGGTGACGACGACGCCAAAGATGAGGCCGAGCAGGCACATCGAGAGGTAGTTAATCTGCTCGATGCCCTTGGGGTTAGCCTCAGCGGCGTACTGGTCGCACTTGGACATGAGCGGCGACATGATCGTGAAGATCAGGGTGACGCCGTACTGGCCAAGCAGGGAGAACGGAATAGCGGTAGCGACGGCAGCGTTCGGGTCAAGCTTGAGGGTGATTGCCAGAATGGCTGCCATGATGCCACCGACAACCGCGTTAGGCGGCTGGGCACCTCCGATTGGCATGTTACCAATCGTCATGAGCTGGTACGTGCCACCAACGATGAGGCCGGTCTGCACTGAAGACCAAGATCACCTGGAGAGCTGAGTATTCCATCCTTGTTCCTCCTTTCCTATGGTTCCTAGTACCACGTGCCACGGATAGAGATAGAGCTATCGTCAGCACCCGTCCCTCACGGGTGCGCACGACCAAACTAAGTTGTTGCGAAAAGCGCTAGGGGGCTACTCGAAGAGCTTCGACGTAGGCTCGACCGGCGTGCTGGGCACGCGCTGGATCGAGAGCTCCACACCCGCGTCCTGAAGCGCACGGAAGGCAGCAACGTCCTCGTCGTTCACGGCAACGGAGGTTGCGACCTGGCGCTTGCCCTCGGACATGTGCATGTTGCCAATGTTGAGCTTCTTGATGGGCACGCCACCCTTGACCAGGCGCAGCGCATCCTCGGGATTCTCGACGATAAGGAAGATGTGCTGACGGGCGGCAGCCTTGTGGATGACATCGATGGTCTTCTGGGCGGCCATGTCCATGAGCTTCTGGCGCATCTTGTTGGCTGCAACGTCATCGTTGGCAACAAGGATGAGGTTCGCGCCAATGGAGCTTGTCCACTGGGTGGCGACTTGGCCGTGAATCAGGCGGTTGTCGATCCTGGTAAGAAGAATGTTGGGCTCAGCCATGCTTGCTTCCCCTTTCTCGTGCCCGCCCGCGTCATGCGGGCGAGGGTTTTCCTTCTCGACTAGAACGAACCAGCCCAGGCGGGCGGTGTGCGCTACCTCGAAATCTCCTGAATCGCGTACCTCGAGACCTCGATGACCGCGCCGGACTTGACTTCGACGTCGCAGGTCTCCTCGCCAACGCGCACCAGCTTGCCGTACAGCCCGCCTGCGAAGGCAACGCGCTGCCCCTTCCTGAGGCTGGCATGGAGCTCTGCGAAGTAGGCCTTCTGCTTCTTGGCCTTCACCGCACTGTAGATCGCATAGACGACGCCCATGATGGCGATGAGGATGAGCAGCGCCGCGCAGGCGGAAAGGACGCTCTGCCAGAAGTCCATTACAGGCCCAGGTCGTCGGAGTCGGACTCGTCGTCAACGGAGAGGACCATGTGGACAACGCCCTGCTTGCCCGCCTCGACGGCGCAGTCGACAAGCTCCTGCGTGGTGGACTCGGGCGTGCGGGTGGTGAGGACCTCGAGGAGCATGGGCAGGTTGGTGCCTGCGACAACCTCGACGCCGGGGACTACCTGCGTGTTCATCATGGCCTGGTTGAAGGGGGTGCCGCCCATGAGGTCGCAAAAGACAATCACGCCGTCGTTGCGCTCGGAAGAGGCCGCGATGGCGTCGGCAAGCTGCTGCGGGAACTCGCCCGCCTCGTCCTCGTGGAACGGAATGACGTCGAACTCCTCCTGCGGGCCAGCGATCATCTTGACGGAGCTTGCGAGTCCCACGGAGAAGTCCCCGTGACCAGTGAGCACAAATCCGACCATGCGCATCCTCCTCTGACGGTGTCTTCATCACGGAACTCAGGTTAGAAGACTTTTGGTTCCGGGAGGGAACCTCTTTGTTACGCCCGTCGTCAACTAAGGCCACTTTACAAGACCTCCGCATTTAGTCCAGAGAAAAAATGGTTATGTTTCGATGAATGCCGTTCGCGGCGGAAATCATATCGGTCACGGCACGTTATCGCAGGTAGTGGTACTAATTTGAAAATACCAGCATGTCTTGACAGATAAATTCTCGCATAGATGTCGTAGATTTCTGGTATATCCAGTGGTTGTTACCAACAGACAAACTAACCTTTGTCGGAGTTATTCTTTCAGGAACTGGTATCTAATTTGCACCCCAGAATTGCAAGGAGGAGCATCGTGATTCTCACCGTTACGCTCAACACCTCTATCGACAAGGCCTACCGCATCTCTTCCACCCTCGAGCGCGGCACCGTCATGCGCGTGGCAGAGTGCATCGACAACGCGGGCGGCAAAGGCCTCAACGCGTCGCGCTCTGTTGCCACATGCGGCGAGGAGGTCCTCGCGACTGGCTTTGTTGGTGGCAACAACGGACGCCTCCTCTGTGAGCTGCTCGACCGCGACGGCATTCCCCACGATTTTGTCGAAGTAGCAACCGAGACGCGCTGCTGCGTGAACGTGCTCGAGCCCGATGGGCTTTCCACAGAGTTCCTCGAGCCCGGCCGCGAGGTAACGCCTGAGGAGCTCGCTGCCCTCGAGGAGCGGCTCGTCTCGCTCGTTGCGCGCGCGGACGTAGTCACTATGAGTGGCAGCTTCCCCAAGGGTCTGCCCGCCGACACCTACGTGCGTCTCATCAAGCTGGTCCGCTCGCAGGGCAAGCCGTGCATCCTCGACACCTCCGGCGCCACGCTCAAGGCGAGCATCGACGCGCTGCCCACCATGGTGAAGCCCAACACCGATGAGATTGGCCAGATCCTTGGCCGCAAGGTCTCCTCGGTGGACGAGGTCATCGGCGCGGCCCGCGAGCTCCACGAGCGCGGCATCGCGCAGGTGGTGGTCTCGCTCGGTGGCGACGGCGCCGTGATGGCGTGCGACGAGGGGACCTTCCGCGGGATTGCCCCCAAGATCGAGGTCGTGAACCCCGTGGGCGCTGGCGATACCATGGTTGGCGCCTTTGCCGTTGCCATGGCCCGCGGCCTGAAGCCAGCCGAGCAGCTGCGCTATGCGATGGCCTGCGCAAGCGCCAACTGCATGTCCGCCTCGACCGGTCACTTTGACATGGAGGTCGCGCGCGGGCTCATGGACGGCACCCACGTGGAGCGTGTGGCATAGACTCCAGACGCCTGTCCTATTCCCCCGCAAGCACCAGCCGAGTGGAAACGTCCCCGAGACAGCCGGCAACGGCTCCCTCGGGGTCTTTTTCCATCACTATGATGTCGGCGTCGCCCACATCGCCAAAGAAGAAGAGACCATGGGCCCCCACCTTGCTTGCATCCATGAGCACACAGGTCATGCCCGCGCAGGCGAGAAATGCTCGCTTGAGTTCCGCCATGCCTTCGTAGCCGGTCATGAAGCCGCGGCCAGGGGCAAAGGCCGTTGGGCACACAAAGGCAACGTCAGGCCGAAGCATCGAGAGCGCCGAGACGGCCACGGCCCCAGATGTGTAGCGGTGGCCCTTGCGCAGCGCACCGCCCAGGAGCACCACCTCGGCGGAGGGCATCGAGCGGTCAACGTAGTCTGCAATGGTGAGGTCTGCCGTCACGATGGTCACCTCGCCCCTCTCGCCAAGGGCGCGCACGAGCTCGAGGCCCGTGGTGCCCGTGTCCACGAGCACGGACTGGCCCGGCTGCACGAACGTCGCGGCAACGCGGGCGATGGCGCGCTTTGCCTCGACGTTCACGTTGACTCGCAGGTCCTGGATTGACACCGTGAGAGTGCGCGAGAGCGAGACCGCGCCGCCGTGGGTGCGACGCAACTTTCCGTCGCGCGCAAGGGCGTCGAGGTCTGCTCGCGCCGTGACGCGGGATACGCCCAGAGCGTCGGCCACCTCGGCAACCTGCACGGACGAGTTTCTCTCGAGCATCGAGAGAATTGCCGCGCGCCTCTCCTCTGCGAACTCGCTCATGTGGTCCTCCTCGCGGGGTGCGGGATTAAGTTGCCCGGTATTTCGATTCCACGCGGGATTGATTTACCAGGTAAATCAATCCCACTGCCCGGCAAATCAATCCCGCTACGCATGTGTGCAAACTGTGTTTCCTTCTCTTTGTCTAAAAGAAAGATATCACAAGCAGAA